>NZ_JALCYU010000002.1:0-443197 GCF_023507765.1 Chromobacterium sp. IRSSSOUMB001
CGAATATCCATAAAGGGTATTTACCAACTCCTACCCCATGACCCGACTATCCATAAAAAACGGGCCAAAGCTTAGCTTCGACCCGTGTTCGACTCCATCCTAAAGGATGGAAGTCACGGCAAAACCGGCAGCCTTTCCAAAGCCTGGACCAACTCCACCTCGCTCAGACACCAATCACTGCCTTTATCCATTACCTTGCCCAGGGAAAGCTGAAAATGCTTGCCCTTGGCCGTCATGTAGAACTCTTTGCCCAATACATATAGAGAGAGTGGTAGCAGCAAAGCATTGACCACCTTGCCAGAACGCTGGCAAGGGACGAACAAGGCGATATGACCTGCCAGCCAAACCTGCTCAGGAGGCAGCGTCGGATCAATCAATCTCACATCGGTTGGTCGCAATGAAGCCGCCACAGGTCTTCGACTCAGGGTTTCAACCCCCAGATAGATCTGATCCGTCGAGTTCCGCTTCACCCGGCGCACTACGCCGAGACTCCAACCGTCCACCGATTTCTCGCGAAAACCGATCAGCGCACCCAACCCCACCCATTCATTTCCCATCGCACCAAGGGTGACGCCAAGCCCGGTTTGGCTGACATTGTCTACCTCCCAACGCGAAAACTCCTCTTTGGCCGGCTGAGAAACCCCCTCCCCGCCCGAGGCCAGCCCTGGCATGGGTACCCCCTTGTCCCGCTTCCTCGTGGTCACGAAGCCATAAATACGTATATTGGCTGCGTCATCGAAGTTGCCATCTTCTAGCGCGCCTGTTTGCTTGGCCTCGTCTACCCCCCGAATCAAACGGTGCAGCACCGGTAGGCGATACGCCACTTCTATGCTCTGCCCGGAGACAGGCACCCGTTCAGCCCTCTCGAAACGCATTTGCTGGGGAGACCACTCACGCATCAAAGCACGCAGAGTATTGGCATCAATGCCAGGCTCCATCATCCTTTTGATTTCGGGCGGCACTCTGCCGGCATCTAGCACGATACTCCAGCCGTGCAGGATCTCGACCAAGTCCGTCGTCCCCCAGTAGCGGGCCGCCTCGTCCACCAAACCGCCTGTCGCCCTCGTCGCGGGATGGGGTCCTTTTAAAGAAACCACAAAACTCGAATATTCCGCGCATGCTCGTGTCAAAGACATACGGTTACTCAGCACCTGCAGCAGTTGATAGGCAAAGTGCAACTGTCTGGCGCTGAGATTGCCCCCGGTCAATACGGCGAGCATGTGCAAGATGAGAAATTGATCCTGAACCGTGGTGGCCGGCTGGCCATCGCCGAATAAAAACACCGGCACGGAATCGCAACCATGATGCTCTGCAAACCAATAGAGTTGGTTCACCCCCAGCCAAAAAGCCTCCTCCGGATTAAAGCTCCGGATCCAGTGCCAGCGCGCATGTTCGCCAAGGTAGAACATCATTCGCGACAACACGATGGGCAACAGGGTCAGCACCTTGGCGCCTTCGACCGAGTCGGCGTCGACCGTCAGCACATGCTGATAGCTGTCGATAAAACATTTTCCGTAGGCCAGTATCTGGCTTCTCAGCTGCGCTTCCAGCGCTTTGGGCATGCGCGTATTCAGCAAGTATTGCGCGCAGAGGTTTTCATGCAGCGACTCCGTCTCTTGGTTGAGAGCCAGCAGCGCTTCGACGCGATCCACTGAAATATTGTGCCAATCCAACTCCAATGGCGACAGCAATGCCACCACGCGCTCATGCGCGGCCGCACCGTGCTCCTTCTTCAAAGCCGCCACAAACTCCCTGGCCGCTTCCGCGCTAGCCAATGGGTCGGAGCGACCTTTAGCCCCTCTTGAAAAAAAATCCAGCATAGCCGCCCACTCTCAAGACAATGTCAGCACATTTCAATCACTATACGAAACAGCTTGAACGCTACATCCATTTATAGCAAGCCTCAAGCCGGACCGCTGGCCGTCAGACAAAGAAAAAGCGCCCATGACAGGCGCTTTTGAAATTCATTGCAAACCCGCAGTTTGCTTAGATAGCCAGTGCTTCCAGCGCTTTGCCGCTGGAGATCCACTCTTGTACCCACACCGGCTTGCGGCCGCGCCCGGTCCAAGTCAGTTCCGGGCTAACCGGGTGACGGTACTTGGCTTCCACCGGCTTGCGCACGCCGCCGGTTTTGCCCAGCACTTCTTCCACGCTCAGGCCGTAAGCGCGAGCAAGCTCAATGATTTGTTTCTTGGCTTTGGACTTTTCTTCGCTTTCGCGGCGCTTGATTTCAGCTTCGACATCGGCGCGCAGAGCCACCAGCTGGGTAAAATCCAATTTCGACAGTTCCATTAGCATGTTCCCAAATATATTGTAAGAGTAGTGGTGCATTACAGATGATAATGTAGCCAAGCCTTTCTACTCAAGTCAAGGAAACAAAACAGAAATTATCAATTAATTCTCAAGCCCCTCATTCAAGGAATAGGGCAGGTCCAGTTGCAGAAGCCTTATTGTATAGGCCTCGTCAGCATAAATACCCTCTTCCCAAGCTTGAAATTGAACAACGGCCAAACCTTCATATTGTTCCGGAGCCACTTGGCAAACCGCCGACAACATGCCAATCGACTGACCCGCTACAGATGGGCTATAGAGTTTAGCGCCGATGGCAAGCGGCTGTTTAAATGCTACTTTGAACAAACGACGCTTCAATTTTCCCAAATACTGCGATCTGGCGACGATTTCCTGCCCCGGGTAGCAGCCTTTCTTAAAGCTCACCCCTCCAATCAACTCCATATTCGCCATCTGCGGCACAAATTGCTCCTGAGTCGCCAGATGGACCCAAGGAATACCCGCGTCAATATCCCGCCATTCCCAAACACCGGAAGAAATCAGGCTGGCGTCGTCCGTCAGCTTTTCCCCCACCCACTCTGCGCCTGCCTCGTCCACAACCAGCACCCAGCCTGTCCCAGGCAAGCCTATCAACAGGCCCGGCTCAACCCGCACCATCTCTCGCGGCCCTGGTGTTGACGCCAATGCGGACTCGATCGTCAGCGCCGCCAAGGCCGCCTTGCCCGCAAGGCCTATCAAGGTCAGGTTATCCGCAATCGATACCTTCACCTTGGAGCGCAGCACAAACATGCTCAAGCGCTTGGCCACGTAATCGGCCAAATCCGCAGATACCGCCAGGTAATAAGTTTCATCGCAACGCCAAACCAGAAAACTGGCTAGCATCCTTCCTTTGGCCGTAGAGTAACTGCTGTACTGAGCGCGGTTTTCATCCGACAACTCACGCACATCGCTAGAGAGTTGCCCTTGTAAAAAGGCCTCTGCATCCTCTCCCGCCACCTGGATGATTTTGTGCTTATCCAAAATCGATATTGCGACACCGGTGCGCAATGAGTCCAACTGCCGCAGATGAACATTCATTTCCACCGCATCTTTATTCGCCCGCTGCGCGCGCGCATCCAGCGCGAGCTTCCCGTCCAGATTCATTTAACCCACCTCAAAAACGCGGCTATTCCCGCATGGTCAACAAACGAAATTTTAACGCGCCGCAGCCCCCCTTCGCCAGCGATGAATTGCCGGCGCACGCCCCTCCTTCGCGCCGCTTGGCGGGCCCAAGCGATTTTCAACCGCGCAAGTGTTGACAGCCCGACAGGCTGAAGCTATAGTTCGCCCTCACTCAAATCCCTGATAGCTCAGTTGGTAGAGCGACGGACTGTTAATCCGCAGGTCGCAGGTTCGAGCCCTGCTCGGGGAGCCATTACGGCCCTGTTTGAGAATTGCTTGTTTTCCATTCCCTGATAGCTCAGTTGGTAGAGCGACGGACTGTTAATCCGCAGGTCGCAGGTTCGAGCCCTGCTCGGGGAGCCAAAACAAGACAGCATCACTGAATGATGATCCCTGATAGCTCAGTTGGTAGAGCGACGGACTGTTAATCCGCAGGTCGCAGGTTCGAGCCCTGCTCGGGGAGCCAAGTTTCCAAAAGCCACAATCGCCGGATTGTGGCTTTTTCCATTTCTGCTTCCGTTTTACAATCGGCCCACCTTCCCCATTGGAATAATAATGATTTCCAGACCGATTGCTTTTGCCGGCGGCGCTATCTTGCTATGGGCTTCGCTGGCCACGCTTGGCACCCAAACCCGCTCGCTTCCCCCATTTTTTGTGGTTGGCGTCTGCCTGTTGATCGGCAGCCTGCTCAGTATCCGCCATTGCCGCGACTGGAAAGTGCCGCCGCGCACCTTACTGGTCGGAATCTATGGCTTGTTCGGCTACCATTTCTTGCTGTTCTTCGCATTTCGGCACGCGCCGGCCATGGAAGCCAATCTGCTGAATTATCTATGGCCCCTGTTGATTGTGATACTCTCGCCCATCCTGGTTCCCGGCACCATACTGCACGGCCGTCACATTCTGGCCGGCGCGCTGGGTTTCAGTGGAGCGGCGCTGATTGTCAGCGGAGGCAAGCTCGCCTTGTCCAGCAACTATCTTGTCGGTTATCTGCTGGCCATCGGCGCCGCCGTTGTGTGGTCGACTTTTAGCCTGCTGACGCGCAGGCTGCCCAGCTTCCCCAATAGCGCGGTCGGCGGGTTCTGCCTGCTGTCCGGCTTGCTTTCCCTACTATGCCACTTCCTGTTCGAACCCAACGTCGCCCCCAGCGCTGGTCAATGGCTGGCCTTGATCCTGCTGGGCATCGGCCCGATGGGCGGCGCCTTCTTCCTATGGGACCGCGCGCTAAAGGAGGGGGACCCCAGACAGATAGGCTCCTTGTCCTATGCCACGCCCTTGCTGTCCACCCTGCTGCTGATAGGCACCGGACAAGGGCAATTGAACGCTATTGCAATAACCGCCATCGTGCTGATTCTTGGCGGCGCCCTGCTTGGCAGCCTGCCTGTTCGTCCACGTTCGCTTGCTTGAAAATGCACTTGAGGTGGAGTGCAGCCAATTGAATACTCTATAATCGTTAACGCTATTTAAACAGAGGTTAACCATGTCCATTATCAAAGAATTCAAAGAATTTGCCATGAAAGGCAATGTCATCGACCTGGCGGTCGGCGTGGTTATCGGCGGTGCCTTCGGCGCCATCGTCAAATCGCTGGTTGACGATGTGATCATGCCCCCCATCGGCTTGCTGGTAGGCAATGTTGATTTCTCCAATATGTTCTTCGTACTAAAAGAAGGCAGCAAGCAGCTTGGACCTTATGTGTCGGTGGCCGCGGCCAAGCAAGCTGGCGCCGTCACACTGAATATCGGCTTGTTCATCAACGCCATGGTCAGCTTCACCATAGTGGCCTTCGCTATTTTCATGCTGGTCAAGGCCATCAATCGACTGAAGCGCGAAGAGCCTGCCGCCGCCGCGCCGGCTCCCGCCACCAAAGAGTGCCCATTCTGCGCATCCAATATTCCGGAAAAGGCTTCTCGCTGCCCTCAGTGCACATCTCAACTCTAAGAGCCTGTTCAATGTCTGCTGCGCTTTAGCGATACGCAGCAGATCGTAAACAGGTTCCAAGCCCGCCGATTGCCCCGCTACGCCAACTGATTTAGAATCGGCTAGATCTGGGGGAGTAGCCTCGGCGCGGTTTTCAGCGCCGGCATGCATCAACAAGCTTGGCCGTCACGGCCATGGTGCATGCGACGAAAACTTCCGTTTGGCAAGACCCATGACATGTCTGCGCAATGCGGGGCTGCGGCGCGGGCTTGTCATGGCGTATGCGCAGCCCCCGGAGTCTTCATGGAAGCCTTTCTCATTTCCACCGGAATCGTCGCCCTGGCTGAAATCGGCGACAAAACTCAATTGCTCGCACTGATGCTGGCCGGCCGCTACCGCAAGCCGGTTCCCATCGTTTTCGGCATCTTCGTCGCCACTTTGCTCAATCATTTCGCCGCCGCAGCGGTGGGTCACTGGCTAATGAGCAAAATTGGCCCGGATCTCATGCGTTGGGGGCTGGGCCTTTCCTTTCTCGCCATGGCGGGCTGGATGCTGATTCCGGACAAGCTGGATGAAGATAGCCGGCTCCTAGAGCGGTTTGGCGTTTTCGGCACCACCTGTATCGCTTTCTTTATCGCGGAAATGGGCGATAAGACACAGTTGGCCACCGTCGCCTTGTCCGCGCGCTTTCCCGACGCCTTGCTGCTGGTGGTGGCCGGCACCACTTTGGGCATGATGCTAGCGAATGTGCCCGCGGTGCTCTTGGGCGAGGTGGCCGCGAAGAAGTTGCCGCAAAAAATGGTGCACACTATTGCCGCGCTGCTGTTTGCCGGCCTGGGCGTCGTCACTCTACTGACCCCCCTGCAAATTTGAAGCACAGCTCAAAACAAAACGGAGGCCGCGGCCTCCGTTTTGTTTTGCTTCCACCCGGCAACATATCAGTTCCGGCCGGCTCCGCGTCCAAGCGATTCCAGCAGTTCCTCCGGGTTGAAGCCCAGTCGGAAGCCGCCCCAATGCTTGCCTGACAGCATGATGGGCAGCACCACCTCCGACAACACTTCTCCAGTATCGCGGGTGTACGTCTGCAACAGGAAGGATTGTGTGCTGCGAGCCGCCCGCAGGCCGGCGACGTCGGCAAACTTGCGCTTGTCTCGGCTATTGATCAAGTCCTTGGCCGGATCCCCGCTCAAGGGCTGGCTATACCAACTATTGTGAGTCGGCGCGTAGCCATTGGTATCCACCGCCAGACAGAACACGCCGCCTGGCACGGACTTGGCGGCGCGGTCGTACACTGGCTGCATCAGCTTTTCCAGTTTGGCGTCGTACTGCGTGCGGAACTTGGCAGGCTTGGCGCCAGCGATGGGCTGGTAGTTTTGATCGAACAGCGGTACGCCCGCGGCCAGCTGCGCGGTCATGATGGCTTGCAACTCATCCCGCGCCCCCCTGGCCGTCTGCATGATCTGGTCGAACTCGCCCTCGCCCAAAATGAAGCGCGCCACTAACTGCTGCACCTGCTCCGCAGCGCCGGACAGCTTGGTGGCCGACTCTTCCGTATGGTTCAGGCGGTCCGTCACCTGATGACCTAGCTCGTGAATTTCCGCCACATGAAGATTGACCTGTCCATTAGAAGCGACGAACTCCGACATGGTGGCGGCGATCTGACTGAGACTATTCGCCGTTGTTTCAAAGTCTCCCATCATCTTGCTGAAATGCTCCGACGCCTTGGAGACGATTTCGCGAGCAGACTTGGTGTCCTCGGTGATCTGGGCGGTTTCCACCTGGGTTTCCGACACCAGCCCCAGCATATCGTCGATATTATGCGAAATCTCGTCCGTCGCTTTTTTGACTCGCTCCGCCAGCTTGCGCACTTCATCGGCCACCACGGCGAAACCGCGTCCGCTCTCGCCGGCCCGCGCCGCTTCGATCGCCGCGTTCAAAGCCAACAAATTGGTCTGATCCGACACATCCTTGATCAGATCCACAATGGTCTTGATGCTGGACGAGCGCTGGCTCAAATCATCCACAGTGTGGTTGAAATGGCCCACCTTCTGATTAATGCCGTAAATGCTCTCAGCCACGGACTTGAGCTCGGCGTAGGACTCCCGCGCCACGTCCAGGTTGGCCAGGGTGGTGGATGAAATCGCCTGGGTCTGCTCTGTGACCTGGCCCACGCCCTCGGTGCTCTGATCACTGGCGGCCCGGACTTGCGTCGCCAACTGATCCTGTTTGCGCGCCCCCTCCAGCGACTCAACCACATTCTTTCGGGTGCGCGCCGAATCCATCGCGATCCGCACCGTCATCAACCTCACATTGCTAATGATTTCGCGCATTTTCAGCAGAAAACGGTTATACGACAGCGACAGTTCGCGGATTTCGTCATGGGTGATGGTGGGAATGTCTCTGGACAGATCGCCCTCGCCGGCGCCTATTTCATTGAAAATCCGGATAATCATTTTTAGAGGCCGGACAATCAAAAAACGAAGATACCAGACCATAAAGGCAATGAAGACGAAGCTGATCATCCACAGCGCCATCGTCCAAAACAGGGCTCCGTCTATGCTGGACTCGATGCCCGCCAACACTTGGGGCGAAGCGACTTGCCCTTTCAGCAGGCTCCGAATGTCTTCCAGAACATAATAAACATAAGCCACCATGCCCAACTGAAACAGGCTGATAAAAAAGAAACTGCACAATTTCTTGGTCAACGTATCCCAGAAAGTCTTTTCCACCAGGGTATACACGCGCCAGAACCACTGCATGACTTCTCCTCTTGCTCCGCAATCCTGTTCAGCGCCTGATTCAGGCCCCGCGCCATCCGGCGCTTTGGACCTGATTGCCGCTGTTATCTAGAATTATTGTTGTTTATTGACTTCAGTCAGCCATCCTAAGCGATGGCGGCCTTGTTTTTGGAATAGTTGGCGGACTATTGATTATCATCAAATAGGCAATGCCAATGTATTACAAATCTTCGCTTCCGTGTTGCCTTCTCCACACCATCCAGAACTCCTGACCGCCAAATACCGGCACGCCGTCCTCCTGCGGCTGACAGCTCTCCAACGCGAAAGCCGGCTCCAGCAAAGCGCTTAAGGCCGACATGCTCAGGCCGAACGGCGGGCCGCGCGAGGTGTCCGCGATGAAGAACACGCCCGCCAGCGTGCCGCCGGGGCGCAGCAAACGAGCCATGTGCTCCGCATAGCGTGTATGCAGGCGGGGCGGCAGCGCGCAGAGAAAGGCACGCTCAAACACCGCGTCGAAAGGCGGCTCGTGCTCGACGGCGAAAAAATCCGCCTGCTGGATATGAGCGGCCGCCTGCGGCCATTGCGCGCGCGCGATCGCCACGGCCTGCTCGCTGAAATCGATGGCCAACACCTGATGGCCGCAGTCCAGCAACAAGGGTAAATCTCCGGCGCTGCCGCAGCCTGGAAGCAGGATTCGGCTGGCCGGCTGACGCTGAAAAAACGCCAAGGCCTCCGGACTGGTTTGCGCACCCTCCCAAGGGGTCACGCCATCGCGATAACGCACATCCCAAAACTCGGTCAAAGAACTATCCTGCGCCATCTCTCCTCCTAGTGATGCTCAGCCCCTGCCTGCTCTCTCAGGAAGGCGGCAACCTGCGCCGGGCTCCAGCCGGCGCAATCCCGCTGGCAAACCGCACCTTCCCTCTCTCGCCAAAACAGGCAGTCTCCATCCATGCGGAACCATAAGGACAGGCAAGGCACGCTCATCCACTCGCCGTCCTCAACTTGGTGAAGCTCCGGCAGGCAAGTGAAGACCGCGGCGATCTTCAACCCTCGCTGGCGCAGCGGCAGTTGCAACCAGACCCGTTCCCGCTCCTCCGCGTCCATAAAACACCAATTCGAGATTTCATCAAAGCTGCGCGCGCAGCCGCGGCAGATATCGTCGCCCACCGCGGTGGAACACACAGCGATGCAAGGCGAGTCAGGCCGTTCTGTCGTCATACCCGCCCCTTGAAACAATAATGTCATATTTCTTGACGCACCAAACTAAAGTGTCAGATAAATGAATAGTCATAAAAATAAAATATCCGCTGTCATGACCCGCAACGAAACCTTGATTTTCCGCACGCTGCGCCTGCTGCAGACCATGCACATCCAGTACCTGGACGAACACAAACTGTTTCTAGCGCTCTCTCGCGAATCCGGCGGCGAATACAGCGCGGACGACGTTCACGAGCATCTAGTCTACATGGAGCAAAACGGCTTGCTCAAACCCATCCGCACCGCGGACAACCATACCGCCTACGCGCGGGATTGGGGCGGCTACGATTATCTGGACCCCTCCTGAAAAGCAAAAAGGCAGCGCGAAGGCTGCCCATGATCCGCAACGCGTCAGCGCCGGTTCATAAATAATCCCGCATCCGGAAATAAGCCATGCCCAGCACCAAGGCCGGCGTGCGCAACCAGCGGCCGCCGGGAAAGTGATTATGACGAATCTTGGCGAACAGGTCGAAACGCGAAGCGTCGCCGGCCACCGCCTCCGCCACCACCTTGCCGGCCAAACCGGTGATGTTGACGCCGTGTCCGGAAAAACCCTGAAGGTAATAGATATTACCGTCCAAGCGTCCAAAATCAGGGGCACGGTTTGCCGTGATATCGCAGAATCCGCCCCAAGCGTAGTCGATCTTGACGTCTGCCAGTTGCGGGAACACCCGCAACATGTCGCTGCGCATGCCTGCGGCTAGATTGGTCGGCTCGCGTCCGGAATAGCTGACCTTCCCGCCGAACAACAAACGGTGGTCGGAGGACAAGCGATAGTAATCCAGCACGAAATTGGTGTCGCACACCGCCATGTCGTTGGCGATCAGAGCCTCGGCCCGCTCCTTGCCCAAGGGTTCGGTGGCAATTACATAGGTGCCGGCCGGCATGATCCGCCGCTCCAATTCCGGCACCAGCGCGCCAATATAGGAGTTGCAAGCCAACACCACCTGGGTGCAATTGACCACGCCCTGCTCAGTCGCCACTTGCGGCCGCGCGTCGCGGGTCAGGCGCAATGCCGGGCTTTGCTCGTAAATGGCGACGCCCGCCTCGCGCGCGGCTCGAGCCAGCCCCAGCGCATAGTTCAAGGGATGCAGATGACCCGAGCGCGGATCGTAAAGGCCTCCCTGATAGCGCTCGCTGGCTAGCCGCCTTCTGAGTTCGGCCTTATCCCACAGCTGCATGCCGCTGTAGTCATAGGTCTGCGCCGCCTCTCGCTGCCAGTCCTCCAATTCCTGCATATGCCGCGGCTTGACCGCCACGCTGACATAGCCGCGTCGCCAATCGCAGTCGATGCGGTGCTGGCTCACCCGCTGCTCAATGATCTCCACCGCCTCCACCGACATATTCCACATCTGCTTTGCCAGGCTGTCGCCCAGCTGCGCGCGCAACGTGTCAATGCCGCAGGCGAACCCGGCAATCACCTGTCCGCCGTTGCGCCCAGAAGCGCCAAAGCCTATCTGCGCGCCTTCCAACAAGACGACGGAAAATCCTCGCTCCCGCAGATTCAACGCCGCCGACAAACCCGCCAGCCCGCCGCCCACCACACAGACATCGCAGTCGACCGCACCTTGCAACGCCGCCCCGGGCTCCCAAGGCCGAGCGGTGGCGGCGTAATAGGATGGCGCATGGGCTTGATGGGCAAAACGAAGCATGGAAACCTCTCATGAAGACAAATGATGCGGCGGCAGGATCAAGGGATGGACAAACGCGTCAAAGCCTTCCCTTTCGCGATGGAAGATGAACAAAGTGGATGCCCGGCCGCGGGCATCCACTTGCGGGCAGTTCTTACCGGGTCAAAACCACTGGAACATCCTGCCGCCAGCTGACGAACACCGCGTCGCCCCAGGTTGGCGCGGTTTCGCCCGCGTCGTACCAGCGCGAAGACGGCACCACCGATTTGACGACCTTACCGCTGGCCAGTTTCACGTGATAGATGGAATAACTGCCCAGATAGGCAATGTCTTCCACCACGCCGGCTGCGACATTAGGCCCCGCCGGCAGCGGTTTGATGTCCAGCCGCACATCTTCCGGGCGAATGCTGGCCCAAACACGCATGCCCTTGGGGCCGGTAATCCCGTGATCGATGCGGATGTCCCCGCCCAGCTCCGGCGAGCGGACTTCCACTAGGTCCGGCTCGTCCACCACCACCGCGCCCTCGAAAATATTACTCTCGCCAATGAACTCCGCGGTGAAGCGGCAGTTGGGGTAATCGTAAATTTCAGACGGCGTGCCCACTTGCAACAAAGAGCCCTCGCTCATGATGCCGATGCGGCTGGCCATGGTCATCGCCTCTTCCTGATCATGAGTCACCATGATGCAGGTCACCCCCACCTGTTCTATGGTATTGACCAGTTCCAGCTGGGTTTGTTGGCGCAGTTTCTTGTCCAGAGCGCCCAAAGGCTCGTCCAGCAGCAGCAGCTTGGGGCGCTTGACCAGGCTGCGCGCCAGCGCCACGCGTTGCTGCTGACCGCCCGACAACTGATGCGGCTTGCGGTTGGCGTACTTGCGCATCTGCACTAGGTCCAGCATCTTGCCCACCCGCTCCGCGATCTCGTCCCGGGACACCTTATCCTGCTTCAAACCAAAGGCCACGTTCTGCTCCACCGTCATATGCGGAAACAGCGCGTAGCTCTGGAACATCATGTTAACCGGCCGCTCGTACGGCTGCAGGCCCTGCATGTCTTCCCCGTCGAGGATGATGCGGCCCGAAGTCGGCGCCTCCATCCCCGCCAACATGCGCAACAGCGTGGACTTGCCGCAGCCGGAACTGCCGAGCAAGGCGAAAATTTCATTTCTGCGGATATCCAGATCGACATGATCCACCGCGACATGATCGCCGAACTTTTTCAGCACGCCGGCAATGCGCAGATAAGCCTTGTCAGCGTCGGTTTGCGCCTCGGCGGCTTGGGCGTTGTGGGCGGAAAAAGCGGCTTGGGCCGGTTTGGCGGCAACAGCTTGCGTCATTGAGTCGTTCCCTCTATTGCAGTCCCGCAGCGGCGCGAGCCGGCTGCGTCCGCCGCGCGGCTCTCGTCTCGAGGCGGCGCGGCAGCAATCGAATGTCTTGCTTGATGGTCGCGCCGGCCGAGGCCCGCGCGCATGGATTCAAGAGTCCGTCCGGCTTCCCGCGCCGGCCGGCGGTCCCGCCGCGAGCGCGCGCGGCCATGCCGCCACCGCCTTGTCCGTTGCCAACATGATGTCTCCTCTGTGCGGCGCCGACGGCGGCCACGGCCGGGCGGCCGCGACGACGGCGGGCGCCTTTGTCGTTTTAGTCTTGAACAGAAGCCTATGCCACGTTTAATAAATTTGACAACATCTAGTGCAAGCGCTCTCGAAAAATTATCGCCGCTGTGGCGCGCGCGCCTCACCCCGACGGACCGTCCAGACCTGTCAATCCGGCCGGTGCGCGCAAGAGCGCCGGCCACCGGCGTTCAATCTTCATTGTTTAATTCGTCAAACACTTTACCCTTATTCAGGACTTGCCGGCCGACCGCGCCGGTCGCGCGTCGGCGCGGCCCCTTCCTCTTGCGCCCGCGTCGTCAGCAAATTGCCCCGCAAGCGCCGGCGCGCTCTAGAATGAAGCATGCATGTTGACGTCGCCCAACGCCTGACCAAAGGAAAAACGCCATGCCCTATGCCGAAATTTCCGGACACAATGTTTATTACGAACTCAGCGGGCAGGGCGCCCAAGTGTTGGTGCTATTCAACGGCATCACCATGTCCACCGCGGCCTGGGCTCTGCTCCAGCCTCAGTTGGAGCCGCATTTCCAGCTGTTGCGCTTCGATTTCCTCGGCCAGGGCCAAAGCGACCATCCCGGCGGCGACAAATATCCGCTCAACGAACAAGCCGACCTCGCCGCCGGTCTGTTGAATCATTTGGGCATTGCCGAGGTCTATCTCACCGGCTTGTCTTACGGCGGCATGGTGGCGCAGCACTTCGCACACCGTCATCCCAACCTCGTGTCGCGGCTGCTGTTGGCCGCTACGCTGGCTTGGGCCGACAGCGTCAACAATCACATCAGCGACAGCTGGATCGCGGCCAATCAAAGCGGCGGGCTGGACCTGCGCTACGCGGTCAGCGTCCCCTGGCTGTTTTCCAGCCGTTTTCTCGCCAGCAACGCCGCCATGCTGGACGATATGAAGTTGATTGCCGGCATGGTGGACTGGGATGCGGTGATCCGGCTGATCGCCGGCGTCACCGAGCACGACGCGCGCACCTGGCTGCACGAGCTGGCCATGCCCTGCCATATACTGGTTGGCGACGAAGACCGCCTGACGCCCTTGTATCAGGCCGAATTGCTGCGCGAACGCCTGCCCGGCGCGCAGCTGGAAATCCTGCCGGGCGCCGGCCATGTATTGCATATCGAGGCCGCGGACGCCTTTGTCCGCAGCATTATCCGTTTTGGCCACAGCTAAAACGCCCATTGTCAGAACAAGGAGAACCGAATGACCGTCGAGTCCGTTTTGCTTGCCGTTGATCCAAAGGGAATCGCCACCATCACCCTCAACCGCGCCGAACTGCTGAACGCGCTGGACGACAACAGCGTCGGCCTGCTGACCGCGATGCTGGAAACCCTGGCCGAAGACGCGAGCGTACGCGCCGTGGTGCTGACCGGCAGCGGCATCAGCTTTTCCGCCGGGCACGATATCGACTGGATGCGGCGGATGGCCGATTTCGGACGTGAAGAGCTGGAACGCCACGCCCGCCTTCTGGCCAAGCTGCTGCGCACGCTGGACACCTTGCCCAAGCCCACCATCGCCAAAATTCAGGGATCCGCTTTCGGCCTGGGCGCAGGGCTGGTCGCCTGCTGCGACGTGTCCATCGCCAGCTCGGAAGCGCTGTTCAGCTTTTCCGAAGTCAAACTGGGGGTCATCCCCGCGCTGGTTGCGCCCTATATGGTCCGCGCCATCGGCGAGCGATCGACGCGCCGCTACTTCATGACCGCGGAGCGCTTCAACGCCGGCAAGGCCAAGCGTCTGGGGCTGGTGCACCAAGTGGTGGAAAGCGACGAGCTGGACATGGCGGTGGACTTCCTGATCAACCATCTGCTGATCAATAGCCCGGCGGCCATGCTGGAAGCCAAACGCTTGCTGGCCGACATCGCGGGCCTGGGCGAGGGGGAAGACAGCATGGAAATCTGCATCCAGCGCATAGTCGCCATCCGTCTGAGCGAAGAGGGACGCGAAGGCATCCAGGCCATGCTGGAAACACGCAAACCCTCATGGATGGATTGAGCGCCGCGGACGCACGAGAACGGCGCGGCTGGCCCCGCCGCCCCGATGGATGCGACAATGCGGCCAACTTCACCGCATTGTTGCCGCCATGTCCAATCACAGCTTCTTTTGGCACGATTACGAAACCTTCGGCGCCGTGCCCCGCCAGGACCGCCCGTCGCAGTTCGCCGGCATCCGCACCGACGCCGATCTCAATGAAATCGGCGAGCCGGTCATGCTCTACGCCCGGCCGGCGCCCGATTACCTGCCGTCTCCGGTGGCCTGCCTGCTGACCGGCATCACCCCACAGTGGTGCTTGCAGCATGGCGTGGCCGAGCACGAATTCGCTGGCGTGATCGAACGCGAACTGGCGACGCCGGGCACGATCGGAGTTGGTTACAACTCAATCCGCTTCGACGACGAAGTCACCCGCTTTCTGTTCTGGCGCAATCTGATGGACCCCTACGCGCGCGAATGGCAGAACCAATGCGGCCGCTGGGATCTGCTGGACCTGGTGCGCGCCACCTTCGCGCTGCGCCCGGACGGCATTCAATGGCCGCAGCACGAAGACGGACGCCCCAGCTTCAAACTGGAACATCTAAGCGCCGCCAACGGCCTGGCCCACGAAGCCGCCCACGATGCGCTCTCCGATGTGCGCGCCACCATTGCGCTGGCGCGTCTGATCAAACGGAACCAACCCAAGCTGTTCGACTTCTACTTGTCGCTGCGCAAGAAAGACGCGGTCAAGGTCCAGCTCAGCCTTCACGACCCCAAACCCGTGCTGCACGTTTCCGGCATGTATGGCGCGGAGCGCGGCAATATGGCCGTGGTCTGGCCGCTGGCGGCTCATCCGTACAACGCCAACGAGGTCATCGTCTGGGATTTGTCCCACGACCCTCGCGAATTGCAGGGCCTGGGCCCGGACGACATTCGCGAACGCTTGTACACTCGCAGCGAAGACCTGCCGGAAGGCGTGCAGCGCTTGCCTCTCAAGACCGTGCACGTCAATAAATCGCCGTTCGTGGTCGCCAATCTCAAGGTGCTGAGCGCCGAACGCGCCGCGCACTGGGGGCTGGACATGGAGCAAGTCCATCGCCACGCCGACTACGCCGGCGCGCTGCCGGACCTGACCCCGGTCTGGCGCAAGGTCTACAAGCGCGAGGCTGGCGAGCCGCGCGACGTCGACGAGAACCTCTACGGCGGCTTCGTTTCCAACAACGACCGCAAAGTGCTGACCAAGCTGCGCCGCATGTCGGCCGACCAGCTCGCTGGTGAAATGGCTTTCTTCGAGGACCCGCAACTGGCCGAACTCTTGTTCCGTTACCGCGCGCGCAACTTCCCGCGTTCCCTGTCCGGCGCGGAGCAACAGCGCTGGCAGACATGGCGCCAAGCCAAGCTCAACGGCGGCCCCGGCCGGGATGTCCAGCAATTCCGCCAAGAAATGGCTGAAGCCCGCGCCGGCGAACTAAGCGAACAGGCACAAGGGGTGTTGGCCCAGCTGGAGGCCTACGCCGCGCAGCTGTGAAGCGGGTTCCAAGCCTGGAAGCAAGGGCGAGACCAGCCCTTGCGGCTGAGAACCTGTTTACGATCTGCTGCGCGTCGGCGATACGGCGTTGAAAACCACTTCGAAATGCTCATGTACCGTGTGTACACTCCGGTTTCTCAGTAGTTTTTGCCTTGTCTCACCTTAGCTCGCGAGATCGTAAACACGTTCTGAGAAAACGGAACGCGCGCTGCGGGCTTTTGCCTTCAGACCTATAGCGTCCTCACATAACGCCTGGCGACGAACAAAGCCGCCAGGCTCAAACTCACGATCACAACCATCGCCAGCGTGGATGCGCCTTCATAACCCCAATACCCGGACATGCCCTTCTCCTTAGAGCCTGTTCATAATCTGCTGCGCTGCGGCGATACGGCGTTGAAAACAACTTCGAAATGCTCATGTACCACTTGTACATTCCGCTTTCTCAGCCGTTTTCGCCTTGTCTCGCTCTTGCTCGCGAGATTTTGAACAGGCTCTGAGAACCTGTTTACGATCTGCTGCGCGTCGATAGAGCGATTGTGCGATGGGCGCCGGCTTCGAAACGCTGATGTACCACCTGTGCATTCCGCTTTCTCAACCGTTTTCGCCTTGCCTCGCTCTTGTCGGCGAGGCCGCCAACCGCTTCTCAGGCCAAACCGGTCTGGCGCATGCGCTCCAGCCCGAAATCGCTGACGCGATAGTTGAACAGCAGACGCGCCCCCTCTTCCTGCCAGCGCTCGCACAACGCCACCACCAGGCCGCTAGCGCTCAAATCCGCCAGGCAGGCCCGCACCATGCCCAGCCAATAGTCGTCTTCCGGCTTGCGGTACTCTCGGCAGATGCGTCGGGCCAGCTCGACATCCCACAAGCCCGGCTGCCCGGCCAGGGTCTGCAGAATGAACCCCTTGATATGCACCTTCATGCCTCCCCCCCCACATTGCGCACCGCGCCCGGATGGCGCTCGCTGTCCGACACCATGACGAAGCCGCCCAGAATCACCAGGGCCAGACCAATCAGAAAATGCCACTCAGGAAAGTTCAAGGTAAACGCCGCGGTGAACAGCGTCGCGAACAGCGCGTAGAAGGCGCCGATCGCCTGGCCGCGCCCAACACCGATCAAGGGGAAGGATTTGTACCAGGCCACCGCGCAGAAAGCGAAACTGAGCCCCCCCACCCCCAGGTAGAGCATAGGCCGCCACGACCATAGCTCGCCGGCCAGCGAATACACCGGCAAGGGGGTCAACCAGGCCAGAGCCGGCAAAATCAGCAGCACCCAATACAGGGCCTCGGCCAAATAACGGATCGCCACCCCGCAATCGGGATCGGTCACATCCATCGCCCGTCCAACGATGGCCCCCTCCAATCCCCAGCCCAGCGCAGCCAGCGCGCCGCCTAAATAGCCCAGCCAGCGCGCGGCGCCCTCTCCGGCCAGATCGCCAGACAGGCCAGGCGCGTAAATCGCCGCCCCTCCCAGCACGATCACCGCGATGCCCAGCGCCGCGCGGCGGCCTATCCGCTCGCGATACCACAGGCGCGCCAGCGCCGCGCCCACCACCGGGTACAACAGGCCAGCCACTGCGGCGAACACCGCGCCCACATAGCCCATCGCCAGGTAGGAGCCGAAGTTAGCCATCAAGCCGCCCAATACCGCAGCCAGGAAATACCACTTGGAAATGCCGCCGAAACGCCATAGCGTGCGAAAGAAGTCGGCCAGCTTGCCCAAGGCCGCCAGCCACAACAATTGAAACGCCGCCACTAGGCAGGCGTGAAAAGCCGTCAACACCGCGGCCGCCATCAGAAACTGCTCGGGCCGCCCTTGCGCCAGCCCGGCCAGCGGCGCCTCGTGCCACACCGCGGCGCCCGGCACATACCATGCGCCCCACAACACCGCCGCGCAAAGCGCCCAGCCATAACCCCAGCGGGTCCGGCGGCGGAGATACTGCTGTCTGTGCATGCTGTTCATAGCGCGTCAGCTCCGGTTATCGGACGCCGCTCACACTCTCCGCGACGCCTACTCTGGGTTCAAACGCAACAAGACTCTATCCATCTGCCTTGCCAGACGAGGCATAAAAATTACCATAAGTTAATTTTTTTACCAATAGTAAATCACAATACCGCCACCAACGCGTGACCGCAAAGCGGGCGCAAAAAAGCCCGCCGACAAGCGGCGGGCTCCGTGCCCCCCTTGGCAAACCGCCGGAATCAACGCGGTCCCAAGGCCCCTATCAAGCGATCCACAGCGCCGCCGCTTCCCCGCTGCGCCACCAAGGACAACACCAGCGGCAAAGTCTTGCCGCCTTCGGCATGCCACAGCACATCCAGCTGCGCGCGGCTGGAAATATTGAATATCGCCTCTAGGCTGTCCAACCAACCCTGCCTTGACGCGATGCGCAAGCCATCCAGAAAGCGTTGTTCAGCGGCGTCCTCCAAGGCCTCTCCGAACAGCAGCCGCGCAGCCTGCGGCGACAAGCGCAACCGCCCGGCGGCAAGGTCCCACTCCCAGCTCGCCATGCCTATGGACTGCAGCGCCAGTTCGCTGCGGCTCCGGGCCTCCTCCAGCGCGCGGCGCGCGGCGCGACGCTCGGCTACCTCCTCCACTACAGCAATCAAATGCCATGGCTCGCCGCTGACGGGATGACGGCTCAGCGAGACGCTGACATTCACCCAGACATGGCCGCCCTGTTTGCGCAGCAAACGCTTCTCCAGCGAAAAGCTGGCCACTTCCCCGCTCAGCAGCCTATCCAACCTCAATAGATTGTCTTCCAGATCCTCGGGATGGGTCAGTTGCTGAAAGCTCATCCCCTCCATCTCCTGCGGCGGATAACCGGCCATCTCGGCCAGGCGCCGGTTCACTTTGAGCCAACATCCGTCCAGACCCAGATGCGCCAACCCCAGCGCCGCCTGTTCGAAAATCTCCCGAAAGCGCTCCTCGCTCTCGCTGTAGGCCAGCGCGGCCTGTCGGGTGTCCGTCACGTCTTGAGTGGCGCCTATCATCGCCTCCGCCCGCCCTTCCCCGTACAAGACCTCGCCCTCCTCATGGATATGCCGGCGACGGCCGTCAGGCAGCAAGATGCTGTACTCCACGCAATAGGGTTGGCGCTCGTCTATCGCCCGTCGGATGGCCTGATCAATGCGCCCTCGGTCCTCCGGCACCATCGCGGCGAAGTAGCGCTCCATCGTTACTTTGAAGGCCTGCGGTTGCCAACCGAAAATCCGGTAGGCCTCGTCCGACCAGATACAGTCGTCCTTGCGCACGTCCCAAAACCAGCTTCCCAGATGGGCGATGGACTGCGCCTTGTCCAGAATGGCCTGGTTCTGGCGCAACGCCTGTTCCGCCAGGCAGCGCTGGGAGATGTCGAAGCTGACGCCTATCATCTTCACCGGCCGGCGGTCCGCGTCCGGCACGCAAGTGGCGCGCGAGGCGATCCAACGCGTTTCACCCGTCGGCCAGCGCACGCGGAACTCCGCCTCGTAAGCAAGGCCGGAACTTAAGCATGTCTCCAGTTTGGCGCGCAGCGCTGGCGCGTCGGCCGGCTCCAGGGCTAGCCAGAAATCCGTCAGCTCGCGGACGGGGCGGCCGAACAGCTGTTCCGCGTTGGCGGAATAGGCCACCGCATCGCTCAGGATGTTCCATTCCCAAGTCACAATGCCGGACACCTCCTGCGCAAACTTCATCCGCGCTTCGCTTTCCATGATCTCGGCCAGATGCTTGCGACGGATCTCCGTCAATTGCGCGTCCGTCGTTGCCGCCGTGGCGAGATCCAGCACCGCTTGTTCGCCGTAGCGCAGCCATATCCAGTTCACGCCTAGAAAGTCCGCCAATACCCGCAACTTGCGGTATTCGATCTCCCCCCCGCGTGTCCATTTGTGAACGGCCGCGGACGACACGCCCAGGGCTTCCGCCACTTGTTTGAGCATGACGCGCTTGCGTCCCAGCACGTCTTTCAGACGAACGGCGAAGGTTTCATCCCCGGCGGGAACTGCGGCTTGACTGAGTTGATTTGACGACACGGAACTGGTAGCGGCGGCGGGCCGCGCCTCCTGGGTAATTGAATGCGAACGGGACGCGGCGATGCGCGCGCGCCACAGCCTGCGGCTGTCGACCCGCCATGTTAACCCAGGCTGGAAAAATCCCGAAGCGGACAAAATAACCCGGCGCAGCCAAACCTCAGCGGGCCTCCGCCCTGGCGGAAACGCGAGCGATATAGCCAAAGCAAATCAAGCCATCGCCACCATAGCCGGATCTAGATTGCAGTCCATGGCTAATCGACACTACAATTAAACCAAAGGTAAATTAATTTACCAATAGTTAATTTTACAATCTGTGCGAGGCTGCCATGATCTCAACCCAGCTCTTCATCGATGGCCAATGGCGCGACGCCGCCAATAGGCAAACCCGTCCGATTCTCAACCCCTGCGATGAAAGCGTGATCGCCGCCGCCGCGGACGGCGGCCTCGCCGACACCCGAGCCGCCATCGCCGCAGCGCGCGCGGCTTTCGATCACGGCCCCTGGCGCTCCAGCACTCAGCGACAACGCAGCCGTCTGCTGCTGGACATCGCCCAACGGGTGGAACGCGAGAGCGAAAGCCTCGCCGCCTTGGAGACGCTGAACACCGGCAAGACCTTAAGCGAGAGCCGCACCGACATGGGCGACATCGCCGCCACCTTCCGTTATTTCGCTGGCCTGGCGGCCACCGAAAGCGGCCAGGTCAATTCCGCTCCTGAGCACGTGATCAGCCGAAGCTTGCACGAGCCGGTGGGCGTCTGCGGCCTGATCACTCCCTGGAACTACCCTTTGCTGCAAGCGGCCTGGAAGATCGCGCCGGCCCTGGGCGCCGGCAATTGCGTGGTGCTCAAGCCCAGCAGCCTGACCCCGCTCAGCAGCTGGCGCTTCACTCAGTTGCTGACAGAGCTGGACTTGCCTCCCGGCGTGTTCAACCTGGTCAGCGGCAGTTCCGAGGTAGGGGCTGAATTGGCGGAGCATGCCGATGTCGACCTGCTGTCCTTCACCGGCGGCGCCCAGGCGGGGGCCAGCATCATGCGCGCCGCCAGCGGCAACTTCAAACGCATCGCCCTGGAGCTGGGCGGCAAGAACCCCAACATCGTCTGCGCCGACGCCGATCTGGACGCCGCCGTCGACTACGCGCTGAACGCCGCCTTCTTTCACGCCGGCCAGGTCTGCTCGGCCGGTTCGCGGCTGCTGCTGCAAGACGAGATTCACGACGACTTCGTGAAGCGGCTGGCGGAACGGCTTCCGCGCATCGTCGTCGGCCCCGGCCAGCAGCCGGACACACAAATGGGACCAGTGCAGTCGGCCCAACAGCACGACAAAATCCTGAGTCTGATCGCCGCAGGAGTGAAAGAAGGCGCCCGTTTGGTCTACGGCGGCGGCCGCCCGGAAGGCGAGCGCTACAGCAAGGGCTACTGGCTGCAACCCACGCTACTGGTCGACGTCCACGCGGACATGCACATCGCCAAGGAAGAGATCTTCGGCCCGGTCATCACCGTGGAGCGCTTTCGCGACGAAGCCAAGGCGCTGCGGCTGGCCAACGACACCCCTTACGGCCTGGCGGCGGCGGTGTGGACCCAAGACCTGGCGCGCGCCAACCGCATGAGCCGCGCGCTGCGCTTCGGCACGGTTTGGGTCAACGACTACCACCCCTACTTCCCGGAAGCGCCGTGGGGCGGCTTCAAATCCAGCGGCATAGGCCGCGAGCTTTCGCGCATCGGCCTGGACGAATACACCGAGCTGAAGCACAGCTACATCAATCTGGCGCCCAAGCCCATGGGGTGGTTCGGCGCTTGAACCTCCCATCGCCCGGCCCCCGCCTTCGTTCACGTCCGAGGAGAATCAAGATGAGCACCACTCAGGAATACGACTACATCATCGTCGGCGCCGGCTCCGCCGGCGGCGTGCTGGCGGCGCGGCTGAGCGAGGACAGCGACGTCAGCGTGCTATTGCTGGAGGCGGGCGGCCCGGATTGGCGGCTGGACTGGCGTACCCAAATGCCGGCGGCGCTGGCTTATCCCTTGCAAGGCACCACCTATAACTGGGCCTATATGACCGAACCAGAGCCGCATATGGGCGGACGACGCATGGCCCAGGCGCGCGGCAAGGGGCTGGGCGGCTCCTCTCTGATCAACGGCATGGTCTATATCCGCGGCAATGCGCTGGATTATCAGGGCTGGGCCGAGCTGCCGGGTCTTGGCGACTGGAGCTACGCCGATTGCCTGCCTTATTTCCGCAAGGCGGAAACCTACGACAAGGGCACCAACGACTATCACGGCGGCGATGGGCCGCTTCACGTGACCACGCCCAAGGCCGGTATCAGCCCTCTGTTCGAAGCCTTCATCGAGGCCGGCGAGCAAGCCGGCTACCGCCGCACCGACGATCTCAACGGTTACCGCCAGGAGGGCTTCGGCCCGATGGACCGCACCACCACCACACAGGGACGGCGCTGCAGCGTGTCTCTGGCCTATCTGGACGCCGCCCGCGACCGCGCCAACCTTTCGGTAAAAACCCGTGCGCTGGCGGACCGCGTCTTGTTCGACGGCGCGCGCGCCGTCGGCGTGCAATATCTGCAGGGCGAACGCAGCCAACGCGCCCGCGCCTTGCGCGAAGTCATCGTCTGCAACGGCGCGATCGCCTCGCCGCAGCTACTGCTGCGCTCCGGCGTCGGCGACGCCGCCGAGCTCGGCCGCCACGACATCGCCGTGGTCGCCCACCTGCCCGGGGTCGGCGCCAACTTGCAGGACCATCTGGAAATGTATCTTCAGTATGAATGCCTGAAGCCGGTGTCGCTGTACCCGTCGCTGAACTGGTGGAACAAGGCCCGCATCGGCACCCAGTGGTATCTGAACGGCAGCGGCCTGGGCGCAAGCAATCACTTCGAAGCCGGCGGCTTCATCCGCAGCGACGAGAGCTTCGCCTTCCCCAATCTGCAATACCATTTCTTGCCGCTGGCGGTGAATTACGACGGCAGCCACGCTGTCAAGATGCACGGTTTCCAATGCCACGTCGGCTCAATGCGCTCTCCCAGCGTCGGCCACGTCAAGCTGGCCAGCCGCGACCCGCGCGACCCGCCTCAACTTCAATTCAATTACATGGCCCACGACACCGACTGGCGGGAGTTCCGCGCCGCGGTGCGGCTCACGCGCGAGATCATCGGCCAACGCGCGCTTTCCGCCTTCCGCGGCCGGGAAATCCAACCCGGCGCGCGGGTAAGCAGCGACAGCGAAATCGATCACTTCGTCAAAACCCACGCCGAAACCGCGCTGCATCCGTCCGGCACCTGCAAGATGGGCAGCGCCGACGACCCGACGGCGGTGGTCGACCATCAAGGCCGCGTGCACGGCTTGTCCGGCCTGCGCGTGGTGGACGCGTCCATCATGCCGCGCATCGTTACCGGCAATCTGAACGCGCCCACTATCATGATGGCGGAGAAGATCGCCGATCAGATCCGCCAACTGCCGCCGTTGCCGCGCTCGAACGCGCCGTTCTACCAGGCCGCCCGCAAGCAAGCCTCCGCGACGGACGATGCGCAAGCGCTTCCCCTATAGCCGTTTTCCCAGGAGCTTCGCCATGTACGACCTCATCGGCCTGGTCGGCGTCATCAGCTATCTGGGCGCTTACCTGGGCAGCCAGCTATTCGGCTTGCGCACATCGGATCTTCGCTATTTCGTCCTGAATCTGCTGGGTCCGGTCTGTATCCTGGTATCGCTGTCCAACCACTTCAACCTGGCGTCCTTCGTCAACCAGTGCATGTGGTTCCTCATCACCCTGGGCGGCTGGTGGCGCGCCAGCCGCCGCCGGGCGCTGCCGGCGCCCGAATCCGGCTCTTGAGAACGTGAACAGGCTTTAAGAACGTGTTTACGATCTCGGGAGCTAGGGCGAGACAAGGCGAAAACGAGCGAAAAAACAGATCGCAAACCGGTTCTGGATCATGGGCGGCGCTGTCCGCCCATGATCCACTTATGCGACAATTCGCCGATTGAACCGCAAGACCCGCTCATGAACGACATCCCGCACGCCATCCTGCTGATGGGCCCCACCGCCTCCGGAAAAACCGGCTTGGCGCTGGAATTGGCTCGACATTTTCCGGTGGAGATCATCAGCGTGGACTCCGCGCTGGTCTATCGCGACATGGACATCGGTACCGCCAAGCCCAGCGCGGCGGAAATGGCGCAATGCCCGCATCACCTGATCGACATCATCAGCCCGCTGCAAAGCTATTCCGCCGCTCAGTTCCACGCCGACGCCAACCAGCTGATCCGCGAGATCAACGCCCGCGGGCGGCTGCCCTTGCTGGTGGGCGGCACCATGCTTTACTACAAGGCCTTGCTGGAAGGCTTGTCCGACCTGCCGCGCGCCGACGCCGCGCTGCGCGCGCAATTGGACGCCGACGCCGCGCAAGCCGGCTGGCCGGCGATGCACGCGCGGCTGGCGCAGCTGGACCCGGACACCGCCGCCCGCCTCAACCCCAATGATTCGCAACGCATCCACCGCGCGCTGGAAGTCTGCCTGCTCAGCGGCGAGCCGATGTCGCGCTTGCTGGCTCGCGGCAAGGAAGCCGCGGCGGATTTCCGCCTGCTGTCGCTGGGTCTGGTGCCTGCGGAACGCGGCTGGCTGCACCAACGTATCGCACAACGCTTCGAACTGATGCTGGAACAAGATTTCCTGGCCGAAGTGCGGTGCCTGCGCGCCGATTATCCGGCGCTGACGCTGGAGCTGCCGTCGATGCGTTGCGTCGGCTATCGCCAGGCCTGGGAATATCTGGACGGCGCCGGCGATGAGCAAACCTTCATCGACAAGGGCGTCGCCGCTACCCGCCAGTTGGCCAAGCGCCAGCTGACCTGGATGCGCAGCCTGGACCTTGTGCCGGTCAACGCCCAGCGGGCCGACTTGGCCGAAGAGCTGGGCGCCGCCGTCGCCGCCTTCCAGGCCGGCGAGCCCATGCCCGCCGGCCTGCGTTTCAACGGCGTGTATTAATTGCTCACCAGGGCCGGCTGGCCGACGCGCACAGCGGCACCACCGGTCCGTTGCTTCCTGTGTCGAGGAAGCCGTCGCTGATCCAATCGCCTCCGCGGGTGCGGTTCCACACATCGGTGCGGCCCCATACGCCCTCCACCGCTTCGGCGCGCACATGGCACTGCAAAGCGACGCTCTCTCCACGATTGACCGTGCCGGTGACGCCGGCGCTCAGGCTAGGCGCGCTACGCAGATTCACCCTCCCCTCGCCCTGCGCCGGCGTCGCCACTCCACTGGCGCCCGCGGGCGCGCCGCCGCCGTAGTTGTTCAGCAGGCCGCCTACATTGACCCGCGTCCCGTTGCGCAAAGCGTACCCTTGGTAAGCGCGGTTGCCGGCGAAGAACTGCCAGCCGCCGAACAGCTTACCGTTCACCGGCTCGGCCCGGCCCTGATACAACAAGGAAAAATGCACATGCGGGCCGGTGGTGCTGCCGCCGCAAGGCAGGCCATTGCCGATGGTGCCCAGATAAGCGCCCGGATTGACCCGCGTCCCGTCCGCCAGCGTGTTCAGATTGATCATATGGTAGTAAGTGGACGAGAAGCCGTTGTCGTGCACCAGCTTGACCAAGCCGCTACCGCCGCGCACGCAGCTCTTGTAGATCACCCCTGCCTGCGGCGCGAGCACCCTGCCGTCTCCGCCGGCGAAATCGATGGAATCGTAAGGCTGGCTTTCGCCGCTATAGCCGTGCGGGCCGCCGGTCATGCGCCAGGCCGCGCCCTGCCGCCACGGCAGGCCCAGACCGGTGGCGTTGGGCGCGAACGGCAAGCCCGGCCTGGCCGACTGGCTGCCCCAGGCGCGGCGCTCGTCCGCGTTGAGCCAATCGGCCGGCGCCAGGCTCAGCATCGCGGCGAAGCCCGGGCTGCCTTCCAGTTCCAGCGTCCAGCCCTGCGCGTCGCGGCGCGCCAGGAACAGCCTGGACACCGGCACATGATCCATCGCCGCGATCGTGGTCATCGTCGGCAGGGGCTGGGTTACCGACCCCAGCACCCAGCCTCCGTCCTCGCTGTCGCGGTTGACCTCCACCAGCATATCCAGCGCCTCCCCCTTGGCCAGCGGCAACAAGGGCTGCAAGGCCTTGGCCGCCGCCTGACGCAACAGCGGGTCCGGCTGCTTCGATTCCGCCTGCGCGCCGCCGGCCAAGCTTGCCAATACCGCCATCATTAGAGCTGCTTGTTTCATTTTGGGCTCCATTCCTGGTTGGGAAAAACCAAAGCGACGCAATGCCAATGACATTACGCCGCGAACCATAGGGTTATAGAAAGACCCGTTCTTATTTCCTGCTGGCCTTTGGCCCAGCAGACAGCCTACAAAAATCAATAAAAAAGCCCACGTCGCATGACGTGGGCGGTGGCGGCGGCAAGGGCCTCTTAGAACCTGTTTACGATCTGCTGCGCGTCGGCGGGATGGATAGAAAGGGTCATGAAATCGGCCTCGAAATGCTCATCTAACGCGCGTACATTCCGCTTTGTCAGCCGCTTTCGCCTTGTCTCGCCTTAGCTCGCGAGATCGTAAACACGTTCTTAGCGTGCGGCCACCAGCTTGATTTCCACTTTCCAGGCCGGATTGGCCAGCTTGGCTTCCACCGTGGCGCGCGCAGGCACGCTTCCAGCCGGCACCCAGGCGTCCCAGGCGGCGTTCATCGCATCGTAATCGGCCAGGCTGGCCAAGAAGATGGTGACGTCGACGATCTTGCTCTTGTCCGAATCCAGCTCCGCCAACAGCGCGTCGATCTGGCCCAGCACGTTTTCTGTTTGCGCCTTGGCGTCGGCGCCGGTGTTTTCCGGCACCTGGCCAGCCAGGAAGATCAGGCCGTTGGTGACCACGGCTTCTGCCAGACGCGCGCCTTGCTTGTGACGATAAATGCTCATGCGGATTCCCCTTGGTGAGTCGGATCAAGACAAAGATTCTAACCCGGCCGCGCAGGCTATTGCCATGCCTGACGCAAGTCCTCGATCAGCGCAGCCTCGCCCTCGATGCCCACCGACAAACGGATCAGATTATCGGCAATGCCCAGCTCGCGCCGACGTTCAAGCGGAATCGACGCATGCGTCATCGCCGCCGGCAGGCACACCAGGCTCTCCACTCCGCCCAGGCTTTCCGCCAGCGTGAACAACTTCAAACGCGCCAGCACCCGCCGCGTTTCTTCGGCGTCGCCTTTCAAATAGAAAGACACCACGCCGCCGAAACCCTGCATCTGCCTGCGCGCCAGCTCATGTTGCGGATGGCTGGCCAGGCCCGGATACAATACCCGCTCCACCTGCGGCTGGGCTTCCAGCCAGCGCGCCACCGCCAGCGCGTTGCTGTTGTGGCGCTCCACCCGCAAGGCCAGCGTGCGCAAGCCGCGCAACACCAAGAAACTGGCGAACGGGTCCAGCACCGCGCCGACGGCGTTGTGCAGGAAAGCCAGCTGCTCGGCCAGCTCAGGCCGCCGCCGGCTCACCACCGCCGCGCCGGCGATCACGTCGGAATGACCGTTCAGATATTTAGTGGCGGAATGGACGACGATGTTGAAACCGAAAGCCAGCGGCCGTTGCACCACCGGCGAGGCGAAGGTGTTATCCGCCACCGTGATCAGGCCGTGCCGCCGTCCCAGCTCGGCCACCGCCGCCAAATCCACCAGCTGGTTCAGCGGATTGGACGGGGTTTCCACCCAAATCATGCGGGTGTTCGGTCGGATCGCCGCCTGCAAGGCCTCTAAGTCCTCCGACGCCACATAGCTAATCTCCAGCTGAGCGCTTTGCTTGCGCACCTGCTCGAACAACCGATAAGTACCGCCGTACAGATCGTTGACCGCGATCAGGTGGCTGCCCGCCGGCAGCAGCTCCAGCACCGTGGCGATGGCCGCCAGGCCGGAGGGAAAGGCGTAGCCGCGCACGCCGTCTTCCAGCTCCGCCAAAGCGCGCTCCAAGGCTTCGCGCGTCGGGTTCTGCGAACGTGAATACTCGTAGCCGCTGTGTTCGCCCGGCGCGTACTGCCGGTAAGTGGAGGTGGCGTAGATGGGCGGAATCACCGCGCCGAAGGCGTCCTGATGCAGTCCGGCGGTGATGGATAAAGTGTTGAAATCGGTCATGGCGTTTACTTTCAATACGGATGGCCGGTCCCGTTCGGACCGGCGCTTAATTAGGACTAAACGGAGCGCGAGCGCGGCTGACGGCGCCAGAAAGCCAGCAGGTCGGCCTGAGTGATCAGGCCCAGATAGCGCTCGCCGTCCACCATCAAGGCAACGTGGCCGTCGTTGAAAATATGCAGCAGATCCTGCAAAGAAGCCCGCGGCGACAGGGTGCGCACCTCGCTGGTCATCGCGCTGCGCACGTTCTGACGGAAGTTTTCCGGCTCGCCGTGCACTGACAGCAGCAAATCCCACTCGTCCAGAATGCCGACCACCTTGTCGTCGGCCAGCACCGGCAACTGCGACACATCGTGCAGGCGCATGCGTTGATACACCACGTTCAAGGGCTCGTCCGGGTGGCAGGAAACGGTGCTGCCGTCGGCATGGCGGCGCACGATCAAGTCGGTCAGATCGCCCAGCCGCGGCAGCTCCACCAAGCCGTTGTCCACCAGCCAATCGTCGTTGTACATCTTGGACAGATACTTGTTGCCGCTGTCGCACACCAGCGTCACCACCCGCTTGGGCTCGCTTTGGGCGCGGCAATAACGCAAGGCCGCCGCCAGCAGCGCTCCGGACGAGGATCCGGCCAGAATGCCCTCCTGGCTCAGCAAAAGGCGGGCGCTGTCGAAGCTTTCCTGATCGCTGATGCGATAAGCGCGCTTGACCAGGCTGAAATCGGTTTGCGGCGGGATGAAGTCCTCGCCTATCCCTTCGATCAGCCAGCTGCCGGCCTCGCCGTGCCGCCCGGTTTCAACATGGTCGGCCAATACCGAGCCCACCGGATCCGCCAGCACCAGTTCCACCTGCGGCGCCTCGCGGCTGAAAAAGCGCGTCAGGCCAGTCAGCGTGCCGCTGGAGCCCACGCCCACCACCACCGCGTCCAGCTCGTGGCGCATCTGTTCCCAGATCTCCGGACCGGTGCCGGTTTCATGCGCCAGCGGATTGGCCGGGTTGTTGAACTGGTCGATGTAATAAGCGTCCGGCGTTTCCTTGGCGATACGCGCGGCCAAGTCCTGGTAATACTCCGGATGCCCCTTGCCCACGTCGGACCGGGTCAGCACCACTTCCGCGCCCAAGGCCTGCAGATGCAGAATCTTCTCTCGGCTCATCTTGTCCGGCACCACCAGCACCAGCCGATAGCCTTTTTGCGAAGCCACCAGCGCCAACCCCAAACCGGTGTTGCCGGCGGTGGCCTCGACAATGGTTCCGCCCGGTTTCAGCTTGCCTTCGCGCTCGGCCGCGGCAATCATCGACAACGCCACCCGGTCCTTGATCGAACCGCCCGGATTGTGGCTTTCCAGTTTCAAATACAGCTCGCACAGGCCGGTGTCCAGATGCGCCACCTTTACCAGCGGCGTATTGCCGATCAAGGACAAAACGGATTGGTCTTGCATATTGAAATCTCCTAGCTACCGCATATAAATATTATTTTTAAAAACTTTTAGTTATATAGAGAGTAAAAAAACCGCCGCTTCACACCACGGCGGTGGCTTGCAGAAAACTATAGAAAAACACCAGTTCCGGATTGCTGCGCAATTGGCGCAGTTCCCGCGTCATCGCCGCCACCAGCGCGGCGTCCACTCGTCCGGCCTCGATCAGTTGATCCGCGGCCGACAACAACAGCTCGGTCCAATAGTCCAGCACTTGCTGTCGGCGGTGCGGGTCGCGGCTGTCCAGATGCCAGGTCTTGACCTGGGTTTCGACATGGCGGAAACCCAGCCGCAGCAGCATATTGCCCAGCTTGGCGCCAACGAAGGGATCCCCTCCTACCGCCAGTTGATGATCATTGAAAGCCAGCCAGTATTGCTGCAGATGGGAGGAATAAGGCGACAGGAAGAAAGAGGCGTTCATCGCCTCGGTGGCGTAGAGCCGAGCGCCAGGCTTCAAGACTCTACGCACCTCGGCCAACACCCGCTCCGGCGACAATACATGCTCCAGCACCCAGCACAGGAAGGCGGCGTCGAAGCTGGCCGGCTGGAAGTCCAAATCCTCGGCATCCATATGCAGCAGCCGAGCACGGTCCTGCCATGGGCTGCCTTGCAGACGCTGGCGGGCCACAGCCAATTGACGCTGGCTGAAGTCGACGCCGGTCACCTCCAGATCAGGATAGCGCCGCAGCAGAATCTCGGTCTGCGCACCGACGCCGCACCCTACTTCCAGCAATTGGCCGACGCCGGAGAAATCGATGTCCCGGTACACGACGGATTCTGAGAAGCGCGCCTGGCGCACCAAACGCGCCTGCTCGGTAGCGGAAAAACCATGAATATAGGGCAGCTCGCTCGCCCCGTCGGTCAGTTGCAGTGTAGCCATGTCCATCTCGCATAGTTGCATCAAGATGGTCCATTATATTTCCAAATATTATTACAAATATAAATTTTATTTCTTATTTTTATATAAAAAACAAATCTAATTGGCATGCAAAAAGCATAGTTGCCAACCCGCGCGGACGCAAAAAAACCCGCAGCACGCTGCGGGTTTTTATCGAATCAAACCGGCTTAAACCATTGCGGCCTGCCGCAAGCTTATCGAGAAACGCTGCAAGGCGGCGATGCCCGAAGCCTCGGCGCGGGTGCACCAGTCCTGCAGCTCCTTGAGCAGCTGTTCGCGGCTCAGCGTGGAGCGCTCCCACAAGCGGGTCAGCTCCTGACGCATCGAATACACCGTGGCCAGCACCTGGCTGTGTTCCATCAAAGCGGCCAACTGCATGCGCTCGGTTTCCGGCGTGTCCTTGGCGTCCTGCTTCAACCACACTTTCATCTTGCGGCTCAGCTTGCTGCCGGAAAAGTCCGGCAGATTGATCTTGTCCAACTCGCTGCGATACACCTCCTTCAACTCACGCGCGTAACGGGAAGCGATGGCGTAGCGGTTGGAAATGATGGCCTGCAAATGTTCAAGATCCAATTGCGGACGCGAAGCGTCCTCGGCCAAGCGCGGCGCCACCTTGCGCACCTTGGCCAGACCCAGGATTTCCAGAATGCGGATATACATCCAGCCGATGTCGAACTCGTACCATTTATACGACAGCTTGGCCGAGGTGCCGAAGGTATGGTGGTTATTGTGCAACTCTTCGCCCCCCACCAGGATGCCCCAGGGGAAGATATTGGTGGACGCGTCCTCGTTCTCGAAGTTGCGGTAGCCCCAGAAGTGGCCAATGCCGTTGATGACGCCGGCCGCCCAGAACGGGATCCAGATCATCTGCACCGCCCAGATCGTCAGCCCAATAGGCCCGAACAACACCAGATTGATCAGCAGCATCAGCACGATGCCCTTGGCGCTGTGACGAGTGTAGACATTGCGTTCCAGCCAATCGTCCGGGGTGCCGTGGCCGAACTTGTCCATGATGGCCTGATCCTTGCAGGCGCCGCGGTACAGTTCCGCGCCCTCCCACAATACCTTCTTGATGCCCAAGACCTGCGGGCTGTGCGGGTCATCCGCAGTCTCGCACTTGGCGTGATGCTTGCGATGGATGGCGGCCCACTGTTTGGTGACCATGCCGGTGGTCAGCCACAACCAGAAGCGGAAGAAGTGGCTGGGAATGGGGTGCAAATCGAGCGCGCGGTGCGCTTGGTGACGATGCAGAAAGATGGTGACCGCTGCGATGGTGACGTGGGTCAGCGCCAAAGCGACCACGATATAGCCCCACCAGGGGAGGTCAAGCACGCCGTTTATCCAATTCATGTACTAATCGCGCCTCGTAAATCAAACTAGAAGAAAGACTCTATTCTATACAAGCGGTCCGCCAATGTCAGACCGTTTTGCGTTTTCGCCGATTATCCATCCGCCGCAAACGCGAGTTTGGACCCCGCCAGCGCCCTTGGGTTCACTCGCCGGCAGTAACGCAAGCGGCGGACGATGGTGTACCATAGGGCCTCATTCCATCCTAGTTAAGAAAAAGCGCTAGTGTTGCCAAATCGTCGTCTGATCATTGCCGGCGCCACCCTCGGTGGCCTGTTCGTTCTGTATGGAGGCGCAACCCTGTGGGCCGGCGTCAAGGCGGAGCAGACCTTGCAGGAACAGCACAAGATGCTGGCCGACCTGCCGCTGTTCAAAGTCAAATCCCACAGCTACCAACGCGGTTGGTTCTCCTCCACGGAAACCACAGAACTGGTGTTCAACCGCCACTTGTCCGGCCCGTATGAAAACATGCTGCCCGACAATGTGAAGCCCTTGTTGAACGCCACCATCAAGTTCACCAACCACGTCAAGCACGGCCCCCTTCCCGGCATCGGCGATTTCGACTTCCGGCCCGGCCGTGCGCTGGTGCGCACGGAGTTCGCGATGAGCGACTCCACCCGCAAGACGCTGGCCAGCTTCTTCGGCGACAAGGAACCCATCACCATCTTCAACCGTCTGGGCTTCGGCGGCGGCGGCGAACTGGACGTCAAGGTTCCGGCCTTCGACTATGAGGAAGCGCTGTCCGGCGTGAAGATGAAATGGAAGGGCTTTGACCTGAAGCTCGACTACGCCAACGGCTACAAGGAATACAAGACCGAGGCGCTGTCGCCCGGCTTCCTGCTGGAAGCCGCCAGCAAGGGAACCGTCGCCTTCGACGGCGTGCGCTACGTTTCCGACATCCGCCCGGGCAGCACCGGCGTCAAGCTGGGCACCAGCGAGCTGACCGTGGGCAATGTCCGGCTCAACTCGCGCGAAAGCGTGCCCTACAGCATCAAGCTCAATGAGCTGGTCTATCTGATGACCCGCGTGCGCGTCGGCGAATTCATCAACCCCTCCGGCGAATTCAAGCCGTCCGCGGTGACTCTGAAGGATTTCCGCTACCAGATCGTCACCAGCGAGCAGGACGACTACGTCAACACCCGCGGCAAGTTGAACTTTGCCGAGTTCAACTTCAACGACCACCGCTACGGTCCGATGCGCCTGGACATTTCGGCCAACCATCTGCACGGCCCGACGCTGGTCAAGCTGGACCAGGCCATCGGTCAGATCCCCTTCGAAGGCGTGGACCCGGCGCTGCTGCGCAAGCAATACATCGACACCATCAAGAAGAACGGGATTCCGCTGCTGCAGAACGACCCCAAACTGGTGATCAACGAGTTCTACCTGAAAATGCCCAACGGCGAAGCCAAGCTGGAAGGCAGCCTGGGCGTCAAGGGCCTGCAGCCGGCCGATCTCAACGACGCCGCGCAGTTCATCAGGCGCTTCGAAGTGGACGCCAAGCTCAGCCTGCCGCGCCAGACGCTGGAAGACCTAGTGATCGCCCAGGCGCGCACCCTGTTCACCGTCGACCAGAGCGCCGAAGACCAGCCCAATATGAAGGAAGTGGAAGACCTGGCCAAGAACCTGCTGGACAGCCAGTTGGCGCAGTGGAAGAGCGAACAGTACCTCGTGGAGGACAAAGGCCAGCTCAACACCGAACTCAATTACGGCGGCGGCGTGCTGACCATCAATAAAAAGAAAGTGGCCCTGCCTTGGGAGGAAGCCGAGGTGGAACCCCCACGTGACGCTTCCCAGCCCAGCGCCGACAAGAATACGGACAAAAAGAAATAAGGCGGCGGACGCCGCGCGCAAAAAGGGCTGTCTTGCGACAGCCCTTTTTCTTTTCCGACCCGGTCGAAACCTGGCCGCGTTTAATCGTCGTGCATCTGGCTTTGCAGGTAGTTCTGCAGTCCCACGCTTTCAATCAAGCCCAGCTGCGTCTCCAGCCAGTCCACATGCTCTTCCTCGCTCTCCAGAATGTCTTCCAGCAAGTCGCGGGTCACATAGTCCTTGGCGCTTTCACAGTAGGCAATGGCTTCGCGCAAAACCGGCAGCGCGTCCATTTCCAGCTTCAAGTCGCATTCCAGCATTTCCTTCGGATTCTCGCCGATATGCAACTTGCCCAGATCCTGCAGATTCGGCAAACCTTCCAGAAACAGCACGCGCTCGATCAACGCGTCGGCATGCTTCATCTCATCGATGGACTCGTGGTATTCGTGCTCGTTCAGTTTCTTCAAACCCCAGTTCTTGTACATGCGGGCATGCAAAAAGTACTGGTTGATCGCGGTCAGTTCGTTCTTGAGGATCTGGTTCAGATACTTGATAACTTTTTTATCGCCTTGCATCGCGCTCTCCGGGAAGAAATGATTCTTCCATTATGACATAGCGCGCGCCAGTCTCAAGTTGTCAAAGCCAAAATAAGGGACTTCGCCCCGCTTGATGCGGTGCGTGGGGGATTTGCAGTTCGCCCGGCCTTGGCCGAGACTAAGCAACAGGCGGGGGTCAGGAATTAAGCGGCGCTGCGCGCGGTCGAAGCCGGACCAAGCGCGTGGACAGCCTCCTTGCGAAGTTGGTTAGCCATGCAGGCGCATTTGCCGCAATCGGTCGCCACCCCAAGCTCGCGGCTCAGATCGCACATGCGGGTCGCGCCGTTGTGCACCGCTTCGCGGATTTGCTTGTCAGTTACGGCGTGGCAGAGGCAAACGTACATGGCAGTTCCGGTGGTGAATTAACTCGTGATTGAGTTAAAGTAATCGAGAATCGTTATCAAGAATATAGATTCAAACAAGAATCATTGTCAACAAGAAAGCGCAGACCATGACGCAGTGGAAACCAAATGCGACAGTTGCGGCAGTCATTGAGCTGGACGGGCGCTACCTGATGGTGGAGGAGCTGACCAGCGACGGCATCTGCTTCAACCAGCCCGCCGGCCATCTGGAATACGGCGAAACGCTGGAAGACGCGGTGAAGCGCGAAGTGCTGGAGGAAACCGGCTGGCACTTCCGGCCCTTGGGCCTGGTGGGCATTTACCTGGTGGACCGTCCCAACAGCGACATCACCTATCTGCGCTTCGCCTTCTACGGCCACCCCTTGCGCCGCGAGGACTATCCGCGGCTGGACGAGGGCATCCTGTCCGCGCAATGGCTGAGCCACGAGGACATCGTCGCGCTGCGCGGCCAGCATCGCAGCCCAGTGGTGCAGCAATGCCTGGACGACTACCGCGCCGGCAAGCGCCACCCCTTGTCGCTGATCCACCATCTGGGCCGTTAGCGGCCGCCTCAGCCCACCGCCCGGAGCCGGCATGTCCTTGAGATCATTGTCTTTCCTATTGGCTCTGCTGGCCGCCTTCCCATGGGCCGCGCAAGCCAGCGCCATCAATATCTGCTACCATTACGGCTGTTCCAGACATGCCTACGTAGACATCTCCGCCGAGGCCGACGCCTGGCTGGCCGCCCGCCTGTCCGCCGCCGACAGCCCGGAAACCGAACGTTCCGCCGTCAGCGACGCCGTCACCGCGCTTTACCACATCGCCGCGCGCACGCTGCCGATCTGGCAGGACAAGGGCGGCAATTTCCGCGACGGGCCCGCCGAAGGCCGCATGGACTGCGTGGACCACAGCAGCAACGTCACCACCTTCCTCACCTATCTGCAGGATCACGGCTGGCTGCAATACCACACGGTGGGCAAACCGGCCTGGCGCGCGCCGCGCCTGCTCGACCTGCATTACACCGCGGTGCTGCGCGACATGCTCTCCGGCCAGAACTGGGCGGTGGACAGCTGGTTCAAGGACTTTGGGCAAGCCCCGGTGGTGCTTGCCCTCGATATTTGGATGGAAGGATATTCCCCGTGACGGGTAAGAAAAGAATTGTCGTCGGCATGTCCGGCGGCGTGGACTCCTCGGTGACCGCCTCGCTGCTGAAGCAGCAGGGGCACGAGGTGATCGGCGTCTTCATGCAGAACTGGGAAGACGACAACGACGACGAGTACTGCTCGATCAAACAGGACGCGCTGGACGCGATGAGCGTGGCCGACATCGTCGGCATCGACATGGAAATCGTCAACTTCGCCAAGGAGTACAAGGACCGCGTGTTCTCCTACTTCTTGAAGGAGTACTCCGCCGGCCGCACGCCCAATCCCGACGTGCTGTGCAACGCCGAAATCAAGTTCAAGGCCTTCCTCGACTACGCGATGGAACTGGGCGCCGACTGCATCGCCACCGGCCACTACGCGCGCAAGCTGGAACAGGACGGCACCCACTACCTGATGAAGGCGGTGGACCACACCAAGGATCAGAGCTACTTCCTGTACCGGCTGCAGCAACATCAGCTGGCCAAGGCCATTTTCCCGCTAGGCGACATCCGCAAGACCGAGGTGCGCAAGCTGGCCGAGGAAGCCGGCCTGCCCACCGCGGCCAAGAAGGACTCCACCGGCATCTGCTTCATCGGCGAGCGGCCGTTCCGCGAGTTCCTGAAACGCTATCTGCCCACCAAGCCCGGCGAGATGATCCTGCCGGACGGCAAGGTGGTGGGCGAGCACATCGGCCTGATGTATTACACCCTGGGCCAGCGCAAGGGGCTGAACATAGGCGGCGCACGCGACGGCACCGGCGAACCGTGGTTCGTCGCCGGCAAGGACATTCTCGGCAACAAGCTGATCGTGGTGCAAGGCCATGACCACCCGCTGCTGCTGAAGCCCGCCTTGGCGATGGCTGACCTGAGCTGGACGCTGCCGGCGCCGCCGGCGGCAGGCGAATACGCCGCCAAGAACCGCTACCGCATGGCCGACGCCAGTTGCAATCTATCCGCCATCGTCGACGGCCAGGCCACGCTGACCTTCCGCGACAAGCAATGGGCGGTCACCCCCGGCCAGTCCGCGGTCCTGTACGACGGCGATGTCTGCTTGGGCGGCGGCATCATCCAATAAGAAGCGGTTCAAAGTCCGCTGCGTGCCGACTGCACAATGAAAAAGCCCTGTGCCAAGCCGCAGGGCTTTTTCTTTCAGGCTCAAGGTTGCGGCAAGGGCTGCAGCCGCCTCAAGCCCAGGCTGATCGCCAGCATCGCCGCCAGGCTGGCCGCCAGCACCGCGGCAACGCCTTGCCAACCGCCCCTCCCCCACATCAGGCCGGACAAAGACCCCACCAAGCTGGAGCCCAGATAGTAGGCGCTCAGATAAATGGCCGAGGCCAGCGCCCGCCCCTGCCGCGCCCGCAGCCCCACCCAGCTGCTGGCCACCGAATGACCCGCGAAAAAACCGAAGGTGAACAAGGCGATGCCGGCTACCAGCAGCGTCACGCGGTCGCTCAGGGTCAAGCCCAGCCCCAGCAACATGGACAGGACCATCAGCCACAGCACATTGCGCCGGCCCAGGCGGTCCGACAACTTGCCTACCCAGGCCGATGACCAGACGCCGACGATATACAGCGAAAACACCAGCCCCAACAAGCTCTGGCTCATATTGAACGGCGCGGCCAGCAGACGAAAACCCAAATAGTTGTACAAGCTGACGAAACAACCGGACAACAAAAAGGCGCTGACGAACAACCAGGGCAGTCCTGGATCGCGGAACAAGCCCTTGGCTTCCCGCCACATGCGGCCGAAATCATGCCTGCGCGGCTGGAAATGACGCGACGGGGGCAGATTGCGCCAGAACAAGCAAGCCCCCGCCACGCCAAGCAAGGCCAGCGTCAGCAACGCCCAGCGCCAGCCTAGATGATCGGCCAGCAAGGAAGCGATGAAACGGCCGCTCATCCCGCCCAGCGCATTGCCGGCGATATACAGGCCCATAGAGTGGCCCAGTGACTTGGCGTCCACCTCTTCGCTCAAATAGGTCATCGCCACCGCAGGCAAGCCGGCCAGAGCCACCCCGAACGCCGCGCGCAGCCACAGCAGATGCTGGAAGCTGTCCGCCAGCGCAGACAGCAACATCAGCAGCGCGCCCAGCGCCAGCGCCGCGTTCATCAAGGGGCGCCGGCCCAGGCGATCCGCCAGCAGGCCGGCGGGAATCAGGCTCAGGGCCAGACTGCCGGTGGCCAGCGACACCACGCCGCTGGAGGCGGCCGGCGACAGGGTGAACTCCTGAGCGAACATCGGCATCAGCGGCTGCGCGCCGTAAAGCATGGCGAAGGTGCAATAGCCGCCGACAAACATGGCTCGCGCGGTGGCGCGAAATTCTGGGGTGCCTGCATGCAATTTGGCCGGGGGAAAGCTGGGTTCGGACGGTGGCGGCGCAAGGGCGCGAAGGCAAGGAGACGGCGAATCGGCGGACATGAAAAGCTTTCAATACGAAATATGGCTTTGAGCTTACGTCTTGGCCGAAAACGCAGTCCAATATATATTTAAATATCATTTGATACTTTTAAAATATCAATCATGGAACTACGCCATCTACGCTACTTCGTTGCGGTTGCCGAGGAGCTCCACTTCACCCGCGCGGCCCAGCGCCTGCACATTGGCCAGCCTCCGCTCAGCCAGCAGATCCAGGCCCTGGAGTCCGAACTGGGCGTGCGGCTGCTGCGCCGCCACCAGCGCAAGGTGGAGCTGACCGAGGCCGGCCGCCAATTCCTGGGCCGCGCCCAACGCATTCTGGCCGACGCGGAACTGGCCGCGATGGAAGCCCGGCGTGCCGCGCGCGGCGAAATCGGAGAGTTGAGCATAGGCTTCACCTCCTCTTTGCCGCTGTCCCCCATCCTTCACACCGGCTTGCACGATTATCGCCAGCGCTTTCCGGAGGTGCGGCTCAAACTGCGCGAGATGTTCACCACAGACCAATACCAAGCCTTGCAACAACGGCGACTGGACATCGGCTTCGTGCGCTTCAACGGTCTGGAGCCCATGGCGGACATCGCGATGGTGGAATTGCAGCGGGACGCTTTGCGGGTGGTGATCAGCGCCGATCATCCGCTGGCGGGCCTGCCGGCGCTGCGGCTCGAGCAATTGCGCGGGGAGAGCCTGATCGGCTATCCCCAGGAGGCCGGCACCGGCTTGAATACGGTGCTGCGCGAACTGGCGCGCCGCCAAGGCATGGACTGGCGGCCGCGACAGGAGGCGGGCGAGGCGATCACCCAAATCGGCCTGGTGGCCGCCGGACTCGGCATCGCCATCCTGCCCTCTCCGCTGGAATGCGTGCGGCTCCCCGGCGTGCGCTATGTGCCGCTGTTGGACGAGGGCGCTTATCTGGCGATGGGCTTGGCCACCCGTCTGGACGAAGATTCGCCGCTGGTGGCCCAGTTTTTCAATTTGATGCGCGAGCGCTGGCTCAACGACCGCCGCTGACGTCCAGCAAGCTGCCTGTACAGAAAGAGCTGGCGTCGGACAACAGCCAGACAATGGCGGCGGCCACCTCCTCGACCGCGCCGCCACGCCCCATCGGCACGCTGCCGGCCAGGCGCTCCACCCGGCCGGGCTCGCCGCTGGCGGCATGAATGCCGGTATGGATCAGCCCCGGCCGCACGGCGTTGACGCGAATGCCTTCGGCGGCCACCTCCCCCGCCAGGCCCAGGGTCAGGGTATCGATGGCCCCCTTGCTGGCGGCGTAATCGACATACTCTCCGGCCGAGCCCAGCCGCGACGCGGCGGAAGAGACGTTGACGATGGCGCCGCCAACGCCGCCATGGCGGGTGGACATCCGGCGCACCGCCTCGCGACAACAGAGAACGGGACCCAACACATTGCTGCGCAAGACTTGCTCCACCCGTTGCGCCGAGTAATCCTCCAGCCGGCCAATCGGCGCGGTGACGCCGGCATTGTTGACCAGCGCGTCCAGGCGGCCAAAATGCGCCGCCACCGCGTTGAACAAGCCCACGATGTCCGCCTCGAGCGAGACATCTGCGCAAAACGCTTCGGCGTCCGCGCCCGCTTGCCGCAGCTCGGCCACAACCGCCTCCGCTCCGGTTTGGTCAAGGCGGTAATTGACTGCAACGCGCCAGCCCTCCACTGCCGCCAGACGCGCGGTCGCCGCGCCTATGCCGCGCGAAGCGCCGGTAATCAACACCACTTTGACGCCCATCTTCACCCCTTGCGCATGAATTGCTGATGCCAGCGCGTGCGCGCGCCGCGCGCCGCGCCGAAACGCTCCGCCAAGCGCTCTCCGTCCCCCGCCGCCAGCATTTGACGCAATTGGTCCAAACCGGCGCGGTAGCGGTCGAGTTCCTCAAGCAAGGCGTCTCGGTTGGCCAGGCTGATGTCGGTCCACATTTCCGGATGGCTGCCGGCAATGCGGGTGAAATCGCGAAAACCAGTGGCGGCGAAATCAAAGCAGCGCTCGGCATCGGCCTTGCCCGCCACCATGTCGACATAGGCGAAGGCCAGCAAGTGCGGCAGGTGGCTGACGGTGGCGAACACCGCGTCGTGCTCCTGCGCCGTCATGCAGTGGATTTCCGCGCCGCAGGCGCGCCATAGCGCCGCCACTCGCTCGGCGACGGAAGGCAGGGTCTCCGGCAACGGCGTCAGCACGACTTTGCGGTTTTCGTACAAGCCGTACTGCGCGGCGGCGGCCCCGGATAGATCGGAGCCGGCAATAGGATGCGCCGGCACGCAATGCGCCAACTGGTCCGGCAAATGTCGGCGGTACAACTCCACCACGTCGCCCTTGGTGCTGCCGGCGTCGGTAACGACCGTCTCTGGACGCAGCCGCGGCGCCATCGCCGCCATCAGCGCGCCCATCTGCCCCACCGGCGAGGCCAGCAACACCAGATCGGCACGCCCGGCCACCTCGGCCAAATCCTGGCTGATTTCGTCCACCACGCCCAGTTCCAGCGCCCGTTCCAGGTTTTCCCGGGTGCGGCCGACGCCGATCACATGCCGCGCCATCCCGGCGCGCTTCAGCGACAGGGCGAACGAACCGCCAATCAGGCCCACGCCCACCACCACCAGGGTATCCATCCCTTGCTGCACCGCTTCTCCTCTATCCATCGCCTTGGAACCTAGAACGGCTATCATACCTGCCTAGTGTTGGCTGACAACCACTCCGTTGCGACGCATCAAGCGCGCGCCCTGCATAGGACACCCGATGAGCTACAGTTTTTATTGCTATTTCAAGGTCGACACGGACAACGCGCCCCTGCTTGCGCGGCTGCGGGCGCTGCAAGCCGGCGTCCTGGCCCGCGCTGGCGTCGCCGGCCGCCTACTGCGTCGACGCGACGACGCCGGCACCTGGATGGAAGTTTATGAGGAGATAGCCGACGCGGACGCTTTCCGCCGCATCTGGCAGGAGGTCAGCGCCGAATGCGGACTTGCGGCCTTAAGCCGCCATGAGGAGTGGTTTCAGCCGCTGGATTAAGGAGCTGTTCACGATCCGCTGCGCGTTGTGGAGCGTGACACGGTGAGTATCCCTTCGAAATGCACATGCACCGTGTCAGCCGTTTTCAAGGCGATATCGCCGAAGCACAGCAGACTTTGAACTGGTTCTAAGAGCCTGTTCACGATCTCGCGGGCAAGAGCGAGGCAAGGCGAAAACGAGCGAAAAAGCGGAATGTACACGTGGTACATGAGCATTTTGAGCTTGTTTTTAACGCCGTATCGCCGCAGCGCAGCAGATCGTGAACAGGTTCTAAGAAATCGGCCAGCTCAGGGTATCTGCCGGCCGCGCCAAGTGAAATCCCTGGACAAAGTCGCAACCGGCGGCGCGGGCGATGTCCAGTTGCATCTCGCTTTCTATGCCCTCGCCCACCACCTTGGCCCCGTGCAGCTTCAGGATGGCCACCAACTCGGCCAATTTGTCTCGCAACGCCGGCCGCATCAAAGCCCGCCGCATCAGCACCTTGTCCAACTTGACGTAATCAGGCTCCAGCAGCCACACCCGTTCCAGATTGGACGCGCCCTGGCCAAAGTCGTCCAGAGAAATCAGGAAGCCCAGATCGCGGTAGCGTTGCACCGCGCCATGCAGCCGCACCGGATCGCTGACCGCATCCTCGACAATCTCCAGGCACACATGGCTAGGCTGCACGCCCAGCAGTTGCAAGACCTCGGCGAAAAACTGCCCATGCGCCTCGCTGACATTCACCAAGTGCTGGGCATTGACGTTTAGCGACAGCACCAGGCCCGGCGGCGGCGCTTGCAACAAGAAATTGAGCAGATGCAGACAGCGCAGCTGTCGGTCCACATACACGGTGCGGCGCGGCGTGGTTTCCGCGGCGAACAGCACCGTGGGGATCAGCTGGCCGCCAAAACGGTCCGACACCCGCGCCAGCGCCTCCACCGACCACAACTTCGGCTCGCCGTCCTGCAAACGGAACACCGGCTGGAAGACGCTGCGAAAGCGCCAGTCCTCGTGCTGTCCGCGCACGCGCTCATCACGCCAGGACAAGGGCTCCGCCTCGAAGCCGTGCCTCGCCAGCATCTGATTCAGCTGCGGCAAGGCCGCCTGCACGCGCTGCGCGCCCAGATCCCAAACCGCCGCCTCACACTCCGCCATCGCCGACATCGCGCCTCCCGGCATGCGCCAAGAAAACCAAAACAAGAAAAAGGGCCGAACATCGTTCGGCCCAAACAGGATACGAGAGAAACCTGCATGCGGTTCCGTTGAACCGGCAAACAGAAAGAGGCCGGCTTCCCGGCGACAGCGCCGCCGAAGCCGCCAGCGCTCTACTGCGCCAGAAAGACCCGCTCAATATACATGGCGCTCTTTATCTCTAAAAATAATTAAATGCTCGTTGTATAGTTCACATAAATCTATGAGTCGAATTCAGGCTTGCTGCGAAGCCGGCTTGGCTTCCGTCTCATCCGTCTCCCCCGCCGGCCTTCCCATGATGCGGTCCAGCCACAACGCGATCACGCCGTCGCCGGTGACGTTGCAGGCGGTGCCGAAACTATCCTGCGCCAAATAGAGCGCAATCATCAGGGCCAGGCTGGCCTCGGGGAAATGCAACATGCTGGCCAGGATGCCCAGCGCCGACATCACCGCGCCGCCCGGCGCGCCCGGCGCCGCCACCATGGTCACGCCCAAGAGCAGGATGAAGGGGAACATCACATCCCAGCTAGGCACATCCAGGCCGGCCGTCATCAACATCACCGCGGTGGCGCAAGTCACCAGTGTGATGGTGGAACCGCACAGGTGGATCGTGGCGCACAGCGGCATTACGAAATCCGCCACCGGGCCGGAGACTTTCATCTGCTTGGCCGAGCGCAGCGCCACCGGAATCGTCGCCGCCGACGACATGGTACCCAATGCGGTCAGGTAGGCCGGCAGCATATTGCGGATCAAAGACCAAGGGTTGCGGCCGCTGGCGAGGCCCGTCACGGTGTACAGCAGGGTCAGCCAGATCCAATGCATGGCGATGGCCAGCACCAGTACCACGCCAAAGGTCTTCAGCGTGGAGAACACGGAGCCGTCGGCCGCCATCTCCGCGAAAACGCAGGCGATATAGGCAGGCAACAACGGAATCAGCACTTTTGCCAACACCAGTTCGACGATGTCCTTGCCTTGATCCACCACTTCCTTGAGGCGCTGCGCGCGGGTGACGGCGATGCCCAGGCCAAACACGAAGGCCAGCATCAAGGCGGTCATCACGTCGAACAGCGGCTTGATCTCCAGCGTGAACAAGGCCTTGATCGCCGCCGGCTTATCGGTGGCGTGCACGCCCTGAGCAATCAGCGACGGCAGCACGCCGGAGGAGACGGCGAAGGCCGCCAAACCGGACAGAATAGTGGAGCAATAGGCCAGCCCCACGGTCCAGCCCAGCATCTTGCCGGAGTTGGACTCCAACGCGGCGATGCCGCTCATGATGTAAAACACGATAATCAGCGGAATCATAAAGCCGATGAACTGCCCGAACAGGGCTTTGAAAGTCATCAGCAAGGCCAGCGGCCCATCCGGGGCCCATAGCCCCAGCGCCAGGCCAACCGCCATGCCGGCCAGTAGTTTAAGGATCAATTTCACGGCAACCTCTCTGAGCTTGGTCTTAATGTTGTTCGCGATCCGCGCATGCGCTTGCCGCCATGCCCGGTCCGGACACGGCGCGCCAGTCGGAAGAATGGAATCCGCCCGGCAAGGGCGGCTTGGACAAGAAAGCAGACGCGGTCTGGGCAGGCCTGCCGACAACGCCGGGAACTGCCCTCCCGGCGCCAGGCTTCAACCTTCAGGCTTGAAGCGACAGGCTGTGTTGCAGGGCGCTCAGCAGCGGATGAGGTGTCCAGCTGCGCTCGCCCAAGCGGGTAATCTGCCAGATACCCATCAGGCTATTGGAGAGAAACACCGCATCGGCGTCAATCAAGCGCGACGTGGAAAGTCGCGTTTCAGTAAAAGAGCGTCCGATATCCAAACAATACGCGGTCAACCAATCCCGCACCGCTCCGTTCACACCGCAACGGTCCAGCCTCGGCGTGACGATCGCTTCGCCTTCCAGCACGTAGACATTGCTCATCGTGCCCTCGGCCACCCAACCCTCCATGTCCAGCATCAGGCCCTCGGCGACGGCGGGATCTTGCCACTCAGAACGCGCCAGCACGTTCTCCAGCCGGTTTAGGTGCTTGATGCCGGCCAAAGCCGGCTGCAAGGCCAAGCGGGTTTCGCACCAGCGCGCCGTCACGCCCTGTTCAGATCGCTCCGGCGGATAGCCGTTCCAGGCCGCGGCGCTGACGATGCGAGTGCAGGACGGGGCCTCCGGCATCGCATAACCACGCGCGCCTGCGCCGCGGGTCAGCACAATCTTGGCCGCAGCGCGCGGCAGGCCGTCTCCCGCCGCGGCCAGTTCCGCCAGCAGCAAGCTTTCCTCCGGCGGGGGCAGGCGCAGCCTGCGCGCGTCGTCGCACAAACGCGCGTATTGCCACGCCCACAACCTGGGCTTGCCCTCTCTCAGCTCCAGCGTCCGAAACACGCCGTCGCCGTAGGCCAGGCCGCGATCCGCAGCGGCGATCCTCTCGTCGGACTGGCCGTTGATCAGCATCGCCATCAGGCCTGCTCCACGCCCAGCGCCCGCAGCAGGCCGCGCGCCTTGTGGCGGGTTTCCTGCAGTTCGCGCTCGGGATCGGAATCGGCGACGATGCCGCCGCCGGCGCGAAAACGCAGCGAGGCGCCCTCCTGCATGAAAGTGCGGATCAAGATGTTCAAGTCCATGCTGCCGTCGCGGTTGAGGTAGCCAAGGCTGCCGGTATAGGCGCGCCTAGCGCTGTTTTCCAGTTCGCGAATAATTTGCATGGTGCGCACCTTGGGGCAGCCGGTGATGGTGCCACCGGGAAACAACGCACGCAGCGTGTCAGCCGGACCCACCCCGGAACGCAGGCGGCCTCGAACATTGGATTCGATGTGATGGACATAAGCGTAGCTTGCCACGGCCATCAATTCGTTGACCTCAACGCTGCCGGGCAGGCAAATACGCCCCAGATCGTTGCGCTCCAGATCGATCAGCATCACATGCTCCGCCCTCTCCTTGACGCTGGAAATCAACCGTTGCTTCAAGGCGGCGTCTTCCACCGGGTCCAGCGAGCGCGGATGGGTGCCGGCGATCGGCCGCGTTTCCGCCCATCCCTCGCTCACCCGCACAAGTCTCTCCGGCGAAGAGCTGACGATCTGCGCGTCGCCAAAGTCCGCCAAGGCGGAAAACGGCGCCGGGTTGGCGCGGCGCAGAGCGGAGAACAGATCGACGGCGGCCACGCCGGCTTCCAGCTCGGCGCGCCAACCGCGCGAAATATTCACCTGGAACACATCGCCTTCGTAGATGTAGCGCTTGAGACGGACGACCGCGTCGGTGTACCACTGCGGCGGATCTTCCTCCAAACCTCGCAGAGCCACCGGACGCGGCGCGAACACCGGCGCAGCTTGGACCAGGCTCAACGCCCGCTGCCACAGTTCGGCGCTTTCCGCCACGATCCAGCCGCAGCCCTCGCGGCGATCCACCAGCACCGCGGCCGGGGTGCGCGCCAACGCCGCCAGCGGGAAGCTGTCCGGCAACGCTTCGGGCACGCTGGGCTCGAACTCGGACAGCAGATCGTAGCCCAGGTAAAGAAAATGCCCGCCGACAAAAGGCAGTTGGTGGCGGTTATCGACCTCTTGCGGCTTGAACTCCGCCAAGCGGCGCAGGAAATCGCCGCCTTCGCCCGCGTAAAACAGCTCGCGCCCGTCTTCCAGCAACAAAAGATCCCAGCCGGTGTCACCGGAGGACATCATCAAGTAGGGAAAGGTTTGCGGATCCGCCGCATGCATCGCCAGCAGGTCCGGCGCAAAATCCAGTTTCTGAGTGAACATCGAGAAAGTCCCGGGCCGGCAGCCCGGCGCAGCTTGCCGCCCGCTTTGACCCGGACGGCGTGAAAACAAAGAAAAACCGCTGCGAGTGTAGCGCAGCGGTTCGGGCTGTCAATCGACAAGACTACGATCAGACGCGCTTGAACACCAGCGTGCCGTTGGTGCCGCCAAAACCGAAGGAGTTGGAGATGCCGATGTCGATCTTCATCTCGCGAGCGGTATTGGCCACGTAGTCCAGATCACAGCCGGCCTCCACATCCTGATCGTGCAGGTTGATGGTGGGCGGCGAAACCTGGTTGTGCACCGCCAAAATGGTGTAGATCGCCTCCACGCCGCCAGCGCCGCCCAGCAAGTGGCCGGTCATCGACTTGGTGGAGTTGACCACCAGCTTCTTGGCGTGGTCGCCAAAGGCCAGTTTGAGCGCCGTGGTTTCATTGGCGTCGCCCAAAGGCGTGGACGTGCCGTGAGCGTTCACGTACTGCACTTGGTCGGCGTTGATGCCGGCGTCGCGCAGCGCGTTGCTTATGCCGCGCGCGGGCCCCTCGGCGCTGGGCGCCGTGATGTGGTGGGCGTCCGAACTCATGCCGAAGCCGATCAACTCGGCGTAGATCTTGGCGCCGCGTTTGACCGCGTGCTCATAGTCTTCCAGCACCAGCACGCCGGCGCCCTCGCCCATGACGAAGCCGTCCCGGCCCTTGTCCCAGGGACGGGAAGCCGTGGCCGGGTCGTCGTTGCGCGTGGACAAGGCCTTCATCGCGGCGAAACCGCCGATGCCCAGGCGGGAAACCGCGCCTTCGGCGCCGCCGGCCACCATGACGTCTGCGTCACCGTACTGGATCATCCGCGCCGCGTCGCCGATGCAATGCGCGCCGGTGGTGCAAGCGGACACGATGCCGTAGGTCGGACCCTGATAGCCTTTCAGGATGGATACCTGGCCGGCGATCAAATTGATCAGCGAGCCCGGAATGAAGAACGGGCCGATCTTGCGCGGGCCGCCTTCCTGCAAGGCCACGCCGGTTTCCTCGATCAGCGGCAAGCCGCCGATGCCGGAGCCGATGTTGACCCCGACCCGGGTCTTGTCCAGGCCCGGAATATCATCCAGCCCAGCGTCCGCCACCGCCTGCAAGGCGGCGGCGATGCCGTAATGGATGAACAGGTCGTTGCGGCGGGCTTCCTTCGGCGAGATATAGTCGCTGATCTCAAAGCCCTTCACTTCGCCCGCGATCTGGCAAGCCATGTCGCTGGCGTCGAAACGGGTAATCTTGGCGATGCCGCTGTGGCCGGCCAGCAAATTGGCCCAACCGGTGGCGACGTCGTTGCCGACCGGGGACACATGGCCCAGGCCGGTTACTACAACTCTGCGTTTTGACACGAAGAATCTCCGTGAGAGATGGGAGGGCAGTCTCCCGACGAGACCGTCCACGCATTACGATGCCCTACGGTTTGGCAGGGATCAAACGCGCGTTTGGCATCCTCTTGGCAAAAGACCTCTGCGAAGAGACCAGAAGGCTCCGGGCAGAGGTCCTAATACCCCTCGAAAGGGAAGGAATTACTTGTTCAAGTGAGCAGTGACGTAGTCGACGGCTTGCTGAACGGTGGTGATCTTCTCGGCCTCTTCATCCGGAATTTCGCACTCGAACTCTTCTTCCAGAGCCATTACCAGCTCAACGGTGTCGAGGGAGTCGGCGCCCAGATCGTCCACGAACGAAGATTCGATTTTCACTTCGGCTTCGTTCACGCCCAGTTGCTCGGCAACGATCTTCTTAACGCGCGCTTCGATGTTTTCCATTTGTTTAAACCCTTGACCTTTCTGATTCGGGATAACAAAACCCCGGTATTCTACAAAAAAAAATTAGAGCAGCCTACCTAAATCTCCAGGCGGGCCGCAAGCTCGTTCACGGCATCAACATGCCGCCATTGACATGCAGCGTCTGGCCGGTGATATAGCCAGCGCGATCCGACGCCAAAAACGCGGTGGCGTCGGCGATATCCTTGGCGTCGCCCAGGCGGCCCAGGGCAATCTGCTCGACCAGCGCCGCGCGTTGCGCTTCCGGCAGCGCGCGGGTCATGTCGGTGTCTATGAAGCCGGGCGCCACGCAATTGACGGTGATGTTGCGGCTGCCCACTTCGCGCGCCATCGACTTGGTGAAGCCGATGATGCCGGCCTTGGCCGCCGAATAGTTGGTCTGGCCCGGATTGCCGGACACGCCCACTACCGAGGCGATATTGATGATGCGGCCGAAGCGCGCCTTCATCATGCCCCGCAGCACAGCCTTGGACGCCTTGAACACCGATTTCAAATTGGTGTCCATGATGTCGTCCCAGTCTTCGTCCTTCATCCGCATCAGCAAGCCGTCGCGAGTGATGCCGGCATTATTGACCAGGATCGCGATTGCGCCGAACTCTTTCTCGATGGATTCGACCAGCGCGTCGATCGCGCCGGCCTCGGTCACATTCAGCACCCTGCCGGCGCCGCCCTGTGCGGACAGACGCTCATGGATGCTCGCTGCGCCGGCCTCGCTGGTTGCGGTGCCGATCACCACGGCGCCTTCGGCGGCCAGCGCCGCGGCGATCGCCGCGCCGATGCCGCGCGATGCGCCGGTGACCAATGCCACTTTGCCTTGCAGGCTCATTGCAGTCTCCTTATCGTTATTCCCGGCCCCGTCTTGGCGAGGCCGCATTGCATTCAGTTCAGTTCGCCGCGAGCGGCTTCCAGCGCCGCCACATCAGTCAGCGCCAGGCATTTGACGTTGCCGTCGATGCGCTTCGCCAAGCCGGCCAATACCCTGCCCGGCCCGCATTCCGCCATCTGCGTCACGCCATCGGCGGCCAGCTTCTGGATGGTCTCGGTCCAACGCACCGGCATGTACAACTGGCGCGTCAGCGCGTCGCGAATCTGCGCCGGCTCGGTGTAGCTGGCGACGTCTGCGTTGTGCAGCACCGGAATGGCCGGAGCGCTGATGTCCGCCTGTTCCAGCGCCGCGGCAAGCTGCTCCGCCGCGGGCCGCATCAGCGCGCAATGCGAGGGCACGGACACCGGCAAGGGCAGCGCGCGCTTGGCGCCGCGGGCCTTGCACTGCTCCATGGCCCGTTCCACCGCGCCTTTATGTCCGGCGATCACCACCTGGCCCGGCGAATTGAAATTGACCGCTTCCACCACTTCGCCCTGAGCCGCTTCCGCACAAGCGGCGCGGATGTCCTCGTCGGACAAGTTCAGGATGGCGGCCATCGCGCCGACGCCCACGGGCACCGCGGATTGCATCGCCTCGGCGCGCAGGCGCACCAGTTTCACCGCTTCGGCGAAGGGTAGTGCCGCCGCCGCCACCAAGGCGGTGTACTCGCCCAGGCTGTGACCGGCCACCAGCGTCGGCTGCCGGCCGTTCAACTCCTGCCAGGCCAGGTAAGTGGCGTAGCCGGCGGCCAGCATGATGGGCTGGGTGTTGACGGTGGCGTTGATCTCGTCGGCCGAGTCCGCCTGCAGCATCGCCCACAGGTCGACGCTCAAGGCGTCCGATGCTTCGTCAAAAGTGTGTTTCACCACGGGCAAATCGGCAAAGCCATCCATCATTTTCAAGCTTTGCGAGCCTTGGCCCGGGAACAGAAATGCAAACGCCATAGTCGACTCCTGAGAATTCGACGCAAGAATGACGCAAACCGGCGACGTCTGCCAAGCCTAACGATCAAATATCGCTCAGACTAGTGACCTCACGGTCAGCCGTCGGCGGCTTGCGCGCCAATGTTTGGATCAGATCTTCAACAATACAGCGCCCCAGGCGAAACCGCCGCCTATACCTTCAAGCAACACGGTCTGGCCTCGGCGAATGCGCCCGTCGCGCACCGCGCTGTCCAAGGCCAGCGGAATCGATGCGGCGGAAGTATTTCCCTGTTGCGGCAATGTGACGATCACGCGGTCCATCGGCAAGCCCAAATGCTTGGCGGTGGATTCGATGATGCGCAAATTGGCCTGATGCGGCACCAGCCAGTCCACTTCGCTCTTGTCGACGCCGGCTTCCGCCAGCGTCTTGACGGCGATGTCGGACAAGGCCTTGACCGCGAATTTGAACACAGCCGGGCCATCCATGTGCAGATAGGGCATGCCCTGGATCTTGCCGCCTGAAATCTGGGCCGGGGTGTTGAGAATGTCCTTGTAGCGCCCATCCGCGGCCAGCTTGGCATGCAGGATGCCCGGCTCGTCGGAATCGCCGAGAATCACCGCGCCGGCGCCGTCGCCGAACAGCACACAGGTGCGGCGATCGTCCCAATCCAGCACCCGCGACATGATTTCCGCGCCCACCACCAAGGCGCGACGGGCCATGCCGCTCTTGATGTAGTTGTTGGCGGTCACCAAGGCGAACATGAAGCCGGCGCATACCGCCTGCACGTCAAACGCCGCGCAGCCGGGAATGCCCAGTTTTTCCTGCAGCAAACAGGCGGTGCTGGGGAAGACCATGTCGGGAGTGGTGGTGGCGACGATGATCAGATCGATCTCGTGTTTGTCGATGCCCGCGCTCTGGATCGCGGCTTCCGCCGCCTTGAGCGCGAGATCGCTGGTTTTGTGTTCCTCTGCCGCAATATGGCGCGCGTGGATGCCAGTGCGCGAGACTATCCACTCGTCGCTGGTATCCACGCGTTCGGCCAACTGCGCATTGGTGAGCACCTGCTCGGGCAGAAAGCTGCCGGTGCCTAGAATGCGGGAATAGCCCATGGTTGTCAGTTCGCTTCCGCCTCGGACTGCTTGAGATTATTTAATTGGTGAGCAATCCGGTCGGCGATGTGACCAATCACGTCGGAGCCGGCTTCCTCGCAAGCCTGCTCCAGCGCGTAACGGAATCCTGTGACATCGGTCCCGCCGTGGCTTTTCACCACGATGCCGCGCAGCCCCAGCAAGCTGGCGCCGTTGTAGCGGCGAGGATCAATGCGTTTCTTGAAGAGCTTGAGCACCGGCAGCGCGGCCAGCGCGCACAAGCGCGTCCACCAACTGCGGCCAAACTCTTCTCTCAGGAACACGGCGAACATGTGAGCCAGCCCCTCAGCTGTCTTCAAAGCCACATTGCCGGTGAAACCGTCGCAGACTACCACATCCACCGTGCCTTTACAGATGTCGTCGCCCTCCACGTTGCCGTGGAAATTGAGTTCGGACTGGCGCAGCAGTTCAGCGGTCTTCTTGATATTGTCGTTGCCCTTGATCTCTTCCGAGCCGATGTTCAGCAGGCCCACGCTAGGAGTGGCGATGCCGCTAAGGCACACCACCAGTTCGGACCCCATGATGCCGAACTGCAACAGTTGTTCTGGAGTGCAATCGACGTTGGCGCCCAAGTCCAACACACAAGACAAGCCCTTGACGGTGGGCAGCATCTTGGCGATGGCGGGCCGGTCGATGCCGGGAATGGTCTTGAGCACGAAACGCGCGGTCGCCATTAGGGCGCCGGTATTGCCGGCGGACACGGCGGCCTGAGCCTCGCCTTCTTTGACCAGATTGATGGCCACCCGCATCGACGAGTCTTTCTTGTTTTTCAAGGCGAGCTGAGGCGCCTCATCCATGCCCACCACTTGGGTAGCGTGCTGGATGCGGATGCGTTCACGCGCGACGCCTTGGTGCGCGTCCAGTTCCGCCTCAAGGGCAGGCTGGTCGCCAACAAGAATCAAACGGGTGTCGGGATGGTTCTGCAGGAATTGGATCGATGCAGGGACGGTAACCTTGAGGCCAACGTCACCGCCCATTGCATCAACCGCGACGGTGATAGTCATCAACGAGTGCGGTAATAGTGCTGCCTAATCAGTGAGGAAAGTAGGAAAACGGGGAGATTACTCGCCCTTGGTCTTCACAACTTTGCGGCCGCGGTAAAAACCGTTCGGGCTGATGTGGTGGCGCAGGTGTGCTTCACCGGTGCTGGCTTCTACGGCCAATGCCGGGGCGGTCAGAAAATCGTGTGCACGATGCATGCCGCGCTTGGACGGGGACTTTTTGTTCTGTTGAACAGCCATGGTCGACTCCTAAGAAATTCAAGTAGATTCGGTTCGAATCCGGGTTTTACTCGGACTTGGGTCTCTTAAGCGCCGCCAGCACCGCAAACGGATTGGGCTTGTCAGCCTTGGCGAGCGAGAGAGTTTCCCTGCCGCAATCGTCGTGTTTCGGCGACAACGGCAAGCCCATAATGATTTCGTCTTCGATCAGCGCAGTCAGGTTCAGTTCCGGTTCGGCGATGATCGCGTCCAGCTCTTCGTCTTGCTCGCAAGCTTCTTCCAGCTTGTCCGGATCGGTAAACAAGGTGACCACCGAATCGGTGTCCAGGCTGTACGGCATGCTTTCCATGCAGCGCTGGCAAGTCACTTTGAGTTCCGCCGACAAATGAAGACGCAGCGACAAACGGTTCAACCGGTCGCGAAAACCGTCCAGGGCGTATTTTACTTCCCCGGAGGCGTCGGACAGGTCGCTGTGCACACGCTCATCCAGCTCGCCAACCGGCAGTTTGCCGGCTTGCGAACGCCCTTCCCGGGCGAACTTGAGCGGATCGATCAAAATCGGTTTAGACATAAACCTCGCATGGTACAATCCATTCCCCTGATTTGTCAAAAGAAACAAGGAGCCCTTCGCGCGCGCCGCCAGGCCGCCCCGGCTCCGCAACAAGCGACGTCCACATCATGCAGATCGTACTGGCCTCCACCTCCCGCTATCGCCAAGAAATCATCGCCCGTCTGGGCCTGCCCTTCCACGCCGAACCGCCGGTGTGCGACGAAACCCCGCTGCCGGGCGAAACCGCGCTGGAAACCGCGCTGAGACTGGCGCGCGCCAAGGCGCAATCGCTGGCGGAGAAGCATCCGCAAGCGCTGATTATAGGTTCCGACCAAGTGGCTTTGCTTGACGGACAGCAGATAGGCAAGCCAGGATCGTTTGAAAACGGCGTCAAGATGTTGCAATGGATGAGCGGCCGTACCGTGGTGTTCCACTCGGCGCTGGCCTTGTACAACAGCGCCGAAGGCCGCCTGCAGGAAACGGTGGGCATCACCCGCGTTACCTTGCGCGAACTGAGCGAAGCGCAAATCCGCAACTACCTGGAACGCGAACCGGACGCGCTGCACTGTGCCGGCAGCGCCAAGAGCGAAGGCCTGGGCGGCGCGCTGCTGGAACGCGTGGAATCCGACGACCCCAACGCGTTGATCGGCGTGCCCTTGTTCAAATTGATTACGATGCTGGCCAACGAAGGCGTGGAGATTTTGCGATGAGCGGCACCCTGTTTCTAATCCCCGCCCCCTTGGGCGACGAATCCATCGCCTGGCTGCCCGAAACCGAGCGCGCCAAGGTGCTGCACCTGACCCGCTTTGTGGTGGAAGCCGAAAAAACCGCGCGCAAGCATCTGAAGGCGCTGGGCGTCAGCGCGCCAATCCGCGAACTCGCCATGAGCACGCTGAACGAGCACACCCCGGCCGCCGACGTGGCCGCCTTGCTCCAACCGCTGCTGGACGGCCACGACCTCGGCCTGATTTCCGAAGCCGGCTGCCCGGCGGTGGCCGACCCCGGCGCGCAACTGGTGGCGCTGGCGCACGAACGCGGCTTGCGAGTGGAGCCCTTGATCGGCCCCTCCTCCATCCTGCTGGCGCTGATGGCCAGCGGCGCCAACGGACAGTGCTTCGCCTTCCACGGCTATCTGCCGGTGGACGCAGCGGACAAGGCCAAAATCGTCAAGGAACTGGAGCTGCGTTCGCGCCAGCGCAACGAAACTCAAGTCTTCATCGAAACGCCGTACCGCAACAATGCCTTGCTGCAACAGCTGCGGGACACGCTGTCCCCCGCCACCCGGCTGGCAGTGGCTTGCGACCTGACTTTGCCGAGCCAGACCATCGTCAGTCGCCGGGTCAAGGACTGGCCCAAAGACGCGCCGGATCTACACAAACGTCCGGCCATTTTCATCATTCACGCCGCCTGAGCCCGCCCATGGCCAAAATTCCGCCGCTGATCCACTCCCTGCTGGACACCGATCTTTACAAGTTCACCATGCTGCAAGTGGTGCTGCACCAATTCCCCGCCTCCCACGGCGAATACGAGTTCAAGTGCCGCAACCGTCCAGACATGCCGCTGACCCAGCTGAAGAAGGAGTTGGAAGCGCAACTGGACTGGCTGTGCCAGTTGCACTTCACCCAGGAAGAACTGGCCCACCTGCGCACGTTACGCTTCATCAAGAGCGATTTCGTCGATTACCTGGAACTGTTCCACCTGCAGCGGCGCTTCATCACGGTGTCCTGCCAAGACGAGGAACTGGTGATTCGCATCAAGGGCCCGCTGGTGCAAGCGATGTTCTTTGAAATCTTCGTGCTCGCCATCGTCAACGAACTGTATTTCCGCCGCCTCGATTCAGCCGAGGTCCGCGCCGAAGGCCTCCGCCGGCTGGAAGCCAAGATTGCCGTGCTGGAACGCTTCCGCGACAGCGAGGCCGAACAGCAACGCTTCCCCTTGCTGATCGCCGATTTCGGAACCCGCCGCCGCTTCAGCCGGGAATGGCAGCAGCACGTGGTGGAACGCCTGAACAACGCGCTGCCTGACATTTTCCGCGGCACCAGCAATGTCTACCTGGCCTGGAAACTGGGCATCACGCCGATAGGCACCATGGCTCATGAGTTTTTCCAAGCCTTTCAGGCGCTGGGGGTGCGGCTGCGCGACTTCCAGAAGGCGGCATTGGAATCCTGGGTGCAGGAATATCGCGGCGACCTCGGCATCGCGCTGACCGACGTAGTGGGCATGGACGCTTTCCTGGCGGACTTCGACCTTTATTTCGCCAAGCTGTTCGACGGCCTGCGCCATGATAGCGGCGACCCCTATCAATGGGGCGAAAAGGCGATCGCACATTACCGCAAGCTACGCATCGACCCGGCCACCAAAATGCTGACCTTCAGCGACGGCCTGAGCGTGGACAGCGCGCTGGACCTGCACCGCCACTTCAGCCCCAACATACAAGTCAGCTTCGGCATCGGCACTCATTTCACCAACGACATGGGGCTTGAGCCGCTGCAAATTGTCCTCAAATTGGTCAGCTGCAACGGCCAGCCGGTGGCCAAGCTGTCCGACAGCCCGGGCAAGACCATGTGCAGCGACGAAACCTTCCTCGCCTATCTGCGCCAGGTGTTCAAGGTGGCGCTGCCAACCTGAGAGCGTACTCAAAGTCCGCTGCGCGTCGGAAGGGAAATTGTGCGATGAGCGCCGGCTTCGAAATGCTCATGTACCATGCGTACATTCCGCTTTCTCAGCCGTTTTCGCCTGTCTCGCCCTGGCTCGCGAGACCTTGAACAGGCTCGGAGCCCTCCTCGAACGCCAGCGCGCTTAGCACTTGCCGGCGCGCCGGTTCTGGCAACCCTTCGCCGGCCAGCGCGACCGTCTGTCTGCCCAAGGCTTGATAGACGGCGCGCAACTCGCCATCGTCCATCGCCTGCAAATGCAGGGCCACCGTCGACGCGTCGCCCCGCGCGATCGGCCCGGTCAAGGCCGCTTGCGGCCCTAGCGCCAGCGCGTTCTCCAAGGTCTGCCGCATCAGACCGCCCAGCAAGGGCGTAATCAATTCTTCCGGCACACCGCCCTGCCCGGCCAAGTGCCGCGCGATGGCGGTCAGCGTCACCAGATAATTGGACGCCACCGACAAGGCCGCGTGATAGGCCGGCTTGCCGCCGTTGGTTAGTTCAAACGGCCGCCCGCCTATGGCCTGCGCCAGCGCCCGCAAAGCGACGCACGCCTCGGCGTCGCCCTCCAGCGCGCACAGCACGTCGGAAAACCCTTCAAGCGCGACAGCGGGATCGGCGAAGGAAAACGCCGGATGCAGGCTGCCGATATACGCGCCGCGCGCCGCCGTCGCCCGCAATAATTCGGACCCGCTAACGCCGCTGGCATGAAACACCACAGCGCCGGACGGCACGCCGGCCGCGGCCAGCCGCTGGGCGCAATCGGCGATCGCCGCATCCGGCACCGCCAGCAGATAAAGATCGGCGGCGGCCAAATCCACCCACTCCGTCACCGGCCGGCCCATGCCGATGAAGGCGCAGGCGGCGGCGGCGGAGCCCATATTGCGCGTCATCACGTCCTGCACGCTGTAGCGGCCGGAACGCCGCGCCAACGCCGCCAAGGTCTTGCCCAGGCGCCCCGCGCCTATGATGTTGATCCGAATCACGCTTCCCCCTGAACATCTCAACCGCCTGGGCGAGACCCGACCCGGGCGCAGACAAAAAAACATCGTTGCACGATAATGCGGTGCATGGTCGCCGCGCATCGGCGACGCCTGCCTCCGGAGAGATCCCACCATGAAGCTCGCCGTTTTTCTCGGCGTCATCGCCGCCGTCTTTCTCTACCTGATCACGCTATACAACGCGCTGATCAATTTGAAGCACCAGTTGACGCAAAGCTGGGCCAATATTGATGTCATCCTCAAACAGCGACACGACGAGTTGCCTAAGCTGGTGGAGGTGTGCCGGCAATACGCCCAGTTCGAACAGGAAACCCTGACACAGGTCATGGCCGCCCGCGGCGCGGTGGCCGACTCCGCCCGGGCCCGGGATCCGGAAGCCCTCGGCGCAGCGGAAGGCCGCCTGCACGGTCTGATCAGCCAGTTGTACGCGGTGGTCGAAGCCTACCCGGCGCTGCAGGCGGATCAGCAATTCTCGCAATTAAGCGCGCGCATCAGCCAACTGGAAGAAGCGTTGGCGGATCGCCGCGAACTTTACAATGAGGCGGTCAAACTCCACAACGCCCGCATCGAACAGTTCCCCGATGTGCTGCTGGCCCGATTATTTCACTTCCCGCCGGCCCGGCCGCTGCGTTTTGCCGCCGCGGAAACCCGCGACGTGGACATGAAAGCGCTGTTCGCGCGCGACTGACATGCCGGCGCTCCCCTCTGTGCTGCAAGTCCTGGGGCTGACCCTGTATCTGCTGGCCGCAGCCATATCACTCCTTGGCGGAGAAGCCCGCCACGGCCTGCTGATCGCGGCCATCGTCGGGCTGATAAGCTGGCGCATGAACTACCGTCATTATCGCCAGGTGGCGGACACGCCCACCTCCAGGCTGGGCAGCGCGGCGTTGGGTCAGGTCGAATTATGCGGCCGGGCCCGCTGCCATCCCGGCGCGCCCAACTACAGCCCCTTAAGCGGCCGGCGCTGCGCCTGGTATCGCTGCTGGCGCATAGACGAGCGCCGCAAGCTGGACTGGGATGACTGGCTGGCCTGGGCCTTGCAACGCTCCAACCGAATGGCAACCAGTACCAACCCGCCGGAAATCAGCAGCGACGACAGCTTCCTGCTAGTGGACGGCGACGCGGAAGCCACCATCCTCCCCGGCGCAGCGCAAGTGGTCGCCCGCCACCGGCGCCGCTGGCACGAGGATGGCATGCTGCTGATAGAGGAATGGATAGACGAAGACGAGGCCATCTATGTCCGCGGCCAGTTGCGACGCCTGGATTCTCGCGCCACCGCTCTGGACTTGCGCCTGGACATCGGCGCCAAACTGGCGGAATGGAAAAACGACAAGGAAGACCTGTTGCGACGCTTCGACCTGGATGGAGACGGCCAACTCAGCGGGCAGGAATGGTCGCTGGCGCGCGCGGCGGCTCAACGCGAAGTCATCGCCCTGCAGCAGGAACTGGCGCGACAGCCGGCCTCCTTGCTGCTGAGTGGCGATGAGCAAAGCGGGCCGCTCATCATCACCACCTTGTCGCCGGAACAAAGCGCGCGATGGTTCCGCCGCCGCGCCTGGCTCCACGCCGCCGTGGCGTTCGCCTGCGTATTGGGCTGGCTCAAGCTGGCTCGGCTCTAAATCACTATACTGAAGCCAGAGCACTCGCCACTTGGCAGGAGCGCACATGATCCGCTTGATCTACAGCAGTGCAGCCCACCACCCGGTTTCCGCCGAAACCATGCACAACCGCATCCGCCGTTTTCGCGACTACAACCAAAGCCAGGGCATCGCAAGCGTGCTGCTGATGCTGAACGACGACTTCCTGCAAATACTGGAAGGACCGGAAGAAAACATCGACGCGCTCTATCAACGCATCGCGCGCGACCCGCTGCACCATCAACTGACCTTGCTGTCGCGCGAGGAGATCGACCACCCCATGCTGGCGAACCATCCGCTGGAGTACCTTGCCCCTTCACCGCAAGCAGACGGCAAACCGCTGTCCGCGGCCGCCATCGCCCGAGACGCCGGCTGGACCCTGCACGGCAAGGTCCAGCAAGTAATCCAAAGCTTTCTCGACGGCAAATGGCATCACCACCTGCCCAACGGCATGAATCCGCAAGTACTGCGCCGCGGCTGAGAACCTGTTCACGATCTGCTTCGCATCCGAAACGCGACACGGCGAGCACGGCGTCGAAATACTCATGCTCCCTCAGCTCATTCCTCTTTCTCAATCGTAAACAAGTTCCAACCAAGGCTTAAGACGCGGCAGCCGCCAGCGCCTGGTCGACATCGGCCAGGATGTCGTCGATGTGTTCGATGCCTATCGACAAACGCACCATTTCCGGCCGCACCCCGGCGCGCAATTGCTCGTCGGCCGACAACTGGCGATGGGTGGTGGTGGCGGGGTGGCAGGCCAGCGACTTGGCGTCGCCGATATTCACCAGCCGGGTCACCAACTGCAAAGCGTCGATAAAGCGCCCGCCTGCCGCCGCGCCGCCCCGGATGCCGAAGGACAGTACGCCGGAAGCCTTGCCGCCGAAGTAACGCCGCGCCAGCCCGTGGTTCGGGTGATCCTCCAGCCCGGCGTATTCAACCCACTCCACCGCAGGATGAGCTCGCAGATGCTCGGCCACTTGCTGCGCGTTGGCGCAGATTCGGTCCATGCGCAACGCCAGTGTCTCTATGCCTTGCAAAATCAGAAAGGCGTTGAACGGCGCCAGCGCCGCTCCCATATTGCGCAAGGGCACCACTCGCGCCCGCGCGATATAGGCAGCCGCGCCCAGCGCCTCCACATAGTTGACGCCGTGATAGCTGACGTCCGGCGTGTTCAAGCGCGCGAAGCGCTCGGCGTGCTCCGCCCAGGGAAAGCGGCCGCTGTCGACGATGGCGCCGCCTATGCTGTTGCCGTGCCCGCCCAGATACTTGGTCAGGCTGTGCACCACGATATCGGCGCCGTGCTCGAACGGCCGGCATAGATAAGGAGACGGTACCGTGTTGTCGACGATCAGGGGCAGACCATGACGATGCGCCTGCTCGGCGAAGGCGGCGAAATCGACCACATTGCCTAGCGGATTGCCGATGGACTCGCAGAACACCGCTTTGGTGCGCGCGTCCACCAACTCCGTGATCTGCTCCGGCCGGCGATAGTCGACGAAGCGCACCTCGATGCCCAGTTGCGGCAAGGTGTGGGCGAACAGATTATAAGTGCCGCCATACAAGGTGCTGGTCGCGATGATGTTGTCGCCGGCCTCGGCGATGGTTTGTATCGCATAGGCGATCGCCGCCATGCCGGAAGCCACCGCCAAGGCGCCAATCCCGCCCTCCAGCGCCGCCACCCGCTTTTCCAGCACGTCGGTGGTCGGGTTCATGATGCGGGTGTAGATATTGCCCTGCACCTTGAGATCGAACAGATCCGCGCCGTGCTGGGTGCTATCGAAAGCGTAGCTGGTCGTTTGGTACAAAGGCACCGCCACCGCCTTGGTTGTCGGATCCGGCGCGTAGCCGGCATGCACCGCCAGGGTTTCCAGTTTCATCTCGTCAGTCCTTCCTTCTATAAAGTGAGTCGCGCGGCGTCCGCCCATGCCACCCGCCCACCTTAACCGGGAACCGAAACCAACAAAAGAAGCGAAACCTAAAACCGCCAAACCAAACAATCTATGCGGAAGCGAGCACAGACAATAGCCGAGACATTGATCATCAACCAGACCAAACAAATCAAATTATGTTTTTGCAAACAAGGAGTTGCCGCTCACACACGAAATCACAGCGATGCGTAAAAACGTCGGACCTCAAGCTATTTACATAGCCAATGCTTTCTATTATGATTCAGATACGAATTCATTTTGATGTGCTTCTTGCAGCATCGTGAATTCTCTTCAAGTCACGTTGATTTTTGAGCCCGCCTTCCGCGGGCTCATTTTTTTTCACTCCACACACTGCTCTCCTCTCGTCCAAACCCCGGCATACCCGCCCGTCATCACGCTTTCCGCTTGATAGTGTTTTTTTACAACAGTGACCGCCAATGAGTGAATTTCATAATTTCCCCATTTGCTTCATTGGCTTATGCAGACATTCGCATGTAAAACCACACATACAAAGCAACAATTGGTTGTTGATTTGCAACACAGCGTTTACCGAAAAGTTGCATTTAAACAACTTAGCCAATAGCATTTGCTCACATTCCTAAACCCATATAAAAGGATGACTTGACCATGAAAAAGAGTCTGATCGCCCTGCTGGTAGCTACTCTGCCGGCTGCAGCTTTCGCTGACGTGACCATCTACGGCAAAATCAAAGGCGGCGTTGAATACGTTGACGATGGTTCCACCAAGATCACCAACATCGACGACCTGGGTTCCCGTATCGGCTTCAAAGGCAAGGAAGACCTGGGCAACGGTCTGAAGGCTATCTGGCAAGTTGAAACCGGCTTCAGCGTTGACGGCGCTTCCAAGTCCAACTCCTCCACCGGCACCTTCGCTAACCGTAACTCCTTCGTAGGCCTGCAGAGCGATCTGGGCACCCTGCGTCTGGGCAACGTGTCCAACTTCCTGGACAGCGATATGGGCATCGTCGACAGCTGGGAATACGGTAGCGACGCACTGGGTCTGGGCGTGTTCACTCGTGACGGCACCCGTCTGAAGAACTCCGTACGCTACGACCTGCCGAGCATCGCTGGCTTCAGCGCTGCCCTGCAATACGGCACCAAAGAAGACAAGAGCAAGGACACCCAAGCTCGTGAAAGCGCTATCGTTGGCATCGGCTACGAAAACAGCGGCTTCTTCGGTAAGTACGCGTACATCCACGAGAGCAAAGCTCAGTCCGCCTACAACATCTATTTCGATGCTAACAACAAGTACTCCGTAGGCAAAGCTGCTGGCACAGGCCTGACTGCCGTTACTTCGGTTAACAGCACCGCCAATGACAAGCATCGTCTGGAAGTTGGCTACAACGCCAACAACCTGCTGGTTGCCTTCGGTTACCAGCAGCAAAAAGGTGGCCTGGACATCGTTGGCAGCACTTGGGCTAACGCAGTCATCAACGGCGTGCCGGCTTCCGATCTGAACAATGCTGGTCTGAACGACAAGTACAAGACTCGCGAGTACTCGTTGACCGCTGCCTACACCCTGGGCGCTTTCACCCCGAAATTCAGCTACGCCCACGGCGACAAGGTTGAGCTGGGTGGCAAGAAACTGGGTAACAGCGGCTACAACCAGTACGTACTGGGTGTTGACTACGCGATCTCCAAGCGCACCACCTTCGGTGCCCAGTTCGGTGTGTTCGACGTTAAGAGCGGCGACAACGCCATCAAAAACAACGACCTGAAGGCCGTTGGCGTGAACATGATCCACGCATTCTAATTTGTCGGTTCGACGCAAGAACCCACGAACAGAATGAGAAAAAGGCCCGCGCAAGCGGGCCTTTTTCATTGCGTCAAAAGCTCCCCAGCCGCCTACACCTGCGGCAAGCAAAGTGGAGACAGTCCCGGAAAAAGGATAAGAAGATCAACGCGAATACAGCTACAGCGGCGCACCCTCGCATCCATTTCACCATGTGGAGCAATGCTTGCTCCCACTCTTTAGCCCACCCAAAGCCTCATAAGCAAAAGCGCCGCCAAACCTTGCGGCGGAAGAAGAGGCACACACAACGCACGGGCATTCTTGACGACAGGCTCAACGCCCTAGCCCCCATCCCGCCACGGCGCAGCGGACATAGGACAGGCTCTTCGCCCCAAGTTGCAGGATGCGTGATCTGCGCCCTCCCGGCCCTCCCATGCATGCGGGCGCAAAAAAAGGGCAAGCTTGGCTTGCCCCCGATCTAAGACCTACCGAAACACCCTCAAGCCGAAGCGGCCTCGAACGCCCAGGTGTCCTCCAGCCCGAACTCCGCCCAGCACTCGCCGTTAGACCTGGCCTGCTGGCCAAAGGCGCGCAAACGCAGATCGCCATGCTGCAACAGGTATTCCCAGCGGTCGCCCAGATACATCGATGCGATCAGGCGCGCCGGCAGGCTGTTGCCGCCGGGCTCGTCCTGCACCCGCAGCCGCTCCAGCCGGATCACCGCCTCCGCCTGCTGCCCCACCTGCAATGCCTGCCGCGCGGTGGCTCGCAGCTGCCAGCCCTCGCCCTGCAGGGTCACGCTGTCGCCGTCCCGGGCCGCCACCTTGGCTTGCAGCGTGTTGTTGGCGCCCATGAATTGCGCGGTATAAAGGGAAGCCGGCGCGGAATACAGCTCGGTGGGACTGCCGGCCTGCTCGATGCGGCCGTTCTTCAACAACAAAATCTGGTCCGACATCGCCATCGCCTCGCCCTGATCGTGAGTGACGCACAAGGCGGACAAATTCATCGACACGATCAATTCGCGCAGCCAGGCGCGCGCCTCTTCGCGCAGCTTGGCGTCCAGATTGGACAAGGGCTCGTCCAGCAGAATCACCGGCGGGTTGTAGACCAGCGCGCGGGCGATGGCCACGCGCTGCTGCTGGCCGCCGGACAGTTGATGCGGATAGCGCTCGGCCAAATGCCCGAGCCCGAGCTTGTCCAGAATCTGCCTCACTCGCACGGCGATTTCCGCCGACGGAGTCTGACGCAGCTTCAAGCCGTAGCCGACGTTCTGCGCCACGGTGCGATGCGGCCACAAGGCGTAAGACTGGAACACCAGTCCCAGCGAGCGTTGCTCCACCGCCAGATTGCAGCCGGCGGACGCGTCGTACAAGGGGCGGCCGTCCAGCAGGATTTGGCCGGCCGACGGCTGCTCCAGCCCGGCGATGGCGCGCAGCAAGGTGGTCTTGCCGCTGCCGGAAGCGCCGAGCAGGGATACAACCTGGCCGGCGGCCAGATCAAAGGAAACGCCCTTCAAGATTGGATTCTGCTCGTAATTCAGATGCAGATCGCGCACGCTCAGCTTAGTCATGAAGTTTCACTCCCAGACGCAAGGCCAGCGCCAAGCCGGCGCCCACCATCAAGATATTGATCACAGACAGCGCCGCCACTTGGTCCACCGCGCCGGTGGCCCACAGGGACACCAGCAGGGAACCGATCACCTCGGTGCCCGGCGACAGCAAATACACCGCGGTCGAATACTCCCGCTCGAAAATCATGAAGATCAGCAGCCAGCTGGACAGCAGGCCGAAACGGATCAAGGGCAGCGTCACGTCCAGGCTGGTCCGCCGCTGGCTGGCCCCCGCGGTGCGGGCGGCCTCCTCCAGCTCCGGCCCCACCTGCAGCAAGGCGCTCTGCACCAGGCGCATGCCGTAGGCCAGCCAGACCACGGTGTAGGCCAGCCAGATCGACAGCATGCTGTTCTTGGCGCCCTGCAAGCCGGGCACGAACAGGAACACCCACAGGAAGGCCAGACCAGCCAGGATGCCCGGCACGGCGCGCGGCAACAGCACCAGATAGTCCAGCAGACGCGCGCCCCAATCGTGGCGGCGGTGGCCGGCGAACCCGACCAGGGTGTAGAAGCCCACCGCCAGCGCGCCGCCTATGATGCCGACGCCCAGGGTGTTGACGATGGCGCGGACGATGTTGTCCTCCTCGAACACCAGCGCGTAATGATCCAGCGTCAGCGTTTCCAGCAAGGACACGCCCTCGCCCCAGTGGCTGACCACGGAGCGCAGCGCGATGCCGGAAATCGGCACCACCACGGTGAGGAACAGCCACAGCAGCACGATGGCCAACGCCAGATAGCGCCACGGCCCCAGCGACAAGGGGTGCTGACGGCCGGCCTTGCCCTTGAGCGCGACGAAACGCTGGGCGCTGCGCAACAGCCGGCGCTGCAACAAGACCAGCGGAAAGGTGATCGCGATCAGACATACCGCCACCGCCGCCATCAGGTGATAGGACGGCACCCCCAGTTTATTGGTCAGCTTGTACAGATAGGTGGCCAACACCAGATGCCCTTCCGGGTCGCCCAGCACCAGCGGCAGGCCGAACACCTCGAAACCGAGGAACACCACCAGCACGCCGGCGAACAGCATCGACGGCATCACCATGGGCAAGCTGACGTCGCGCGCCACGCGGAAGGGGCTGGCGCCGGCCACCCGCGCCGCCTCCTCAACGTCCGAGCCCAGATTGCGCAGCGCCGCCGACGCGTACAGATAGACATGCGGCACATGGGTCAGGCCCGCCACCACCGCGATGCTGATCAGGGAATAAATATTCCAAGGCACCTCTTCCACGCCGAACCACTGCTTGAACCACAAGGAGTAAAAGCCCACCGGACCGGCCGCCACCACATAGCCGAAAGCCAGCACCATCGGCGACACGAACACCGGCGTCAGCAGCAAGGGCTCCAGCCAGCGACGGCCGGGCAAATCGGTGCGCGCCATCACAAACGCCAGCACGCCGCCCAACGGGATGGCGATCAAGGCCATGCCGGCGGCGATCACCAGCGAGTTGCCGAGCGCGGACCAAAAATCGGGGTCGGCGAACACAAAGCGGTAAGCGGCCAGCCCCATGCTCTTGTCCGCCATGAAGAAAGGCTGATCCAGCAGGCTTTGGTAGATCACCAGCGATAGCGGGGCCAGCACCAGCAGGGCCAGCGCGCCCAAGACCAGCCAGCGGCCGGCGGCGCTCCAACCCGGCCGGCCGCCGTGCGCGGCGGCGTCGGCGGCCGCGGCGAGGGCTGTCGGATTAATGGAGGAATTCATGCTTGCTCCCAGGCCTGCGCGCAGGCCTCTGCGCCGTCCGCGCGCGGCGGACGGCTGATTGAGTCATCGGAAACGACGGCCGCGGCGGCCGGAGGGAGTCGCTACTTCTTCAGCGCCTGCTGCCAGCTGCGCATGAAGTCCAGCCGCTTGGCCTGGTCCAGATAGACCAGCAGGCCGGTGCCCACCTGAATGGGCTTGGCGCTGCCGCCCAATTGCTGGTTCAAGGCGGCAATGGAAGTCGCGCCGCTCACATCGCTGCGCAGCGAGAACAGATCCGACTGGTTAGCCAGCACGGTCTGGCCGCGCTTGGACAATAGATAGTCCAGCCACAGTCGCGCCGCGCTGGGATTGCGCGCTTTCTTGGAGATGATGGCCAGCCGGCTGACCACCTGGGTGTAGTCCTTGGGATAGACGTAGCCGATGGCCGGGTCTTTCTTCGCCTTGGCGTAAGCGTAGGAGCCGAGGATGTTGTAGCCGATCAGGTTTTCGCCCGAGGAGATCCGCTCCATCATCGCCCCGGTGGACGTTTGCAGCTTGACGCCGCTGGCGCCCAGCATACGCGCCAATTCCCAGGCGCCGTTGGCGTTGTGACGCACGTCCTGGGTCAGGAAGTTGAAACCGACGCCGGACTTCTCCACATCGTAGGTGGTGACCTTGCCCTTGAAGCGGGCCGGGTTCGCCTTGAGGATGCGCACCAGGTCGGCGCGGGTCTGCGGGATTTCTTCCGGCTTCAGCAAGCGCTTGTTGTAGACGATGGCCACCGGCTCGTAGGTGGTGCCGTAGGCCTGCTGCTGATAATGCGCCCAGGACGGCAGATTGGCCGCCTCTGGTGAAGCATAGCTGGCGGCGTAGCCGTCATTGACGAACTTCACCTGCAGATCCATCGCCGAACTCCACACCACGTCGGCGCTGGCGCTGTTGGCCGCGTTCTCGCTGATGAAGCGGTTGTAGATCTCGGTGCTGTTCATATCGTGGTATTCCACTTTGACGCTGGGATACAAGGCCTGGAAGTCCTTGATCAGGGGCCGCGCTGCGGCGCTGTCGGTGGCCGAATACACCACCACCTTGCCTTCCTTGACGGCGGCGTCCACCAGGTTCTGGTAACTGGCGGGATAGCCGGCGGGCAATGCAGCCCAAACGGCGGCGGAACCCAGCGCACAGCACAGCGCGGACAGGCTTCTGACTCTATTCATGGTGTTGCTCCTAGGTAGATGAAGATGTTGGCGACATCTTTCGAATCGCGCAGCTCTATTGGCTTCGCTTGCCCAGCCATGATATTAGAGTAAAGCTTTCAATCCGCTTTCAGTGACTCAACCATGCGCCTGCTCTTGGTGGAAGACAATCCGGCCTTGTCCGAATCGCTGGCCCAGGCCTTGCGACAGGCCGGTTTCGCGGTGGACTGTATGCTCAACGGCAGCGACGCCGATCATGTGCTCCGCACGCAAGACTACGCGCTGGCCATCCTTGACTTGGACCTGCCCAAACTCAACGGCTGGGAAGTCCTGCGCCGGCTGCGCGGCCGCAAGCAAACGCTGCCGGTGCTGATACTGACCGCGCACGGCTCGGTGGAGGAGCGGGTGCGCGGCCTGGACCTGGGCGCCGACGACTATCTGGCCAAGCCCTTCGATCTCAACGAACTGGAAGCTCGGGTGCGCGCGCTGATCCGCCGCAGCCACGGCCGAGAGAGCCCTCTGCTGGAATTAGGCCCCCTCAGCTACGACAGCGTCGGACGCCAGTTTCAACTGAGCGGCGACGCGCTGCACCTGACCCCGCGCGAGCACGCGGTGCTGGAAGTGCTGATGCTGCAAGGCGGCAAGGCTATCGGCAAGAGCCAGCTATCGGAAAAGATTTTCGGCCTGGATGAAACCGGCAGCGCCGAAGCCATCGAAATCTATGTGCACCGCCTGCGCAAGAAACTGGCCGGCCAGCCGGTTTCCATCGTGACCCTGCGCGGGCTGGGCTATCTGTTGACCACTCCGTAAATGCGAACCGCCCTCTCCCGTTTCAAACCCGCCAGCTTGCGCAAGCAATTGCTGCTCGGGCTGTCCGCTCCACTGCTGCTGATGCTGGCGCTGGACGGCTGGATGACTTACAACCGCGCCTTGCAGGCGGCCAATACCGCCTTCGACCGCATGTTGCTCAGCTCCGGCCGCGCCATCGCCGACGGCGTCGCCGCCCATGACGGCGCCGTCAGCGTGGACATCCCCTATTTCGCCCTGCAGATGTTCGAGTCCAACGCTTCCGGCAAGGTGTTCTATCGCGTCAGCCGCGCGGACGGCGCGCTGCTCACCGGCTACGACGATTTACCGCTGCCGCCGCCGCGCCGGCGCGAGGGCATCCGCTACCAACCCGATTACATGGACATCCCCTATCACGGCGAAACGCTGCGCCTGCTGACCTTGCGGCTATCGGTGCGCGACATGAGCACGCTGCGCAGCCAGGACGTGTGGATACAGGTGGCGGAAACGCCTGAATCGCGAGAGCAACTGGCACGTACCTTGCTCATCGGATCCCTAGCGCAGGAAACGCTGCTCGGCATCCTCATGCTTGCCATCGTGCTGCTGGCGGTTGGCCATAGCCTGCGCCCTTTGCGTCGTCTGTCCCGTAATGTGGTGGCGCGCAAGGAAACCGATCTCAGCCCCCTGCCCAGCCGCGAGTTGCCCACCGAGTTGACGCCCTTGGTGGAGGCGCTGAACCAGCAAGGCGTGCGCTGGCATAAATTGCAGGCGGCGCGCCGCCGCTTCATCGACGACGCCGCCCATCAGCTGAAAACGCCGCTGGCAGTGATGCGGACGCAAGCGGAGTTGGCGCGTCGCCAAGCGCTCGAGCCCTCATTGCGCCAGCAATTGGACAAACTGCTCGCCTCTCTGGACAGCGCCAGCCACGGCGTGCACCAGCTATTGCAACTGGCGCGAGTGGAGCCGGACAACGGCCAAGCTATCGAACTGCACGACATGGACCTGGCAGCCTGGGTCAGGGAGTGGGCTCTGGAGCAAGCGCCCTGGGCGCACGGCCAAGGCGCGGATCTGGGTTACGAAGGGGAGGATACGGTGCGGATACGCGGCAACGCCGGTCTGCTGCGGGAATTGCTGGCCAACCTACTGGACAACGCCATCCGCTACCACCCCAGGGACCGGGACGCGCAAATCACGATCGCGGCCGGCGCGTTGCCGACGCCGTGGCTGCGTGTCGACGACAACGGCCACGGCATCGCAGAAACGGAACAAGACAAGGTATGGCTGCGTTTTTATCGCATCGCCGGCGCAGCCAGTAGCGGCAGCGGCCTGGGCTTGGCCATTGTCAGGGAGATCGCCCACCGGCACGGAGCGGCGGTGGAGTTGAGCCGCAACGCCGGGGGCGGGCTCTGCGTCAAACTGCAGTTCCCCCCGGCTGACAACGAAGCGGTTTAGAACGGGAGCTGGTACAACGGGTTACGGCTATCGGCGCCTTCCGCGCGGATGCGCTCCAGTTCGGTGCGCAAGGCGGTCAGCAACCACTGTTCGCGCATTTTGTCCCCTTCCGGATGCTCGTTCAGCATTCGGTACAAAGCCATGCCGTGGAAGGTAGTCATCATGGTCAGTAAAGTGGCGAAGAAGCCGGTAGAGATCGCGTAACGCGGAAACAGCGACGCCATCATCGCGACGAATCGATCGCGGAAGTAGTTGCTGGAGCTGGCCAGGAAAATTTCCCGCAGGTCGGCGGTGGTTCGCGCCGCCATCAGCAGTTCCATCAACACGATGTGGCGCGGCGACAGCACCAAGGCCTTCATCAGCGCGACGATTCTCTCCTCTTCCGGCATCGTCCCGGGCATTTCCGCCGCCAGCTTGAGGCCGGCCTCGAAAATATCGTCGACCACCTTGCGCCCCACCGGCAGCATCAGTTCGTTCTTGGTGGCGAAATGGCGGAATAAGGCCCCCTGGGAGACGCCGGCCCGGCTGCAGATCAACTGCACGCTGGTACCGTGATAGCCAAACTCCAGCAGACACTCGATGGCCGCTTCCACCAGTTTCCCTATGGTGGACTCCCTACGACTTTGTTGTGTTCGTCTAGTTTGCATTATATTCTTATGTCATGTTTATCCCAACCAAGGTTTGATGATACGCGAAACTTTTGCCATAAGCGAGGGTGAGCGCACGCTAAATAGGCCAGTGAGTAGTTTCAACTAGATACGACGGGGAAAATGATGTTCTTTTTAAGATTACTTCCCAATAACACTTAAAAAGAGAGCGCAAAAATTAGAATAATTATTATTAAATTGCGTAGTCCTGATGATTTGGAACATTTTGCATGGCAGACTGTCTTCCCTGCCGTATCCACGGGAGCCTGGCTGCCGGCGTGGCATCCGCGCAACGCGGTAAAATAGCGGCAAGATCGCCGCGGATATGGGAAAAACACTGCCACTGCCAAGACAATGGCTCTCACCGGCCTTTGGCTGCTCAGTCCTCTATCCACTCGTTCTCAGAGTACTAGGCTTCTTCCCAAGATAACAAGCACGCACTCAAGCAATGTCATCTTTAGGAAGCAGACAGTTTCTAATCGAAAAAATAAATACGCCAAAACAACATTTCAACAAAAATACGATGCTCAATTACTTGATACGGGAAAATATTCACTTATAGGTTCACATCCGAACATTACTCGGAGTCTAGCCCCCCGTGCTGACAAAACCTGACGGACCAGCCTCAAACAGCCAGTCCACCGGGCTCAATTCAACTGCGCTCGCCCAAAGTCCACACGTCCAAACGGGCTAACTGCATAGCCGCTCAAACTCTTGCTTGCCAATGCGTAAGCGGTTGGGTGCGCCAACGGCAGCCACAAGGCTTGTTCCTGGATCAACTTTTGCGCCGCCAGATACAGTTTGGCGCGCTGCGCGAAGTCGCTGCTCTTCTTGCCATCGCTGATGAACTTGTCCAGCTTGACGTCGCAGAAACGCGCGAAATTGGTGCCGGACTGCACCGCCGAGCAGGAGAATTGCGGTGTCAGAAAATTGTCCGGGTCGCCATTATCGCCAGCCCACCCCATGAACAATAGCTCATGCTCTCCGGCTTTGGCGCGCTTGATCAGCTCCCCCCACTCGATCACCTTGATCTGCACCTTAACGCCGATCTTGGCCAGATCCGACTGCAACAGTTCGGCGCCGGCCTTGGGATTGGGGTTCAGCGTGCTGCCGCTGGGTCGCACCCATACCGTGGTTTCGAAACCGTCTGGATAGCCTGCCTGGGCCAGCAGCTTCTTGGCTCGCGCCGTATCGTAGGGATAGGGCTTCACGCCCTTGTTATAACTCCACGTATTGGGCGGATAAGGCAGGTCCGCCGCGGTGGCGGTGTTGTCGAATACCGTTTTCAGGTAGCTGCTCTTATCGAAAGCCAGGTTGAGCGCCTGCCGCACCAAGGGGTTGTTCAGCGGCTTTTTCTGGCTGTTGAAGGCGATGAAGGCCGTCATGAAAGCAGGGGTCTGCAACACCTGCAGCTTGGAATCGACCTTGGCCGCCAACACATCCTGCGGCTTGGGTGACAAGGCTAGCTGGCACTCTCCCGCCTTCAATTTCTGCGCCCTCACCGCCGAATCAGGAGTGATAGCGTAGATCAACGCGCCGACCTTGGGTTTGGCGCCCCAATAGGCGAGGTTTGGCGCGTAGCGCACCACCGCGTCCTTCTGGAAGCTACGGAAGACAAAAGGGCCGGTACCGATGGGCTTGGCGTTCAAGTCAGCCTGACGACCGGCCGCCAGCAACTGCCCGGCGTATTCAGCCGAGTAGATCGACGCGAAACCCATCGTCAGGCTGGACAGAAAGGTGGCTTCCGGATAGTTCAGCTCGAAACGCACGGTATTGGCATCGACCTTCTGCACGGCCTTGATCAGCTTGGGAAACTGCATCGACTGCGCGTGCGGATAACCGTTCGGCGCGCTCTTGTACCAAGGGTGCGCGGGGTTGAGCATGCGTTCGAAGGTGAACACTACGTCGTCGGCCGTCAGCTTGCGGCCAGGCTTGAAATAATCGGTGGCGTGAAACGCGACATTGGGACGCAGCTTGAAGGTATAGCTGAGGCCGTCCTCGCTGACCTGCCAGCTTGCGGCCAGCCCCGGGGTCACTTTGCGAGTAGCCGGATCGTATTCGACCAAGCGGTTCATCAGCACGTCCGCCGACGCATTGGTGGTGACGAGGGAGTTGTACTGCACCACGTCGAAACCTTCCGGATTGGCGTCCGTGCACACGGTCAACGGGCGCGCAGCCAGTGCCAGGGTCGGCGCCAGGGCCAAAGCCAACATCGTCAATTGCTTGTTCATCGGCATTTCCTTATCAAACTGCATGGCATCTTCGGTATCAGAAACGAAGGTTAAGCGAATAAGCGCAAAAAACAAACCATCGATTATGCATATCCATATTCGCACCGCGGGCCAGACCGAAATTTGAGCCCTGCGCAAATTGCCGCTACAGTCAAAGCGAACAGCCAGAATACAAAGCGCCATCGACATGACCCGCCGCCACTGCCTGCTTGCTCTGCTTTTGACCTGCCTTGCCGCCACGCAACCGCGGGCCGCGCCAAACCCCACGCTGGACATCCTCACTGAGGATGATCCGCCTCTGACGTTTGAGCAAGACGGCAAGGCCTCCGGCCTAGTGGTGGAGGTGGTTCAAGGCATACAGCGCCGCGTCGGCAACCACGACCCCATCTCCGTTGTGCCTTGGGCGCGCGGCTACCGCCAAGCTCAACAGCAGCCGAACACCGTGCTGTTCAACACCAACCGCACCCCAGAACGGGAACGCATGTTCAAGTGGGTGGGCCCGGTTACCGAAACCCTGGGCTGCCTGTTCGTGCGGCGGGACAGCCCGATCAAGCTGCAGACGCTGGACGACGCCCGCAAACTGCCGCAGATCATGGTGGTTCGGGACTGGTATCTGCAACAGCTGCTAAGCGCGCAGAACTTCTCCAATCTGGCCACCGTGGCCACGCCGGACCAGTTGCTGAACATGTTGATGCGCAAGCGCGCCGACGTCATCGTTAGCGAAAACACCACCCTGCCCCACCAGCTGCGGCAACAGGGCTTCGACCCGTCCCAGGTGCGCAAGGCGCTGACCTTCTCCCACACTTACGGCTACATCGCCTTTTCCCGTCAGACGCCGGACGCGGTGATCAAGGCTTGGCAGCAGGCGCTGGATGAGATGAAGCGCGACGGCAGCTTCGCCGCGCTGTACCGGCACTGGCTGCCCGGCGAGGCGGTACCCGGCATTAACCCGCCTGCCCCCTGATCACTCGAAGCGGCTGCGCCACCAGGCCACCAGCTCCTCGGCCGGCAAAGATCGCGAATAGAGATAACCCTGACCGCTATGGCAGCCGCGCGCCAACAGCAAGGCGTGCTGGGACTCGGTTTCCACCCCTTCGGCCAGCACTTGCAGACCCAGGCTTTCCGCCATCGACACGATGGCCGCCACCATCGCCAGGTCGCGCTCGTCGCTATCCAGCCGGATGATGAAGCTGCGGTCTATCTTCAATTCATCAATGGGCAGCCGCTTGAGGTAGGACAATGAGGAAAAGCCGGTCCCGAAGTCATCCACGCTGACGTGAAAGCCCATGCGCTTGAGCATAGGCAGCGCCTTCATTGCGCTATCCGCGTCCATCAAGGTGCCCTCGGTGATCTCCAAGCACAGTTGCTCTGGCGGCGCCCCGCTTTCTTCTGCGATCACGCGCAAGCGCGACACGGCGTCCGGCAAACCGAAGAAGCGCGCCGACAGATTGACGCTGACTCGCCAGGGCGGCAGCCCCTGCCCTCGCCAGGCCACGACCTGCTTGCAGACATTGCGGAACACGTATTCGTCGATATCGATGATCAAGCCTGTTTTTTCAGCGATGGCGATGAACTCGGCCGGCGATTGCCTGCGCCCATCCAACTCCCAGCGCAACAAGGCCTCCACCCCCAGCATGTCCTGGCTGCGCAACGTCAGTTGCGGCTGGTACTCAAGCCTCAGTTCCTGCCGCTGCAGAGCCTGGCGCAGACCGGTTTCAATCTGCAGGCGCTGACGCACGCCGTCGGCCATATCCTCGGAGAAGAAACAATAGCCGTTCTTGCCCGCGTACTTGGCGCGGTACATCGCCATATCGGCGTCGCGCATCAAACCCTCCGGCGTGTCGGCGTCGCAGGGGCAGCAGCTAACCCCGATGCTGGCGGACAAAAAATAACGGTGATCTCCGTCCTGGCACGGCGTCGCCAGCGCCGCCAGCATCTGTTCGGCCAAGTGCTCGGCGTCGCCGTCCGCGGCGTTTTCGGCCAAAGCCACAAACTCGTCGCCTCCGATGCGAAACAAAAGATCATGCCCGCGCACGCAAGCGCGCAGCCGTTCTGCCACGATACGCAATAGGCGGTCTCCCACCTCATGTCCCAAGTTATCGTTGATAAGGCGAAAATCGTCCAAATCCACCAACAGCAGATACAAGCGCCGCCCCGAACGCTGATGATTCCTCAAGCTCCATTGCAGCCGCTCATTCAACTGCACACGGTTGGGCAGCTGAGTCAGACTGTCATGCTTGGCGAGAAACTCGATATCTAGCTGCGAACGCTTCAAGGTGGATACGTCTCGGGCAAAACCCATGGCGCGCCGCGGCCGTCCCTGCTCGTCTCGCCACAGGCTTGCGCTCACCTGCATCCATACCTGCCCCTGCTCCGGCGTGGCGATGCGAAACTGACATTCGTGCAGACTCTCTCCAGCCTCCGCCGGCAAAGCCAGCCACCGCCGGCGCAGCTCATCCAGATCCTCCGCATGGATTTGCCCCAGCAAAGCGTCCAGGCTGTCATGGCGATAATCCTCGGCCCGCCCGAAAATGCGCCCCACCGGCCCCTCCTCATGCAAGACGTCGTCGACCAGATCCAACTCCCAGGCAATCTGCTCCGCCGCGTACAACGCTTGCTTCAGGCGCATCGCCGAGCGGCGCCGCTCTCCAATCAATCGCCCCACCCGCGCCAGCAACTCCGCCACGGAAAACGGCTTGAACAAAAACTCCTGCACTCTGTTCTGCAGCATCCGCAGCCGCAGCGAGTCGTCGGCCCTCGCTGACAGCATCACCACTGGAATGTCCTCGGTCTGTCGATTGCCGCGCAGCGCCGACACCAGCTCTTCGCCGCCCATGCCCGGCATCATCAGATCGCTAATAATCAAGTCCGGCTGCTCGCTCAAGGCCAATTGCAAACCGCGGCCGCCCTCCGGCGCCGTCATGACTCGATAATGTTTGCCCAGCGCGCCGGCGATGAAGGCGCTCATATCGCGGTTGTCCTCCACCAACAGCACCAGCGCTTGGCCGTTTTTGTCCGGCAAGGCCGCGGTCTCGCCCAGTTGCGGCGCGGGCAAAGGCACCGCGCCGCCGGCCAGCAGATCGTCCAGCCGCAAGTATTCCGACACCACCGGCGTCCCCGCCGGCGCCTCCAAGGGCAGGCTCAGTTGGAACAAGGCGCCGCCGCCCTCCGCCGCGGACAAACACACTTCGCCATGGTGCAGTTCGATAAACTCCTTGACGATGGCCAGGCCCAGCCCGGTACCGCCATGGCGACCGTAATCGCCGTCCTCCACTTGCACGAAGCGCTCAAAAACCTTGTCGCGCATCTCGGCCGGCACCCCCGGCCCATTGTCACGCACCCGAATGTCGGCTTGCCGCCCTCGCAGTTCCAGCGCGATCTGAATATGACCGCCGTCCGGCGTAAATTTGAAGGCATTGGACAGCAGGTTCAACAAAACCCGCTGCAACTTGATCGCATCGACCTGAGCCGGGGCCGTTGTCGGTGCGGCCACTTGGTAATCGATGCGTCTGTCGCTGGCCAGAGAAGCAAAATAAGAGGCGACATGGCGCACCAACTCGGCCAGATCCAGCTGCACATAACGCAGCTTCAGCTCCCCCGCGTCCAGCTTGGCCACGTCCAGCAAATCGTTCACCTGCTGCAACAACATGCGCGCCTGCCTCTGGATCAAGGATAGATTGGGCGCCTCCCCCGGCTCGGCTTGCCCGGACAGGAAGCGTTCGACCTGCCCCAGAATCAGCGTCAGCGGGGTGCGCAGTTCATGACTGACATTGGCGAAAAATCGCGTCTTCATCTGGTCCAGCTCCCGCATTTGCTGATTCAAGCGGGCCAGTTCGCTATTCGATTCCTTCAAGTCGGTGTTGGCGCGAGCGATCAGCGCGTGCTGATTCACCATTTCGGCTTCTAAGACCGCCGCATTATTCTTCAACCATTCGACGGAAAAATCCCTCACCGCGCTCTCGCCGCGCAAGCGCACAAACTCGCTGACATCCTGAACGCTGTGGATGATGCAGCTGACGCTGCCGTCGGCGCGCTTCACCGGCCAATTTGTCGGGCTCCAGTAGCGCTCCTCGAAGCTCCCGTCCGGTCGGGGAATATCGTATTTCTGCATCGCCATGCTGTCCTCAACCCCGGTGGACAGCACACGCTGCAAAGAAATGCGCAGATTGCGCGAGCCCTCGCCTTCCGGGTCGTCGGGATTGACCGGAAAGATATCGAACAGATTGCGCCCCAGGATGGACTCGCGCCGGGTCAGCGTCGTCTGCAGATAAATATCGCTGGCGGCGACGACATTGAAATCGGTGTCCAGCACCAAGTACAGCCCTGGCGACCGTTCGAACAACAGCTGAAAATCCGGCGCGGCAACCGCAGCCGGCACGCTCAACGCCAACGCAGCCTCCTAATTGATAGGGTTTACATACCAACGGCAAGCAGCCTGCCGTCATATCCTCCATTAAATATGATAGTCGTATATTCACTCAACTCCAGTGTCAGATGGCCGCGTCTACACGCAAAAAAGCCCCGGCCAAGGCCGGGGCTGCTTTACGCTTGCCTGCGCGAATCAGGCGTAGCTGTCGGTGGACGGGCAACTGCACACCAGATTGCGGTCCCCGTAAACATCGTCGATGCGGTTGACGCTGGGCCAGAACTTGTTTTCCAGCACATAGGGCAGCGGGAACAAGCCGGTTTCACGGCTGTACGGACGCTGCCACTCGCCTGCGATGTCCGCCTTGCTGTGCGGCGCGTTGCACAGCGGATTGTCGTCCGCAGGCCACACGCCGTTCTGCACTTTGTCGATTTCCTGACGGATCGCCGCCATCGCCGCGATGAAACGATCCAGTTCCGCCTTGGGCTCGGACTCGGTCGGCTCAATCATCAGCGTGCCCGGCACCGGGAAGCTCATGGTCGGCGCGTGGAAGCCGTAATCCATCAGCCGCTTGGCTACGTCCACCTCGGTCACACCGCTGGCGGCCTTGAGCGGGCGCAAGTCGATGATGCACTCATGAGCCACCCGGCCGTTGGCGCCGGTGTACAGCACCGGAAAGTGCTCGGCCAATCGCGTCGCCACATAGTTGGCGGACAACAAGGCGTTCTCGGTGGCCTGCTTCATGCCCTCCGCGCCCATCATCGCGATGTACATATAGGAGATAGGCAAAATGGAGGCCGAACCGAAGGGCGCAGCCGACACCGCGGTCTGACCGGGCAGGGCGGTGGGCACCGACGCCACCACGTGGTTGGCGATGAACGGGGCCAAATGCGCCTTCAAACCAATCGGGCCCATGCCCGGGCCGCCGCCGCCGTGCGGGATGCAGAAGGTCTTGTGCAGGTTCATGTGCGACACGTCAGCGCCGATGTCGGCCGGACGGCACAAGCCCACCTGGGCGTTGAGGTTGGCGCCGTCCATATACACTTGGCCGCCGTGTTGATGGATGATCGCGCAGATTTCGCGAATGGGCTGCTCAAATACGCCGTGGGTGGACGGGTAGGTAATCATCAAGGCCGCCAGCTGCGCAGAATGCAGCTCGGCTTTCGCCTTCAGATCGGCAACGTCGACGTTGCCCGCCTCGTCGCAGTCCACCACCACCACCTGCATATTCATCATCTGCGCCGTGGCCGGGTTGGTGCCGTGAGCGGAACGCGGAATCAGACAGATATTGCGCTGGCCGTCACCGCGCGACTCGTGGTAGCGGCTGATTGCCAACAGGCCGGCGTACTCGCCCTGGGCGCCGGAGTTGGGCTGCATCGAGATGATGTCGAAGCCGGTGATCGCGCGCAGCTGCGTTTCCAGACCGGCGATCATTTCCAGATAACCCACTGTCTGTTCGCGGGGCGCGAACGGATGCATATTGGCGAACTCCGGCCAGGTGATCGGAATCATTTCGCTGGTGGCGTTCAGCTTCATCGTGCAACTGCCCAGCGAGATCATCGAATGATTCATCGCCAGGTCGCGGCTTTCCAGTTTCTTCATATAGCGCAGCATCTCGTGCTCGCTATGATGGGTGTTGAACACCGGGTGGCTCATGAAAGCGGATTCGCGCTTCAACCCGGCCGGAATCGCATCGGCAGCCGCGGCGTCCAAGGCGGCGATATCGGCGCTCTTGCCTGTGAAGATTTCAATCAGACGCGCCAGATCGGTTTCAGTGGCCGCCTCGTGGAAAGCCACGCCCAACACATTGCCGCCTGCGCGGCGCAGATTGTAGCCGGCGGCCAACGCCGCCTGATACACCGCGTCGGCCTTGGGAGCGTCAACTTGCACCGTGTCGAAGAAACGATCGAACACCAGCTTGCCGCCATCGGCCTTGACCGCGTGCGCGAAAATGGCGGCCAGACGGTGGATGCGGGCCGCGATGCGCTTGACGCCCTCCGGGCCGTGATACACCGCGTACATGCCGGCGATATTGGCCAGAAGCACCTGGCTGGTGCAGATATTGGAGTTGGCTTTTTCGCGGCGGATGTGCTGCTCGCGGGTCTGCAGCGCCATGCGCAGCGCGGTCTTGCCTTTGGCGTCCACGGACACGCCGATGATGCGGCCAGGCGCCGAGCGCTTCATTTCGTCCTTGAACGCGAAATAGGCGGCGTGCGGTCCGCCGAAGCCCATTGGCACGCCAAAGCGCTGAGTGTTGCCGATGGCGACGTCCGCGCCCATCTCGCCCGGAGATTTCAACGCCACCAAGGCCATGATGTCGGCGGCCACCACCGCCACCGCGCCCTTGGCCTTGACCGCGGCGATGTGCGGGGTCAGGTCGATCAAGTCGCCGGCCTCGCCCGGATACTGGAACAAGGCGCCGAAGTATTCGCCCTTGCCCGCCTCTTCCGGGTGGCCCAGTACCAGCTCAAAGCCGAAATACTTGGCGCGGGTCCGCATCACGTCCAGGGTTTGCGGCAGCACGCGGCTGTCCACGAAGAACTGGCCGGACTTGGCCTTGGACACCCGGCGCGCCATCGCCATCGCCTCGGCGGCGGCGGTGGCCTCGTCCAGCAAGGACGCGTTAGCCAGTTCCAGGCCGGTCAGGTCGATCACCATTTGCTGGAAATTCAGCAAGGCTTCGAGACGGCCTTGGGCGATCTCCGCCTGGTACGGGGTGTAAGCGGTATACCAGCCCGGGTTTTCCAGCAGGTTGCGCAAGATCACCGTTGGGGTCAGCACCGGGTAATAACCCTGGCCGATGAAGGATTTGTTGACCACATTCTTGGCGGCGACAGCCTTCAGCGCTGCCAGCGCCTCGGCTTCCGGCATGGGGTCCGGCAGCTCCAACTTGCGGTTCAGGCGGATGTCGGCCGGCAGCGTCTGCGCCACCAGTTCGTCAATGGAGGCCACGCCGATAGCGGCCAGCATTTGCTCGCGCTCTGCGTCGGACGGGCCGATGTGGCGGGAGATGAATTCTTTGCGGTTGAAAAGTTCGGAGAGAGACATGAGTACGAGACCTTCTGTGCTTGCCGTCCGCGCCGCGGCTTTCGCGGCCAATCGGGTGTTGCTGGATATCCGGGCGAAAAAAACGCCTCGCGGCCAATCAGGACTGCGAGGCGGTTTTCACCATCAGGCGCCAATTTCCTTGGCGTAGGCGGCGGCGTCCATCAGGGCGTCCAGGTCCGCCGGATTCGCCGGCTTGATCTTGAAGAACCAGCCCGCCCCGTAGGGTTCGCTATTGGCCAGTTCCGGTTCGGCTTCCAGTTCCTCGTTGATGGCCAGCACTTCGCCGGCAACCGGACAGTAAATGTCGGAAGCGGCCTTCACCGACTCCACCACGCCGGCCTGCTCTTCCTTGGCCAGCTTGGCGCCCACTTTCGGCAGTTCGACGAAAACGATGTCGCCCAGCAATTCTTGCGCATGCTCGGTAATGCCCACGGTCACGGAACCGTCAGCTTCCAGACGCAGCCATTCGTGGCTTTCAACGTATTTGAGTTCGGCGGGGATGTTGCTCATGAGTGTCTCCAGTCAAATCCAGGTCTTAACGATTATTCCCGGCCGCGTCGCGCGGCCTGCCTGAGCGATCGGCTCAGGCGAAAACTTTCTTGCCGTTGCGCACGAAAGGCATCTTGACCACGCGCACTTCGGTCAAGGTGCCGCGCAGGTCCACCAGCGCCTTGTCGCCTGTGCCTGCCGGCACGCGCGCGATCGCGATGGAATGCTTGAGCGTGGGCGAGAAGGTGCCGCTGGTGATCACCCCTTCGCCCACCCCTTCCACCACCACTTTCAGACCTTCGCGCAGCACGCCGCGCCCTTCCAGTACCAGGCCCACTTGCTTGGTCTTCACGCCGGCGGCTTTCTGCGCCTCTAGCGCCTTGCGGCCGATGAAGTCGCGCTCTGCCGGTTCCCAGGCGATGGTCCAACCCATGCCGGCTTCCAGCGGGGAAACGGTTTCGTCCATATCGTGGCCGTACAGATTCATGCCGGCCTCCAGCCGCAGGGTGTCGCGCGCGCCCAGACCGATGGGCGCCACGCCGGCAGCCTGCAATTGTTGGAAGAAAGCGGCGGCTTCAACGCCGGGCAGCATCACTTCCAGGCCGTCTTCGCCGGTATAGCCGGTGCGGGCATAGAACCAGTCTCCTGCCGGCTGGCCTTGAAACGGCTTCAAGTTCTGGATGACGGCGGCGAGTTCGGGCTTGACCGAACAGACCTTGGCAATGGCTTGCGGGCCTTGCACCGCCAAGATGGACAGATCGCGTCTTACTTTGATGTCGACGTTGAAGTCCGCCTTGTGCCCTTCCATCCAGGCCAGATCCTTGTCGGTGGTGCCGGCGTTGACCACCATGCGATAGCCGTAGGAGGTCAGGTAGACGATCAGATCGTCCACCACGGTGCCGTCGGGCGTGAGCATGCCGGAATACAGCGCCTTGCCTTCGAAGCCCAGCTTGGCCACGTCGTTGGCGATCAGCCGCTGGAGCCAGGCCTTGGCGTCCGGCCCGCTGATGTCCAGCACCGTCATATGGGAAACGTCGAACATGCCGGCGTCGTTGCGCACAATTTCATGTTCTTTTAGTTGGGAGCCGTAATGGATGGGCATTTCCCAGCCGGCGAAATCGACCATCTTGGCGCCGGCGGCGATGTGGGACTCAAACAGGGGGGTGCGTTTCGGGGCCGTCATTGGTGCGTCCTTAGCAAAAGCGTGTAGTGTTGCTCTATTCCCTACACCCCTCTGTCCCTGCACCTGAGATTTTCCGGCCTTGCGACCGTTAGCCCCTTCGGTGGGCATCCGTGGACGCCGCTCTCCAGATTCGGCGAACTGGCTGCGGCCAGTCCGATAATGCAGTCCTTTTGCCTGAGCGATTGCGGGTGCGCTTGCGCCTTCGGCGGTGGCGCGGACGGCCACTCTCTCCTGCATGACGTGCCAGATTATGGTTGCTGGACCGGGCCTTGGCAAGCCGTGTTTATCTTCAACTTAAACAATGACTTAAAATATTCGAAACCGCAAATCATTGAACGGATATTGCTTCGTTTAAGATCGATTACGAACACATTTCACTTCGTTATCGATCACGCAATCGACAAACTCCCCCTCCAAGCAAAGCTGATCGTAAGATGACATCCATCTTTACCCAGCACGAGCTCTATCCGATATGGAAAGGAAACCGCGATGCGAAAACTAATCAACGATCCGCGCCATGTGGCGCGGGAAATGCTGGAAGGGCTGGCCGACACCCTGCCCGGCCTGGCCCTGCTCGAAGAGGAAAACGTCTTGCTGCGCGCGGATCTTCCGGCTGACGGTCAGCTCGACAAAGTGGCGCTGATCTCCGGCGGCGGCAGCGGCCACGAGCCCGCCCACGCCGGCTACATCGGCCACGGCATGCTGGACGCCGCCGCAGTGGGCGACGTATTCACGTCGCCCAGCGTAGACACCGTGCTGGCGGCGATCCGCGCCGTCGCCGGCCCTAAAGGCGTACTGCTCATCATCAAAAACTACACCGGCGACCGGCTGAACTTTGGCCTGGCGGCGGAGCTGGCCCGTGCCGAGGGCATTGCCGTCGACAGCGTGGTGGTGGCCGACGATGTAGCGCTTCGCGACACCGTGGAGCCGGCGCGCCGTCGCGGCATCGCCGGCACCGTCCTGGTGCACAAGATTGCCGGCGCGGTTGCCGCCAGCGGCGCCAGCCTGGCCGAGGTCGCCGCCGCGGCGCGGCAGGCGGCGGAACAGGTAGCCACCATGGGCGTGGCGCTGGGAGCCTGCACCGTGCCGGCGACCGGCCGCCCCGGCTTTCAACTGGACGACGACGAAGTAGAGTTGGGCCTGGGCATTCACGGCGAAGCCGGCGTACGCCGCGTGCCGCGCCAATCCGCCGACGCCTTGTGCGCGACGCTGCTCGACGCCATTGTCAGGGACCGCGGTTGGCAGGCCGGCCAACGGGTGGCAATGCTGGTCAACGGCCTGGGCGGCACTCCGCCGATGGAGCTCGCCATCGTGGCGCGCAGCGCGCTGGCCTCGGCGCGACGGCTCGGCTTGCATGTGGAACGGCTATGGAGCGGTAATTTCATGACCGCGCTGGAAATGCCGGGCTGCTCGCTGTCGCTGCTGGCGCTGGATGAGCAGCGCCTCGGCTGGCTGGATCAAGCCACCCAGGCTCCGGCTTGGCCCGGCTCCGGCCTTCTGCCGGCGCGACGCCAGCTGCGGCCGGCGCCGCCGCGCGCGGCAGCAGGAGCCCTCTCCATCGCCAAAGCCGACCCCAAGCTGCGCGCCGTGGCTTGGGCCGCGGCCAAGGCGCTGGACGCCGCCGAACCGCTGTTGACCGAACTGGACGGAGCGGCAGGCGACGGCGATCTGGGCGTCAGCATGCAGCGCGGCGCGGCGGCGATCCGCGCCTTGCCGGACAGCGCCTGGAGCGATCCGGCCACGGCGCTGCGCACCGTCAGCCAGGCCTTGCGCCAGGCCATCGCCGGTAGCTCCGGCCCGTTCTACTCGACAGCCCTGCTGCGCGCGGCGCGGCGACTGGACTCATCGAACGCGCCCAACCCGCTCGACTGGGCCGCGGCGTTCAAGGACGGCGTTGCCGCCATTGCGGAACTGGGCGGCGCGCAGGTGGGCGACCGCACCATGCTGGATACCTTAACGCCAGCCGCCAACGCTTTCGAAGCCGCTCTGAACGACGGCCAAAGTCCAAACGAGGCGTGGCATTCCGCGCTGAAGGCGGCGGAACGCGGCTGCGCGGCCACCGCCGCCATGCGGCCGCGCTTGGGACGGGCCAGCTATCTGGGCGAACGAGCGCTAGGCGTGCCCGACGCGGGAGCCAGCGCCGCGCTGGTCTGGTTGAAGGCGCTGGCCGGCTAACGCTTGACGATGCGGCCACCGCAAGCACGCGGCGGCCGCGTCAAATCAGGACGGCTCCAGTTCCATGGACGGGTAAACCCAGTCCACGCCCAAAGCCTGCCCCCACAGGCAGTCGCCCAAGTCGTAATGCCACCATTCCTCGGCATAGTTGCTGAAACCGGACTGTTTCATCAGATTGAACAAGACGCGGCGATTGTGACGCACCGCCAACCATCGTTCGGACGAAAAGCCCTGCGCGGGATCGTGCGGCGCTTCGAAGTAGTCGGTGCGCGACGCCGGCTCGGCCGCGTCGAAAGCGGTGCCGAAATCGCAGATCTCCCCGGTATCCCGCCGGCAAATCGCCAGATCAATCGCGCCGCCCGAATTGTGCGGCAGCACCGCGAAACGAGCGGTATCGTCGGGATGGGCGGCAAACAAGCGAGCCTGCCGCTCCACCGCCGCCGCGTCCCAATCCGGATGCGCGGCGCGCACCTCGTCCAACACCATTTGAAATAGATCGGCCTGAGTCTCGCGGCTGCGGTAAGCGTCGAACAACAACAGGCCGTAATCCGGGGCCAGCCGCGCCGCCGCCTCGCGCAAGCGGCGCGCAACAAAGGCCCGTGCCGACATTCGCTCGGCGCAGCCTTTGCGGCCGGCGAGGTAATAGCTGTTTTCCGGAAACAAACCGTCCGCGCGCTCCAGCGCGCAAGGCTCGTTTTCCTCCCGCATCCGCGCCAGCGTTAAAGCGTCCGGCATCGGGTAAGCGAAATCGATGGCGACAAGCAGGCTATCGACGGCGGCTATCCTCATGGCAACTCCCAGTCTGAAACCAAAGCGCCCTAGTAAGCCACCAGCCAGCGGCATAGGCAAGTCCATTTCGCCATGACGACAGCCTTGATCCCAAAGAAAACGCGGCCGAGGCCGCGTGTTGGATCCTGCGCCGCCTCGCTCACGAAGGGTCGGCGTAACGTTCCTTCACTTGCCAGACATAAACCGGCAGGCCCAGCAGCAGCAGGATCATGCCCCACATCACGATGTCGGCACCGGAGCCGTATAAAGCCCACACCGAATAGGCGAAGCCCACACCGGCGAAGCACAGCGGCGCCAGGTAGTCCTTGCGCTGGAACTGCTGGGGGCGCATCAGCATGATGGCCAGCAACGCCATCGAGCAAAACGCGTAAGGCAGCAAGGTAGTGGCGGTGGCCAGCAGAATAATGAACTCGAAAATTTTGACGCCGCCGTCGCCCCCCGCGTATTTCATCGCCATCAGCACCGTCACCAAGCCGCTGGACAACACCAGGCCGAAAATAGGCACGCCTTGCGGGTTCATCTGAGCAAAGCGGCGGGGAAACAGGCCGTCGTGCGCGGCGGCGGCCGGCACATGCGCCTGCATCAAGCTCCAGCCGTTCAGCGCGCCGAAGCAGGAGACAATGGCGCCGAAACCCACCAGATAGTAGCCCCAATCGCCCCACATCAGCCTGGCTGCGTCGGCGAACGGCGCCTGCGAGGCCGCCAGCATCGCCGGCGGCATCAAGCCCATCAAGGCCACCGTGGACAAGATGTAGAGCACCGTGGCGATCAGGGTGCCCAGCACCGTGGCGCGCGGAATGGTTTTTTCCGGCGCGATCACGTCGCCCGCCGGCACCGACGCCGACTCCAGCCCCAGAAAAGCCCACAGGGTCAGCGCCATGGTGGCGGACACCGAACTGAGCAGGGGCTTGTCGTGAGGGTTGAATACGATGTTGTCGGGCTGCAAATGGAAAAACCCGATGAAAGTGACAGCGGCCAACGGCAACAGCTTGAGCAAGGTGGTCGTCACCGCCACTAGGCCGGAACTGCGCGCGCCGCGGCTGTTGATCCAGGTGACAATCCAGATCAGGCTGATGGCGAATACGCCGGCCAGCAGATTATCGTGCCCCAACACCGGAAAGAAGACCTGCATATAACTGGTGGCGGCCACCGCCAGCGCCGCGTTGCCGGCCCACAGCGCAATCCAGTAACCCCAGGCGATCCAGAAGCCGGCAAAGCCGCCGAAGGCTTCATGAATATACGCGTAGGGCCCGCCCTCCTTGGGCAGAATGGCCGCCAGCCGCGCAAACACCAAGGCCAGGCAGATCGCGCCGGCGGCGGTGAGCAGCCAGCCTATCATCGACACGCCGCCGAACGGCGCCAGCGACGCCGGCAACAGGAACACGCCGGAACCGATCATATTGCCCACCACCAGGGCGGTGCACATCCATACCCCCAGCGCCCGGGTCTTGGTCTTGCTGTCTAAATTGGTATTGCTCAAGGCTTGGTCTCCATCGGGCCTGCCGATTGACGGGCGCGCCGCGCGCGCGTGTTTCTACGATCATGCGATGGCGCCGGCGGAACGGGCTTGGCCGATTCCGTTCGCATTCAGACTGATACGGCTGAAAAAGCGCCCATGATAGAGGGCCGCACCCACAAGCTGGGCATGCTTTCTTTAAGCCGCTTGACCGGAGTCAACTGAAGCGGGACTTTGCGCCAGTGCGCGCGCATGAAAAAAAGGCGGCATTAGAACACAAATTCGACATAAAAACATGTCGCATTTTCCGTATGTCAACGAGAAGGCGATGGCAATCCGCTTGTCGCGGCCGATGATGCGCAACAAGCGCGTGCGCAGATGCCAATATAGGTCAGCAGGCAGGGAAAAAAACACGTCAAATGCATAGTTTTGGCATAAAAGGGCGCAATTCAGGCGACCACCACCGGCCCTGCCGGCACCCGCGCCAGCGACCAGTGAGTGCGCGCCCACTGCCACAACTCGGCTAAACCGTCGCACTCCTCCGGCGGCGCATGCCCCAGACGGCTCAAGGCCAAACGCAGTGAAGCGGCGGCGTCCTCCGCCGCCACCGCCGGCGCCAGCGTCTGCTTGGACAGTTTCTCCCCCGCGGCGTTAACCAGCACCGGCAAATGACAATAAGCCGGCGTATTCGCGCCCAGCGCGCGCTGTACCGCTACCTGGCGCGGCGTGGACACCAGCAGGTCGGCGCCGCGCACCACATCGCTCACCCCTTGCTCCGCATCGTCCACTACCACGGCCAATTGATAAGCCCAGTAGCCGTCCGCGCGCAGCAAGACAAAATCGCCGATATCGGCCGCAAGGTTCTGTCGGTACGCTCCTTGCAGGCGGTCATCCACCACGGTCTCGCCGGGTTCCACCCGCAGGCGCCAGGCTCGCCCCCCCTCCTCCGGACGCCTCAGCCGGCAATGGCCGGGATAAACGTAACCGTCCAGCCCGCGCCTCGCGGTCTCCGCGATTTTCTTGCGCGTGCAATTACACGGATAAGCGTGGCCGGAGACGATCAATTGCTCCAACGCCTGCCGATACAAGTCGTGGCGACGGCTTTGGTACACCACTTCGCCATCCCACTCGAAGCCATAGGCTTCCAAGGTGCGCAGAATGGCGTCTGCGGCGCCGGCCACCTCGCGCGGCGGGTCCAGGTCCTCCATCCGCAGCAGCCATTCGCCTCCGCGCGCGCGCGCCTCCAGATAACTGCCGACGGCGGTGCACAGGGAGCCGGCATGCAACAAACCGGTGGGACTGGGGGCAAAACGCCCGCGATAGGGAGAAGCGTTCATGACAGATAGGAAATTTACGGCGGCAATGCGTTGTGAAGGGAATTTCTGGCTAATAATGTTGACTGATACGCTCAAATCATCGCCCAGAGGCCGCGCCAAACGGCGCAGCCGGCTTTCGACGACCAAGGAGCCAATATGGCCTACGTTGTAACCGATGCCTGCATCAAATGCAAATACACCGATTGCGTCGATGTCTGCCCGGTGGACTGCTTTCACGAAGGCCCCAACTTCCTGGCGATTGACCCGGAGGAATGCATAGACTGCACGCTATGCGTGGCGGAGTGCCCAGTGAACGCGATCTACGCGGAGGACGACGTGCCGCCCGGACAAGAAGGCTTTGTCGCGCTCAACGCCGAGCTTTCCAAGCTCTGGCCCACTATCACCGAAAAGAAGGATCCGCTGCCGGACCACGAGGACTGGGCGGCGGTCGAAGGCAAGCTGCAACACCTGGAGCGCTGAGAACCGGTTCAAAGTCTCGCGAGCAAGAGCGAGGCAAGGCGAAAACCGCTGAGAAAGCGGAATGTACACGTGGTACATGAGCATTTCGAAGCGGTTTTTAACGCCGTATCGCCGATGCGCAGCAGACATTGAACAGGTTCTGAGAACCGGTTCAAATGAACAGTTCTATATCCCCGGACTTGCCGGCCACCTCCGGCTGCATCACCTGCTGGCGATAGCGGTTCTCCTCGGTGATCACGGTGCGGCTGCGCTTGAGCTTCTTGACCAGCACCTTGCCGCTGTCGGTGAAGAAGTACACTTTGCGCGCGCAGTCGCCCAGCAGGTCTTCGGCCAGGATGGGAATCCTTTCCGCATCCAGATAAGCGTGGATGAAGCGGCGGTTGCGCTCGCCCACGTTCATCACCGACATGCCGTCCAGCACGTTGCCCCCGCCAAACACCTTGGCCTCCATGCGGTGTCGCATCGCGCCCAGCTTCTGCATCTCGGTGATCATCAATTCCATCGCGTGAACGCCAAAGCGCGCGGCGGATGCGCCCTCACCCACCTCGATGCTGCCTTCCGGCAGCAGGAAATGGTTCATGCCCGCGACATTGGCCGCACGGTCCAACATGCACACCGCCACGCACGACCCCAGCAGTGTTACCAACAGCTGCGGCTGGCTGGTAACGTAGAAGCCGCCGGGAAACACTTTCACCGCCTGGCTTTGAAAATGCTTGTCGAAATAGGAATGGCTGCTGAAATGCACCGCGCCGCTGTTCATAACATCGCCTTTTCCGCCCTGCCGTACAGGCAGGCCAAGATTTTGGGGGCCAGCGCTTCCAGTGGCCACTCTTGTTGCACGCCGCCGGCCTTCATCGCCTCGCGCGGCATGCCGTACACCACGCAACTGGCCTCGTTCTGGCCGAATGTGACGGCGCCGGCGTCGCGCATCTTGCGCAGGCCATCCGCTCCGTCCCGCCCCATTCCTGTCAGGATGACGCCGATGGCGCGCTTGCCCAGGCCGCGCGCGGCGGAGTCGAACAGCACATCCACCGACGGCCGGTGCCGGTTCACCCTCTCGCTCTGGTCCAACTCAATGCGGAAACCGCCTGCGGCGGCCTGCACCCGCATATGCCAATTGCCTGGCGCGATATAGGCAACGCCCGTCTTGATCGGCTCGCCGGCTTCCGCTTCCTTCACTCTCATCGGGCAGTAACTGTTCAGCCGTGCGGCGAAACTGCCGGTAAAATACTCGGGCATGTGCTGAGCAATCAGGATGGGCGGCCCGTCGGCCGGCAAGCCGCTCAATAGGGTTCGGATCGCCTCGGTGCCGCCGGTGGAAGCGCCCACAAAAATCATCGCTTGCTGGGCGCTAGCGCCCAGAAAAGGCGTCTGCGGCGCCAAGGCCTCGGCCGTGCGATGAAAGCGGTGCGGCGCACGCACCCTGGCTGCCGCCACCGTCCGGATTTTGTCTCTGATCTCGTGGGCGTAATCGCCCATCCGTCTGGCGATATCGTGCGCCGGCTTGGACATAAAGTCGATCGCGCCCAGCTCCAGCGCCGTCAGCGTCGCCTCCGATCCTTGCCGCGTCAGCGAGGAAATCATCAGCACCGGCGTCGGCCGCAAGCGCATCAAACGACGAAGAAATTCCAGGCCGTCCATGCGCGGCATTTCGACATCCAGCGTGATGACGTCAGGGTCCAGCTCGCGGATGCGCTCGCGAGCGATGAATGGATCGGAGGCGGTAGCCACCACCTCCATGTCTTGCGCCTCGTTGATGATGGAGGTCAGCAGATTGCGGATCAAAGCGGAGTCGTCTACCACCACCACGCGAATTTTCTTGTCGAACCCCATCCACGCTCCCGAATCGATAAAAGGGCGGACACGCCGGCTAGGCCAGCCGATAGCTGGTTTTGCCGCAAGGCAGGAAGGCGTCGCTCAGATGCAGGATGTTTTCCGAATGCCCCAGCAATAGCAAACCGTCCGGGGCCAGATGCCGCGCCATATGATTGAGTATGGCCGCCTGTGTCGGCTTATCAAAATAGATCAACACATTGCGGCAAAAAATGACGTCGAACTCCCCCAGCGGCGGCCACTCATCCGCCACCAGATTCATCTGGAAAAAGGTCACCGCTTCGCGCAAGTGTTTCTTCAAGCGCACCTTGCCGTCGTTGGCACCCACGCCCTTATCGAAAAAACGGCGCAATTGCGGCTCCGGCAACTGGCTGACGCGCTCGCGAAGATAGACGCCGTACATCGCCTGCTCCAATACATGAGTATCAATATCGGACGCCAGCAATTCACAGGGGAATGGCCGTAAAGACTCCGCCAATTCCGCCATGGTCATGGCGATGGAGTAAGGCTCCTCGCCCGTCGAAGACGCCGCGCTCCAGACCCGGTACGGCCGGCCGCGCTTCCGCCAGCGCTCGGCGTGCGCGCGCAGCATGCTGAAATGATGCGGCTCCCGAAAAAACGAAGTCAGATTCGTGGTCAGCGCATTGACAAAGTTCTGCCACTCCCCCGATAAGGCGTCCTGATCCAGCCGGTCCAAGTACTCGGCGAAACTTTTCAGTCCCAAAGCCCGCACTCGCTTGGCCAGCCGCGCGTAGGCCATATGGGTCTTGCTGTCGTTAAGAGCGATGCCGACTCGCCGGTAAACCATGCCGCGGATGCGGCGAAAATCCTCTGGCGTGAACTTGATGTCCAGTTCCAGCCCCATCAACTCGGCCCCCTCGGCTCCACGCTCATCCTAGCCTGCGTCAAAACTCTTCCCACTCGCCGTCCGTCAGATTCACTTGTGGCCGCAGTCGCTCCGGCACCACGATCTTGCCGGCTGGTTTGAGCGGCACGGTCTTGGCTCCGGCGACATGAGCAACGACATGCTCCGCCGTCTGCGCGACGTGCGCCTGCATGGGCCGCAAACGCTGCCCCGGCTCCCCCAGTTTGAATACCTGGACCGCGTCGTCCAAATAACGCGCTTGCTCTTCCAGCGACTCCGCGGCCGCCGCGGCCTGCTCCACCAGCGCGGCATTCTTCTGAGTGTTTTCGTCCATCTGCGTTACCGCCAGATTGACCTGTTCGATGCCCGAGCTCTGCTCAATCGACGCGGCGGAGATGTCGCTCATGATGTCGGCGACGCGGCGGATGGAAATCACAATCTCGTCCATGGTGCTGCCAGCCTCGTCCACCAGCTTGGAGCCGGACTCGACCTTAGCCACCGAGTTGCCAATCAAGCCCTTGATTTCCTTGGCGGCGGCAGCGGAGCGCTGCGCCAGGTTGCGCACCTCGCTGGCCACTACGGCGAAGCCCCTCCCCTGCTCACCCGCCCGCGCGGCCTCCACTGCGGCGTTGAGCGCCAGGATATTAGTCTGGAAGGCGATGCCGTCAATCACGCTGATGATATCGACGATCTTGCGCGCGCTGTCGTTGATCTCGTTCATGGTGGCCACCACATCTCCCACCACTTTGCCGCCGCGCGCAGCGATATCGGAAGCGCCGGTGGCCAGCGTGTTAGCCTTTTTGGCGTTCTCCGCGTTCTGCCGCACTGTACTGGTGATTTCCTCCATGCTGGAAGCGGTTTCCTCCAGGCTGGCCGCTTGTTGCTCGGTGCGGCTGGACAAGTTGGCGTTGCCGGAGGCGATCTCACGCGCGGCGGTGTTGATCGCGTCGGTGGACTCCTTGATATTGGAGACGATTTCCTTCAAGCGCTCCACCGTGGTGTTGGTATCGTTCTGCAACTGGCTGAACAGGCCTTGGTAGTCGCCCTTGATCGCATGGGTGAGATCGCCCTTGGCCAAGGCCGCCAGCACGGTGGCGATATCGCCCAGGCCCTGGCTGGTCACCGCCAGCAGTTGATTGACGCTTTCGCCCAACTGTCGGAAAAAGCCGTCCTTGCCTTCCAGATTGATGCGCCGGTCGAAATCGCCGGCCGCGGCCGCCGAGATGATGCCAGCCACCTCTTTCTCGATCTCAACTTCCCCGGTGCGATCCTTCCACTCCACCACCGTGCCCAGCCGCGAGCCGTCTGTGCCGAATACCGGATTGGCCACCAAGCCGAAAATACGCTCGCCAATATTGATCTGCGCGCGATAAGTGGAGCGCAGGTTGGCCAACAGGTCGCGCTGATGCGCCGGATTGCTGTGGAACACATCCATATTGGTGCCCAGCAAGGCGCGCGCGTCGAAATTGGGCAAGGCTTTGCGCATATCCGCTTCGGCGCGGCGCATCATCTCCAGCACGCTGTGATTGGTGTAGATGATGTTGCGATCATTGTCGGCGATCATCACATTGGTGGAGGCGTTGTCCAGAGCATTGCGCACTCTGATGTTTTCAACCGCCTTCTCGGCCAGCAAACTCATCGACGCGAACAGACTATGCTTATCGCCCGATTTGACCTTGATCTCAGAACGTACCTGGCCCTCGGTCAACTCCCGCATCACCTTGACCAGCTCCGCAGGCTCGCCGCCCAACTGGCGCATCAGCGAACGGATGATGAAGACGCCAAAGCCGATGCCGATCGCCAGCGCCAACAAAGTAAAGCCAAACAGCAGCTTGTAAGCCTGTTGGGAATTGTCGCTGGCATCCTGTCCCGCCTTGCGCATCAGCCCCTCCTCAAACGCGATGTAGCGGTCGATCGAGGTCATGTATTTAAGCTGGGTATCGCGCAGGGTCACGAACAAGTAATCGCGAGCCTGGGCATCCCGTCCCTGCGCTTGCATGCGTCGGAACACATTCAGTTCAGAGCGGAAACTGGCTTCATCGGAGCGCATCGCCTCGAACAGCGGCCGCCCGGCGTTGCCGACATTCGGCTCCAAGGCCGCCATTCGCTGCGTCAGATTGACCAGGCTCTCGTCAATCTGCTGGTTGAGCTCCTTGGTAAGCTGGACATCCTTGGTCAACAACAGATTACGCACGTCCCGCGACGCCAGGTCGACATTGGCAGCAATCTTGTGCGCGGCGCTAACCTGCGGGATATGCACGCTGGAGATATTGACCAGATCGCCGGCCAGGCCCTGCAGTTGTCTGACCGCCAGCGTCATCGCCACCGCCAGCAACAGAATCAACAGGCCGAAGCCCAACATCAGCCGATGGATCACTTTCATATTATTCATGCTTCGCCCCCTCAAAACAGGCTTGCGGCCGCGTTTATACGCGGCCCGCGGTGTCAGTCAACGCCATTTCCTCGCTACCCATCAAACGCTCGATATCGACTACGATGATCATGCGCTCGTCCAGCGTGCCCAGTCCTTCGATATAGGCGGTGTCCACCACCGCGCCAAACTCCGGCGCGGCTCGCAGAGCCTCCCGCTCCAGTTGAATCACATCCGACACCCCGTCCACTACCGCGCCGATGACACGCCCGCACACATTCAACACGATCACCACGGTGAACTCGTTGTACACCGGCTCCCCGATGCCGAATTTCAAACGCAAATCCACGATAGGCACGATATGACCGCGCAAATTGACCACGCCCTTGATGAAGTCTGGCGCGTTGGCGATGCGGGTCACCGCGTCGTAGCCGCGGATTTCCTGCACCTTCAGAATATCAATGCCGTACTCTTCCGCTCCCAGCGTGAACACCAGCAGCTCATTGCCCGAACGCCTGTGCGCCAACCCCGGGTCGTTCCGTTCCGCCACCATTTTTTTTCCTTGTTGTTTCATGCGTCCAGCGTCATCCGCTGGTTGTGCCGCGCAATCGCGGCGATATCCAGGATCATGGCCACCTGGCCGTCTCCGAGAATAGTGGCGCCGGAAATGCCGTCCACCTTGCGGTAATTCGTTTCAAGGTTTTTCACCACAAACTGCTGCTGGCCGATCAAATCGTCCACTAACAGCGCCAGCCTGCTGTTGCCGGCCTCCACGATCACCAGGATCGCCTCGCTCGGGGTCTGTTTCGCTTCGGGGATGGAAAAAAAACGTCCCAACGGCACAATCGGCAGGTATTCGCCGCGAATGCCCACCACCTGGCCGCGCGCGGCCACCGTTTTGATTTCATTCGGTGCAGGCTGCAGCGACTCCAATACCGCCCCCAAGGGCATCACATAGGTTTCCGCGCCGATGCGCACCGACATGCCGTCCATGATCGCCAGCGTCAACGGCAAATGAATGCTGATGGTGGTGCCAATGTCGGCCATGGAGTCAATCTCCACACGGCCGCCCATGCTCTGGATATTGCGCTTGACCACATCCATGCCCACGCCGCGGCCGGAGACCTCGGTCACCTCCGCCGCCGTGGAGAAGCCGGCCTCGAAAATCAGGTTCCAAACTTCAGCGTCGCTTAGCGAATCCGGCGCAGCCAAACCGCTCTGTCTCGCCTTGGCCAATATCCGTTCCCGATTCAGCCCGGCGCCGTCATCGCTGACTTCGATGACGATATTGCTGCCTTGGTGGAAAGCCCGCAGCGTAAGACGCCCCACCGGGCCCTTGCCGCCCGCCAGCCTCGCTTCCGGGGATTCGATGCCATGATCCAGGCTGTTTCGCACCAGGTGGGTCAACGGGTCGGACAATTTCTCGATGAAGCCTTTGTCCAGCTCGGTACTTTCGCCCATCATCGTGAGCTCCACCTTTTTGCCCAAGCGACCGGCCAGGTCCCTCACCACGCGCGGAAAGCGGTTGAACACAAAGGCGATGGGCGTCATCCGGATCGACATCACCGCCTCCTGCAACTCCCTCGCATTGCGTTGCAAAGCGCCGATGCCACCAAGCAGGCGCTCATGCGCCACCGGATCCAGGCCGGCCCCGGATTGTGTCAGCATGGACTGGGTGATCACCAACTCGCCCACTAGGTTGAGCAGCAAATCCACCTTGTCGATATTGACCCGGATAGAATTCTCGCTCGCCGCGCCTCCGCGCGCCGCAGGCTTGGCCGCGTCGAACTCCGGCGCCAGCGCCGGAACTTCGTCCCGCTCCGCCGCCTCGGCAGGCGGGGGCTCGAACAGGCCGAATCCGTCTCCTTCCAGCCATACTGAAGTGTCCGGTTCCGGAGCCGCATCGAGGAACAAGCCGAAACTGCCCTCCTCCTCGACGCCATGATCGACATTGATGCGGAAATGCTCCTGCGGCACGGAAAATGCCAGCGACTCAGCCACCTCCCCGGCGTCCAGCGGCGAAGTGAACACGGCAACCCAGGGCAGCTTGTCAAGCTCTTCGCCGCGCTGCACCACGCTCAAGTCGCCGTGCTCGGCCAGCGACTCCAGCAAGGCGTCGATGTCGACGCCGTCCACCACGTCGATTTCCAGATACAGCGTCCAGTGCCGCGTCTCCTCCGGCGCCCGGCGCGCCTCGGGCTCAGCCGGAGCGGCCGCCAGCGCCTCCAACTGCGCCTTTAGCTGAGCGGCTTGCGCGGCGTCGACATCGCCTTTGCCCTTGTGCGCCGCCAGCATCCCGTACAACACGTCTTTAGCTCGCAGCACCAAGTCCACAAGATCCGAACTCAAGACGCGCGCGCCGCGCCTCACCTCATCCAACAGCGCTTCCAGCACATGAGTCAAATCCGCCATATCGGCGAAACCGAACGTGGCCGCACCGCCCTTGATCGAATGCGCGGCGCGGAACACCGCATGCAAATCCTCCGGCTGCGGACAGGACTGATCCATGCCCAGCAACAGGCTCTCCATGTTGGACAAATGCTCATCCGCTTCATCAAAAAACACCTGATGAAACTGCGACATGTCGATTGCCAAAAGCTCGCTCCTCGTCGTGCCCAAGATCAGCAGATTCAGCCGATCACGCGCTTGACCACATCCAGCAGCTTCTGCGGATCAAAAGGCTTGACCAACCAGCCCGTGGCCCCGGCCGCGCGGCCAAGCGCCTTCATTTGATCGCTAGATTCCGTGGTCAGCATCAGAATAGGCGTCGTTGAATACGCCGGCAGTTTGCGCAAGGAGCGGATCAAGGTCAGGCCATCCATGCCCGGCATGTTTTGGTCGGTCAGCACCAGATTGAACTGGCCTCCCTGCGCCTTGGCCAGGCCGGCGTTGCCGTCCCCGGCCTCCACCACCTCGTAACCAGCGCTTTTCAAGGTGAATGACACCATCTGTCGAATCGAAGCGGAATCGTCAACCGTCAGTATTTTTTTGTGCATAACATCCCCGTTTCAGGAAACCTCCCTGCGTTCGGTCGCCTGACGCGGCTCTTCGCTCGTCGTCAGTCCGACACCGTTTGCGTTGGGTCCGTTTCCCATTCTTTACCTTGCTCGCTCGTCATCACGTTCCGCAACGGCGAGACGACAGATCCGCCCAAGCGCGAAAATTCGCGCAGATATTAATGATTGATCAACTAAAAAGCCCGCCGATTCAAGCCTGAATCCGCGCTGCGCCTACGCATGCGGCCAAGAAACGTCGTTAAACCGGCCGCGGCGACACCGACACGGCGAAAGCCAACGACGACATGTCGTCATTGTATGGGCTGCTGAAGCCTAGCGGAATTGACGGCAAGGGGCCATAGCCGTACGCGTCGGCCGAGGAAACGCTGGACAAGCGCAACAGACGCGACAGCAGGTACGGCAGATCCGACTCTTCCATGCCATCGCTGTGCGCCAGGAAATGCTGGCCCTCCGCCCAAGGCAACGCCAGCGGCGGCTGCAATTCGATGTCGGCGCGCAAGCCAAGCGGACTGCACATGGAGGAAAAACGCCGCTCAAGCCTGGTGGACAGAAACAGCAAGATATCCGGCATGCCGGCATTGACCAGTCGCACCTCGCGAGCTCCCCAGTCAATTTCCAGCAAAGCGCTGCCGACATAGCGCCCGTCGGCCACATGGCGATGCATGAAGGCATTGAGTTCGCGCAACGTCGGCAAGGACAAAGGCTGCCCCAGCAGCACCCGCGACGCCCCCAGCGCCAGCAGTGCGGCGTCCAGCGCCGATCCTTGTCCGTGACCGGACGCGTCCCCAAGGATCAGCAAGGTTCGTTCCGGCAAATCCGCGCGTAACACCACGTCGCCGCCCACCGCCTCTACCGGCTTGACGGACACTTCCAAGGGAAACATGCGGACAGCCGCCTGTTTCGACGGCCTATACAGGGACATGGCGCCGTTTATGATGTCGAACGCCGCCGCGCCGAATAAACACGGGCAAAGCGCATGTTGCTGCCAATGCCAGGCCAGCAGCCGGTTGCGCAGCAAGTCCGCGTCGAAGTCTCCGCGCAGAAAGTGAATATTGGGCGTGGCCAGCCAGGGCGCAGGACGCCCTGACGAAAACACCCACAAGGGCTTGTCGCCCTCCCACTGCTCGAACAGCTCGGCGGGAGCGTCCGCCAGATTCGTCAGCCAAAGGTCCTGCTTGCCGCCCACTGCGAAGTCGGCGCCACCGCAAAACCACCAATCCAGCGCTGACAACCAAGGATCGCCACGAACCCGTGCCTCGGCATCAGCGGACAACCAGGCCCGGATGCGCACAGACGCTCCAATGCTTGAACTTACTTAATGGTGAACATCTTGTTGAAGCAGGCGATTTCAAACACCTGCATCACCGCCTCGCGACAATTGATCAAGGTCATGCTCTTTTTCTGCCCAGCCGCACGCTCCTTCAGCAACAGCAGCATTCCAAGCGCGGAACTATCCAGAAACGGCACCTGATCGAAATCAATCTCAATCTCTTGCACCTCCGGATTGTCCAGCAGTTCCTGGCTGGCCTGACGGAATTCCCGGTGCAGGTTGAAATCGAACTGTCCGATCAGGATCATCTTCCCAACTCTGCCCTCTACTTTGACAATGGGTCTCATGCGGCGTCCTCGGCTTTCTTCTGAATAAACGGCACATCCATCACGGTTGCATCATCGGAAGGCTAAGCTCGAAACAGGCTCCGCCCTCCCCCTTGTTGAAACAACGCACTTGTCCGCCCAGCTCGTCCACCACTTTCTTGACGATGGCCAAGCCCAAGCCTGTACCACCGGGGCGGGTTGTGAAGAACGGTTCAAACATCTTCTCCAACTCCTCGGGATTGAACCCGGGGCCCGAGTCCTCCACCCGAAACAGTAAAGCGGTCTCACCCTCCTCCACCGATAGTCGCACCACATCCCCGCTTGCGGAGAAGTGCCAGGCGTTCTCCAACAGATTCACCAAGGCCCCCTGCAAGGCTTTGCGGTCCACCAAGACCTTTATGGCAGATGACACCACTACATTGCAATCAAAAAGCACGCCTTTTTCATGACATTGTGGTTGCATGACCGCGCGTAAATCCTCCAGCAGCCCCTCCAGATCCAAAGGCTCCAGCGTCGTTACCTGACCACGGACAAAACTCAGCATGTTCTGGATCAAACTCTCCAGCGCCCGCATCCGCGCCAGGCTCTTGTCAACGAAACGAGCGCGGTCTTCCGCCCGCGGAATATCCTGCTTCAAGTTCGCCGTATACAACATCGCCGTGGCCAACGGCGTGCGCAGCTGATGCGCCAATGCCGCCGCCATGCCTCCCATGGACGCCAACTTCTGCTGGCGGGCCAATTCTCCGGTCAATTGATGCAAACGAGATACATCGTGAATAAGCACAATCTGCCCACCGACAGATGGCAGGTCCTGGCATTGCATCGTCAACACCAAACCCGGCTCCCCATGCAGATGGCAATAAGTGTCGTCCAGCTCCGAACGTACAAGCCCTGCAAGCATGTCTCGCCATAAAGCCCCTACAGAACAACCATTTAGCATCCGGCTGGCCGCGGGATTCACCGCCGAGACCACGCCTTCGGCCGAGACTTGGACCACGCCCGCGGGCAGCGCCTCCAGCAGCAAGCCCAAGCGCTCGGCCAGCATCGCGTTCTCATCCCGCTGTTTGCGCAGCTGATTATTGGCTTCGTCCAATTGCGCATTGAGAACTGTCACTTGGCTCTCAAGTTGTCTATATGCATCAATAAGTTGGCCGGATACCGCATTGAATTGCTCGAACGCGGCTTCTAGCTGCTGCTGATCTTTGAGGCTTGAAACCATATGCCGAATCGCTTGCGAGTTATTTGTAAAAACCACTTAAACAGTATGATAATGAATGGGTATCGCTGAGCCAACCTGTTATCTGGCATGAGGCTCAGCAAAAAAAACCGGGCAAAACCGATATCTGGCGTATAAAGGGTAGTAGTACGCCACTTCAAAAGAATGCAGCGGAGGTTTCTGTGTCAGAGCTTCTCAAAAAAATCGACGCCAGGACGAAACTGGCCGGCACCAACAAGCTGGAAATCCTCCTGTTCTCGTTGGGCCAGGATCAGCGCACGGGGCGCAAGGAAATCTTCGGGATCAACGTGTTCAAAGTGCGCGAAGTCATGCGCACGCCGGAAATCACCTCCGCGCCCGAAATGCCCTCCTCGGTGGAAGGCATGGTCAGCCTGCGTGGTGCGCTGGTGCCGGTCATCGACTTGGCCAAATACACCGGCGTGGTGACCAGCAACAAACCGGAAATCATGATCGTCACCGAGTACAACGCCCACACTCAAGGCTTCCTGGTAGAGGCGGTGGACACCATCCTGCGTCTGGACTGGTCCGCAATGCGCGTGCCACCGGAAATGATCACCAACCGCATGGCCGGCCTGGTGACCGCCGTCACCGAACTGGACAATGGCACACTGGTCATGATGATGGACGTGGAAAAAGTACTGGCGGAAACCACCATCATCGACGACGGCCACACCTTCCTCGGAATCGAGCCGGTCAAGGAACCACGCCGGATTTTCTTCGCCGACGACTCCGCCGTGGCGCGCAAGCAGATTGAACGCACGCTGGAAGCAATGAACATCCAGTACACCTCCGCCATCAATGGCATGCGCGGATGGGAAGAATTGCAGAAAATGGCCAATCAGGCCGACCTTGCCGGCAAAAAACTGTCGGATTCGCTGCACTTAGTGCTGACCGACGTGGAAATGCCGGAAATGGACGGCTATATGCTGACCAAGATGATCAAGAGCGATCCGCGTTTCAACGGCATTCCGGTGTTGATGCACTCCTCCCTTTCCGGTTCCTCGAATCAGAAGCTGGGCGAATCGGTCGGCGTGGATTCCTACGTCGCCAAATTCGAACCGCAGAAACTGTCGATGAAACTGCGCCAGATGCTGAATCTGGAACCCAAAGACTAAGATCAAGTAAGCAAAAGCATTAAGGGAGAGGGACAGATATGGCAGCCACAGACGCCTCCTTGCTTGCAACCGTTGACGCCAGGACCAAACTGGCGGGTTCCAACAAAATGGAGATTCTGCTGTTTTCGCTTGGGACGCGGGAAACCTTCGGCATCAATGTTTTCAAAGTGCGCGAGGTGTCGCAGACGCCCGCCATCACCAAAACGCCGAACATGCCTTTTGGCGTGGAAGGCGTGCTGTCGCTACGCGGCAATATCATCCCGGTCATTTCGCTTGGCAAATTCATCGGCGCCGACCAGACCCGCAGCTACGAAACCATGATCGTCACCGAATTCAACAAGAGCACCCAGGCCTTTCTGGTTGACTCGGTGGACCGCATCATCCGCGTTGATTGGGACAAGGTGCGCGCGCCGGAAAACATGATGGCGGCCAGCGGCACCAATCAGAATCTGATCACCGCGATTACCGAACTGGAAAACGGCAAACTGGTGTCCATTCTGGACGTGGAGCAAATCTTGGCCAGCGTGGTCGGCGAGCCGCGCCTGCCCGACGTTCCCACCGCTCAATTGGAAAACGATCAGTACATCTTCTTCGTCGACGACTCTGTCGTAGCCCGCAAGGAAATCACCGGCGTGCTGGAAAAGATGGGCATCAAATTCCAGCAGGCCACCAACGGCCGCGAGGCATGGGACCGGCTGCAAACGCTGGCCAACCGCAACTTCGGCGAGGACGAGTGCCTGCACGACCACCTGAAGATCATCCTCGTGGACGCCGAAATGCCGGAAATGGACGGCTATGTGCTGACCAAGCTGATCAAATCCGATCAGCGCTTCCGCGGCATCCCGGTCGTGATGCACTCCTCGCTGTCCTCCAACGCCAACCGCGCGATGGGCTCCAGCGTGGGCGTGGATGCCTATGTCGCCAAGTTCGACCCCGGCGTACTGGCTGAAACTTTGATTCCATTCCTGCAGAGGTAGTCGCTACAATATGCGGCTCGATGAATTTCAGATAAATCAGGACACACCTCAATGGCAGACAAGAATATTCGCTTCCTAGTCGTAGACGACTTCTCCACCATGCGGAGAATCGTGCGCAACCTTTTGAAAGAGCTAGGATTCACCAATGTCGACGAAGCCGAAGACGGCATGGTTGCGCTGCACAAGTTGAAGACTCAGCATTTCGACTTCATCGTTTCCGACTGGAACATGCCCAATATGACCGGCATCGAACTGCTCAAGGCAGTCCGCGCCGACGCCCAGCTCAAACACCTGCCCTTCATGATGATTACCGCGGAAGCCAAACGCGAAAATATCATCGAAGCGGCCATGGCCGGAGCCAGCGGTTACATCGTGAAGCCCTTCACTGCCGCCACCATGGAAGAGAAAATGAGCAAGATCTTCCAGAACATGAATAAACCAGCCTGAGTGCCGAAAAAAAACGGTCTGCGTCAGTATTGAGGAGGATTTACCGTGTCCAATCACATCATGGAAAGCGGGGATAACCCGGAGCTTGAGGCTCTGTTCGACAGCATCTCGATGCAGCAGAGCGAAGCCCCTCCGGTGTCGGAACCCGCCGCGCCCGAAGCCGCGGCAGCCGTTCCGCAGCCAGCCGGGACTGCCGGCAGTCCTACCTCGATGTATGAACAAATTGGTCAGTTAACCCGCAAAATGCATGATGCGCTACGCGATCTAGGCTACGACAAATCTCTGGAAAAAATGGCGGATGCGATTCCAGACGCCAAGGACAGGCTGACTTACATCGCCACCCTGACGGAAAATTCGGCCGAACGCGTGCTCAACGCCACTGATCTGGCCAAACCGTATCAGGATCAGTTGGAAAGCAAGGCGCTGGAATTGTCCTCGCGCTGGGAACGTCTGTACGCCAACCTGTTGACCGTGGAAGAGTTCCAGCAACTTGCGGCCGACACGCGCAGCTACTTAAATGAAGTGCCGGCCCAGACCCAGGCCACCAGCACCCAGTTGCTGGAAATCGTCATGGCCCAGGACTTTCAGGATCTGACCGGTCAAGTCATCAAAAAGATGATGGGCATGGTCAAACTGCTGGAAAGCGAGCTGGTCAATTTCCTGATCGAGTTCTCGCCCGAGGCGAAAAAAGAAGAGCTGGGCATGGGCACCAATCTGCTGAACGGCCCCGTGATCAACCCGGAAGGGCGCACTGATGTGGTCAGCAGCCAGCAACAGGTCGACGACCTGCTGGAAAGCCTGGGCTTCTAACGAACAACACGCAGAACAGAGCACGCGAGCAAGGCGTGGCGGGAGTGGAAAATGAGCGAATTCGCCGGCATGGAAGAGCTGCTGCAAGACTTCTTGATGGAGTCTACGGATCTCCTTTCCGATGTAGACAATAAACTGGTCGAACTGGAAAAGCGTCCGGAAGATAAGGCACTGCTGAACGACATTTTCAGAGGCTTCCACACCATCAAGGGCGGTGCAGGCTTTCTCAACGTCGGCCCGATGATCAATCTATGCCATCGCACCGAAAACCTGTTCGACAAACTCCGCAACGGTCAACTGCACATCACCGCCGGTATCATGGACGTGATTCTTGACGCCACAGGTATCGTCCGCGACATGTTCGGCACCATGGGCCAGGGCCTGATGCCCAGCGAAGCCGACCCGCGCATCCTGGCGGCTTTGGACGCCGCACTGGCGGGAGAGGCCTTGTCCGAAGAAGCACCTACCGTCGAACCAGCTCCGGCCGCAGCCCCCGCTCCGGCGCCGGCGACAGCCCCCTCGGCTCCGACACCCGCCGCCGGCAACGGTCAAGGTCCGGACTGGAACCAGCTATACCAAGCCGTCGCTCCGGGCGGCGCGCCCGCGCCGACGCCGGCGGCTACGCCTGCCCCCGCGCCTCAAGCCGCTGCGGCAGCCCCGGCTGCGCCTGCGCCCGCGCCGGTTGCAGCCGCTCCCGCGACCCCCAAACCGGCGGCTAAACCGGCTCCGAGCAAGCCGGCCGCCAGCGCGCCCAGCAGCAGCGGCCCCCAGGAAAACACTATCCGCATCGATACCGTGCGTCTAGACATGGTGCTCAACCTGTCCGGCGAAATCGGCCTGACCAAGAACCGCCTGACCACGCTGCGCACCGAGATCCTGCAAGGCAACCGCGATACCAACACACTACGCTCCCTGGATGAAGCGATCAGCCAACTGGACCTGCTGGTAGGAGATCTGCAAAACGCGGTGATGAAAACCCGCATGCAGCCGATTGGCCGCCTGTTCCAGAAATACCCGCGCTTGGCGCGCGACCTAGCCCGTCAGTTGGGCAAGGAAGTTGAGTTGGTGCTGTCCGGCGAAGAAACCGAGCTGGACAAGACCATGATTGAGGATTTGAATGATCCTCTGGTCCACTTGGTGCGCAACGCAGTCGACCACGGCATCGAACAGCCTGAAGACCGCATCGCCGCCGGCAAGAAGCCGCAGGCGCTGGTGCAGCTGACCGCGGAACAAGTAGGCGATCACATCCTGATCGAGATCACCGACGACGGCAAAGGCATGAACGCCGACGCCCTGCGCCGCAAGGCGATCGAAAAAGGTCTTATTGATCAGGAAAGCGCCAACTCTCTGGATGAAAAACAGTGCCTGCAGCTGATCTTCCTGCCCGGCTTCTCCACCAAGGACCAGATTTCCAGCGTGTCCGGTCGCGGCGTGGGCATGGACGTGGTGCGCACCAATATCCAGAAACTGAACGGCCGCATCGATATCAACTCGGTGCCGGGCGAAGGCACCCGCATCAGCATCTCGCTGCCGCTGACACTGGCCATCCTTCCCGTGCTGGTGGTGCGCGCTTGCAACCAACCGTTCGCCGTGCCTCTTGCGATGGTGCGTGAAATCATCACCATCGACCCGAACGCGATCCAGGAAGTGTCGGGCAAACCCACCATCGTGGTGCGCGACGAAATCCTGCCGCTGAAAACTCTGGCCGGCCTGCTAGGCTGGGAGCCGACGCAGAAACCCTACTTCGGCGTATTGATGCAGTCCGCGGAAAAGTCCTTCATCCTGGCGATCGACTCTTTCGTCGGCCGCGACGACGTTGTGATCAAGCCGCTGCAGAACATTCGTCCGAAAGGCGTGGCCGGCGCCACCCTGTCCGGCGACGGCTCGGTCGTACTGGTACTAGACATGGAAGATTTACTCTCCTCCAGCGAAGCCAGCAACAGCGTCACTCGATCCGCGGACCTGATCGCCACCTGAGCAAAGGCATACCGGGACAATGACCTCGACTAGCGCCTTCATAGGCAGGCAGGCCGTTCTCAATCGCAACCAGCAGCTCATTGGCTATGAGCTGCTTTTTCGTCCTAGCGGCGAGGCCTCAGGCGTCGGCAAGCATACAGAACTGCAAGCCGACACTCAGGTGCTGGTCAACACCCTCAATAATATGGGCACCAGCTGGCTGATCGGCAGCAAGCTGGCCTTCATCAACATCGGCGAAGCCATGCTCAGCAGCGAGTTTCTTGAGCTGCTGCCGCCGCGCCGCGTCATTCTCGACATCTCGCCGCGCATCGTGCCCTCCAACGAACTGCTGTCGCGCGCGCGGCACCTTCGCTCGCTGGGTTTCGGCATTTCTCTGGACGACTTCAGCTTCGAATCGCCGGCTGCGGCCTTTCTGGAACTGGCCAACTACGTCAAGCTGGACATCCAGCACCAAGACACAAACCGCTTCCAGATGCTGGCGTCCCGCTTGCGCAGCTATCCGGTGATCCGCATCGCCGAACGCGTGGAAACCCACGCTCAGTTCCATCTCTGCAAGGAACTGGGCATGGACGGTTTTCAGGGCTTCTACTTCGCCCAGCCGGAAACGCTGTCCGCCAAGGTCATCCACCCATCTTTTCGCAACACCCTGGAGCTGCTCAACCTGCTGCGGCTGGACGCCGACATCCGCGACGTCGAGCAGGTTCTCAAACGCGACCTGGCCCTGTCTTACAAGCTGCTGCGCTACGTAAACTCCGCGGCCGCCGGCCTGAACACCAGCATCAGCTCCTTCTCTCACGCAGTCACCGTACTGGGATACCAAAAGCTCTACCGCTGGCTGACCCTATTACTGGTCACAGCCTCCGATGAAGGCCACGCGCCCCCAGCGCTGCAAAAAACCGCGGTCACACGCGGCCGCTTCATGGAGTTGCTGGGCAAAGCCCACGGCGAGCGTCACGATACCTGCGACAATCTGTTCATCATCGGCATGTTCAGCCTGCTGGACGTGCTGTTCGACATGCCGATGGCCAACATCATCGAGCACCTGCAGCTGCCGGAAACCATCACCGAAGCCCTGTTGCACGAAAAAGGCACGATGAGCCGCTTCCTCAAACTGGTCAAAGCCTGCGAGGACGGCCAACTCACCGGCGTGCCAGAACTCTGCGCCCAATTGAACCTCAGCAGCGAACAGTTCAACCAGGCCCATGTCTCCGCGCTCGCCTGGGTGGAAGAACTCGGCTTATAATTCGCAGTCTTGCAGTACGCGCTTAAGCTTGAGACCGAATTCCCCGATGAAATTGCTTGCCATTGATTGCTCCACCTCGTTTCTATCCCTAGCCATTGACAACGGCTCGCGTATTTTCTCCTTCCACGAGAAAGTCGAGCAAAAGCACGCGGAACGCGCGCTGCCGGAATTGGCTTGCCTACTGGAACAGGCGGAATTGCGCCTGGAGCAACTCGACGCCATCGCCTTCGGCCAGGGCCCCGGCTCCTTCACCGGCCTACGCATCGCCTGCGGCCTGGCTCAAGGGCTGGCTTTCTCCGCCGGCATTCCGGTTATCGGCATTCCAACGCTGGACAACGTCGCTCAACAAGCCAGCACTGGCACGGTGCTGGTCTGTCTCGACGCCAGGATGCAGCAGGTTTACAGCGCCTGCTATCGAGTCGCCGAAGGTGCCGCGCCGGAACGGCTGGACCCGATAAGCGTCGGCGCGCCGGAAGCCGTGCTTTGGCCGGAGCGAGTCGATATTGCCGCTGGCGACGGCTTTGAACGCTACCCCTGTCTGCAAGACAATGCCGGCGTCGCCATCGTCCGCGCGGATCTGCTGCCCAACGCCATCGCCTACTTCTCGTTGGCGCGCAGCGGCCGTTATCCGCAAACTCACCCGCGCGAAGCGGAACTGCTTTACGTGCGTAATAAAGTCGCCCTGACCGCACAGGAACAGCAGCAGGCACGCCAGAAATGACCCCGTACTACCACACTTTCCAGCCCGACGACACGAGGCAGCTGGCCGAGCTAGAGAGCCGCGCCTGCGCACACGGCTGGTCCGCCGCCCAATACCGGGACTCCGTGCGCTGCGGTCACCAGTTTCACGGCATGTTCGCCTCGAACCAACTACGGGGCTTCGCCGTTACCCAAACCGTGCTGGACGAAGCGGAACTGCTCAACATCGTGATAGATCCACAATGGCAAGGCCAGGGCTTGGGCAAACAACTACTGCGAGAACTAAGCGCCACTCTGGCCGCGAGCGGTGCAAGGCGCCTATTCCTGGAAGTACGGGCCGGCAACGCCGTTGCCCGCAGCCTGTACGCAAGCCAAGGTTTCGTTGAAAACGGCCGACGCAAGAACTACTACCCCTGCGCCGACGGCCGCGAAGACGCGGTCCTGATGGAGGCCACGCTATGAGCCGCGCCGCGCTGATTCAAAGCGTGATAGGACTGGGCCCATCCTGGGAAGCTCGCCCCGGTTGGTTCGAGCAGCATCCTGCGACGCTAAGCCGCCCACAGGAAACACTGGTGGAAACCGATATGGAGCCGGAGGAGTGCCCGGCGCCGCCGCGCGAGGAGGCCGTCACGCCGGCCCAGCCGGCCGTACTGCTTGCCCCCTCGCCTGCAGCCGACATCGCCCCACCCGTCGCGTCTCCCGCACCTCAAGCCCACGCCTCACCTTTGCTAGAGTGGGACGCGCTCGAACGCACGGTACGCGATTGCCGCGACTGCCGCCTTTGCCAAACCCGCACTCAAACCGTTTTCGGTCGCGGCAACAAGCAGGCGCGCTGGCTGTTGATCGGCGAAGCGCCGGGCGAACAAGAGGACAGACAAGGCCAGCCCTTCGTCGGCCGCGCCGGCCAGTTGCTGGACAACATGCTGAGCGCGACCGGACTGGACCGCGACCGCGATGTATATATCGCCAACGTGCTCAAATGCCGCCCGCCCGGCAACCGCAATCCTAGCGGCGATGAAATTGCCTCCTGTCAGAACTATCTGATCCAGCAAATTCAGCACATCCAGCCCACATTGATTCTGGCGCTTGGCCGTTTTGCCGCCCAAACTCTGCTGCAAACAGAAAAAGGCATTGGTCAATTGCGCGGCAAGCTGCACAGCTACCAGGACATCCCTTTGATCGTCAGCTATCACCCGGCCTACCTGTTGCGCAATCAGCCGGACAAACAAAAAGCCTGGCAAGACTTGGTGTTCGCCAAAAAGACTTTCGGCCGCCTAAGCGCCGATTAAACGCAAAACCCCGCCAAGCATGCTTGACGGGGTTTTTTAGTCCCAAACCATAAAGAAAAAAACCCTTCTCCGTGCACCAGAGAAGGGCTCTTTACTTTCGCGTTCCCGCGGAAACCGGCTTATTTCAGCTTGGTTTCTTTGTACAGAACGTGTTTGCGAGCAACGGGATCAAATTTCTTGATCTCCATTTTTTCCGGCATCGTACGCTTGTTCTTCGTAGTCGTGTAGAAGTGGCCGGTGCCAGCAGTGGACTCAAGCTTGATTTTATCGCGCATGTTATTACCTCAGTAGCTTTCTGGTTGACCGCAATCAGATCTCGCCGCGAGCGCGCAGATCAGCCAGCACTACATCGATGCCAACCTTGTCGATGGTACGCAGTGCCGCGTTGGATACGCGCAGACGCACCCAGCGGTTTTCGCTCTCAACCCAGAACTTGCGATATTGCAGGTTGGGCAGGAAACGACGTTTAGTCTTATTGTTGGCGTGGGAAACATTGTTCCCGGTCATCGGACGCTTGCCGGTGACTTTGCAAACACGCGCCATGTTAAACACTCCCAAAACCGGTAAAAGCTGGCTTTATATCATAGATAAAGCCAGACACTCAAGCAGAAAACGCACCCTTTCACTGCATGGGCGCGATCGTGTATGAAACAGTCGGCGGCAATTGTACCGTATTCGCCACAGAGATGCGAGCACTTCTTTGCCAAGCCGCGCGACGCGACCGGCGGCTGCTCGGGGTGTCGGCGCGACTTGCAACAACATGGTTCGAAGCGATTCAAATCGCAACGATTTCAGGGTAGAATCCCGGATTCCCATAGAGCCGTAATCTCATGACCAAGTACATCTTCGTAACCGGCGGTGTGGTGTCCTCCCTGGGTAAGGGCATTGCCGCTGCGTCCATCGCCGCCATCCTCGAGTCTCGCGGGCTGAAAGTCACCATGCTGAAGCTCGACCCCTACATCAACGTCGATCCGGGCACAATGAGCCCTTTCCAGCATGGCGAGGTGTTCGTCACCGAAGACGGCGCGGAAACCGACCTTGATCTGGGCCACTACGAGCGCTTCATCCACGCGAAGATGAAGAAAAGCAACAACTTCACCACCGGTCAGGTATACGAGTCCGTGATCACCAAGGAGCGCCGCGGCGACTACCTGGGCGGCACCGTGCAAGTGATCCCGCACATCACCGACGAAATCAAGCTGAAGATGCACGAAGGCGCGGCCGACGCGGACGTCGCCATCGTCGAGATCGGCGGCACCGTGGGCGACATCGAATCGCTGCCGTTCCTGGAGGCCATCCGCCAGATGCGCTCCAATCTGGGCCGCAAGAACACCCTGTACGTGCACCTGTCCTATGTGCCTTACATCGCCACCGCCGGCGAGATCAAGACCAAACCGACCCAGCACTCGGTAAAAGAATTGCGCGAGATCGGCATTCAGCCGGACATCCTGCTCTGCCGGATGGACCGCGAACTGCCGGAAGACGAAAAGCGCAAGATCGCGCTGTTCTGCAATGTGGAAGAAAACGCCGTTATCGGCTGTTACGACTCCGACTCCATCTACAAAGTGCCGGCCATGCTCCACAACCAGGGCATCGACGAGATCATCGCCGAGCAGCTGCAGCTGGACCTGCCCAAGGCGGATCTGTCGGTATGGGGCCGCATCATCGACGCGATCGAGCACCCGGACCACAGCATCAACATCGCCATGGTCGGCAAATACGTTGACTTGACCGAGTCCTACAAATCGCTGACCGAAGCGCTGAAACACGCCGGCATCCACACCCGCACCAACGTCAACATTATCTACGTGGACTCCGAGGAAATCGAACGCGACGGCGCCGATTCGCTGAAGGACATGGACGCGATCCTGGTGCCGGGCGGCTTTGGCAAGCGCGGCGTGGAAGGCAAGATCAAAGCGGTCAAATTCGCCCGCGAAAACGACATCCCCTACATGGGCATCTGCCTGGGCATGCAGATCGCGCTGATCGAATACGCTCGCGACGTGGCGGGCATGGCCGGCGCCAACTCCACTGAATTCGACCTCGACACCAACTTCCCCGTGGTGGCGCTGATCGACGAATGGGTCAACCACGACGGCAAGGTGGAAAAGCGCGACGAAAACTCCAACCTGGGCGGCACCATGCGCCTGGGCGGCCAGCAGTGCGACCTGGTTCCGAACTCCCTGGCGGCGAACATCTACGGCGACAGCGAGATCGTCGAGCGCCATCGCCACCGCTATGAAGTGAACAACTACTACATTCCGCGCCTGGAACAGGCCGGCCTGATCATCAGCGGCCGCTCCGCCGGTCATGAGAAGCTGGTCGAAACCATCGAGCTGGCTAACCACCGCTGGTTCTTCGCCTGCCAGTTCCATCCGGAATTCACCTCGACTCCGCGCGACGGCCACCCGCTGTTCATCTCCTACGTGAAAGCGGCGCTGCAATACCAAGCGGACAAGCAAGGACCCAAGGCATGAAACTGTGCGGATTCGAAGTCGGCCTCAACCAGCCGCTGTTCCTGATCGCGGGCCCCTGCGTGATCGAGAGCGAACAGATGGCGCTGGACACCGCCGGTCAGCTCAAGGAAATCACCTCTGAACTGGGCATCAACTTCATCTACAAATCGAGCTACGACAAGGCCAACCGTTCCTCCGGTTCCTCCTTCCGCGGCTTCGGCATCGATGAAGGCCTGCGCATCCTCTCGGAAGTGAAACGCCAGATTGGCGTGCCCGTGCTGACCGACGTGCACAGCGAAAATGAAATCGTGCAAGTCGCCAGCGTGGTCGACGTGCTGCAAACGCCCGCCTTCCTGTGCCGCCAAACCGACTTCATCCGCGCAGTCGCCCAGTGCGGCAAACCGGTAAACATCAAGAAGGGCCAGTTTCTGGCCCCTGGTGACATGAAGAACGTGATCGACAAGGCCCGCGCCGCCGCGCAAGAAGCCAACCTCGAACCAGACAGCTTCATGGCTTGCGAACGCGGCGTGTCCTTCGGCTACAACAACCTCGTATCCGACATGCGTTCGCTGATGATCATGCGCGACACCCAGTGCCCGGTGGTTTACGACGCCACCCACTCGGTGCAGCTGCCCGGCGGCCAAGGCACTTCTTCCGGCGGCCAGCGCGAATTCGTGCCGGTGCTGGCGCGCGCCGCGGTGGCGTCCGGCATCGCCGGCATCTTCATGGAAACCCATCCGGACCCGGCCTGCGCAATGTCCGACGGCCCCAATGCCTGGCCCTTGCCGCGCATGAAGGAACTGCTGACTACGCTCAAGGCGCTGGACGAGTTAGTCAAGCACAATCCCTGGCCGGAACACACCCTGTAAACCGGCAGGCGCAGATCGCAACCGGCTCCGGCCGGTTGCTTGCCCTCCGCCCGAACACAACCAGCCTTTGAAGGAAATGTAAATGAGTTCGATCATCGATGTGGTAGCTCGTGAGATTCTGGATTCGCGCGGCAATCCGACCGTGGAAGCAGACGTATTGCTGGAGTCCGGCGTCATGGGTCGCGCGGCGGTGCCCAGCGGCGCCTCCACCGGCGAAAAAGAAGCGCTGGAACTGCGCGACGGCGATAAAAGCCGCTATCTGGGCAAGGGCGTGTTGAAGGCGGTGGAAAACATCAACACTGAAATCTGCGAAGCCATCATCGGCCTCGACGCCAGCGACCAGGCCTTCATCGACAAGACCCTGATCGAACTGGACGGCACCGAAACCAAATCCCGCCTCGGCGCCAACGCGCTGCTGGCCGTGTCCATGGCGGTGGCCCGCGCCGCAGCCGAAGACGCAGGCCTGCCTCTCTACCGCTACCTGGGCGGCGCCGGTCCGATGGCCCTGCCGGTTCCGATGATGAACGTCATCAACGGCGGCGCTCACGCCAACAACACCCTGGACATCCAGGAATTCATGATCATGCCGGTGGGCGCGCAAACCTTCCGCGAAGCGCTGCGCTGCGGCGCCGAAATCTTCCACAGCCTGAAGAAGATTTGCGATCAAAAAGGCTACGCTACCACCGTGGGCGACGAAGGCGGCTTCGCGCCCAACCTGAAGAGCCATGAAGACGCGATCAAACTGATCCTGGAAGCCATCGACGCCGCCGGCTACGTGGCCGGCCAGGACGTGATGCTGGCGCTGGACTGCGCCTCCTCCGAGTTCTACAAGGACGGCAAGTACCACCTGACCGCCGAAGGCCTGCAGCTCACTTCCGAGCAGTTCGCCGACTACCTGGAAACCCTGGTCAACAACTACCCGATTCTGTCGATCGAAGACGGCATGAGCGAGCACGACTGGGACGGCTGGAAGCTGCTGACCGAGCGCCTGGGCTCCCGCGTGCAGATCGTCGGCGACGACTTGTTCGTCACCAACCCCAAGATTCTGGCCAAGGGCATCGAAGGCGGCCTCGCCAACTCGCTGCTAGTCAAGGTCAACCAGATCGGCACACTGTCGGAAACGCTGAAAGCGGTTGATCTCGCGAAGCGTTCCCGCTATACCAGCGTTATGAGCCATCGCTCCGGCGAAACCGAAGACAGCACCATCGCGGATCTGGCCGTTGCCACCAACTGCATGCAGATCAAAACCGGCTCGCTGTCCCGCTCCGACCGCATGGCGAAATACAACCAGTTGCTGCGCATCGAAGAAGAACTGGGCGATGCGGCCTACTACCCGGGCAAAGCTGCCTTTTACCACCTGAAGTAATCGTATGCGCTGGCTGACCCTGACTCTGGTGACAGTAATACTGGCCCTGCAATGGCCGTTGTGGTTTGGAAAAGGTAGCTGGCTCAGAGTCTGGCAGCTGGACAAGCAACTACAGGAACAGCGGGCGACCACCCAAAAGCTGGTGGCCCGCAACGCCGCGCTGGACGCGGAAGTGCGTGATTTAAAACAGGGGACGGACGCCATTGAGGAGAGAGCCCGCAATGAACTTGGCATGATTCGGAATGGTGAAGTTTTTTTCCAATTGCTGGATCCGGTGAAGCCAACGCCTCGCTAAATATCCGCCCGGACCGCACTGTAGAGCTGAACAGACAACAAGAATGACGTCCGGTCTAAAAAAGTCCAAGGTTTGGGCAATGACAACACAAAACCCCATCGAAGTCGCACGAGAAACGCTCAAACAGCTGACGGTGCGCAAGCTGTTGCCGACGCCGGAAAACTTTGAGCGGGTCTATCACGAGCTGACGCAAACGCCGGTCGACCGCGACAACAAGCTTGCCGTGTTGCTGCTGCGCGCACTGGAAACCCTGCCCCAGGAAAGCGTGCAGGCCAAAGTCACTCTTACCCGCCTCAAGCAAGTCTGCGACGAAAATCGCTGGGAACAAGCCCCGCAACTGATCATCGACTTTCTGCGCGCCTCTCTCAGCGCCAGCCAGCAACAACACAGCTGGGGCATGCTGATCCAAAATCTGATCCGAAACTGGGACCTTCGGCTGCCCAATATGCCGCAGCACCACAAGCAGTCCACGCTGGAACGGGTGCTGATCAATTACGGCAACCAGCCGGACGAACTGAACCAGAAACTGGCCACGCTGATTCAGAACTGGACCCAGTCCATGCCCCCGTCCAATGGCAACGGCGCGGCAAGCTCCGACACCCCCGCTCCGGTAGCCGGCCTCGATGAAGACGGGGCCGACGCGCCCAGCAACAGCTGGCTGGCCTGGCAGCGCACGCTGAGCTTCGCCCTTAAGCACGGCCTGGAGCCTCGCCTGATCAACTACCCGGAATTGGTGGATGCGCTGGAGGCGCTGCTGGGCGAACTGAATCAAGTGGCCGACGACGCCACGCTCAACGCCTACATGCCCAAGCTGCGGGCCTTCATGATCAAGCTGGAGCTGCAATCGCAGCAAGACGACCGCCTGGTGTCGGCGATGACCAACCTGCTGCGCCTGCTGCTGGAGAACATCGCCGAGCTCAACCACACGGACACCTACCTGGTGGGGCAGGTTCATTCGCTGCAAGACATCCTTAGCCATGAGCCGCTGTCCATGCAGCAGGTCTACCAGATGGAGTCCAGCCTCAAGGACGTGATCCGCAAGCAAGGCCAACTGAAAACCTCGCTGGACGAGGCGGCAAGCTCGCTGCGCTCCTTGCTGGACCGCTTCATCTCGCGGCTGGCGATGATGACGGACAGTACCGACGACTTCCAGAACAAGATCAAGGACCACAGCACTCGCATCAAACAGTCGCAGAACGTCGAGGAGCTGGGCAGCATCATCGGCTCCTTGATGGAAGATACCTCGCTGATGCAACTGGACCTGACTCGCTCCCGCGATGAGCTGCTGTCCGCCAAGGAGCAAGTGGAAGCCGCCGAACAAAGAATCGCCGAACTGGAAACCGCGCTGGAAGCCGCCAGTGCCAAGGTGCGCGAAGATCAGTTGACCGGCGCTTTCAACCGCCGCGGCCTGGCAGAGCATTTCCAGCGCGAAATCAGCCGCGCGGAGCGCACCGGCGCGCCACTGTCCGTCGCCCTGCTCGACGTGGACAACTTCAAGCAACTGAACGACAAATACGGCCACCTAGCCGGCGACGATGCCCTGAAATACCTGGTGGACACGATCAAGCACAGCCTGCGCCCAGCCGATATCGTCGCCCGCTTCGGCGGTGAGGAATTCGTGATCCTGATGCCGGACACCCCGGAAGAAGAAGCCGTCGCCACCGTGCAGCGGCTGCAGCGCGAACTAACCAAAACGTTTTTCTTGGCCAACAACGACCGCCTGCTGATCACCTTCAGCGCCGGCGTCGCCAAATGGCATTTGGGCGAACAAGAAGCCGACGTGCTGGAGCGCGCCGACCAGGCAATGTATCAAGCCAAACTCAACGGCAAGAACCGCGTGCACTCGGCGGAGGAGCAGCCACCCTCACTGATGTCGCCCCAGCTATAAACAACGCTTGGACATCCTCTCGGCGGCGGCTAGTTCCCGCCGCCTTTTTTCATCTGTTTTCCAGCCTCGGCGCGTTGACGCCGCACCGTCTTGGGGTCCGCGATCAAGGGTCGGTAAATCTCCACCCTGTCATGCTCGCGCAGCGGCGCGTCGTCTTTCACCGCCTTGCCGAATACGCCCAGCTTCAAGCTCTCCGGCGCCCATTCAGGGACGCGCGCCAGCAGGCCGGACAGCTCCACCGCCTGGCGCGCCGTTGTGCCCGGCGCCACCCGCAAAACCACCAGCTCCTGAAGCTCGGGCAATGCCAACGCCACTTCCACCTGCAAAACTTCAGTCATCGCCGTACACCTTGTCCGCTTCCTTGATGAAGGCGTCCACCAGCGTGCCGGAAATATGTCCGAACACAGGGCCGATGATCATTTCCAGTATCTTGCTGGAAAACTGATAGCTGAGCCGGAACTCCACCTTGCAGCCGATCTCGCCCAAAGGCAGGAAACGCCAGCGACCCTCCAAATGCTCGAACGGACCATCCACCAACTCCATCAGAATGGCCTCGCCCGCTTGATTGGTGTTGCGAGTGGTGAAATGCTGCTTCACTTTCAGATAATCGATGTGCAAGCTGGCCACCACCTGATCGCCCTCGCGCGACAACACCTCGGCCTTGCCGCACCAGGGCAGGAACCGGCTGTAATGCTCGATATCATCCACCAGCGCAAACATCTGCGCCGGCGTATGCGCCACCAATACGCTTTTTTCAACCACCTGCATCCATCGCTCGCTTATCGTCTCCGCTGCCCCATCCCTGGCCGGGAAATTGTCAGCATCGGTAAAAACCGCAAGTTTAACAAAATCCGGCGCGCCCTACCCGGCCTCATCCCGGCTTCGCGTCAAAGCGCTGTGTTTTCATGGCTTTGGCAAGCCGGCTGCTTCTGATACAATAGAGGATTCATTCAAAAAACATCCCGTAGGCGACATGAGCATCATCCAGAACCGCAAGGCCTTCCACGACTACTTCATCGAGGAAAAGCTCGAAGCCGGGCTCGTGCTGGAAGGTTGGGAGGTCAAGGCCATCCGCGCCGGCCGCGTCCAACTGAAGGAAAGCTACGTGGATTGGAAAAACGGCGCGTTCTGGCTGATCGGCTGCCACATCACGCCACTGCAATCCGCGTCCACCCACGTCAAAGCCGACCCGGTTCGTCCGCGTAAACTGTTGCTGTCCCAAGAACAGATCAACCGCTTCATCGGCAAGGTGGAACGCGCCGGCTACACCATGATGGCGCTGGACCTGCACTACACCCGCGGCAACATCAAGGCGGAAGTGGGGCTGGCCAAAGGCAAGAAGCTGCACGACAAGCGCGACACTGAAAAAGACCGCGAATGGCAGCGCGAGAAACAGCGCTTCATGAAAAACCAGCGTGGAGCCGCCTGATGAACCGCAGCGCGGCCTTGCCCATCGTGCTGATTTGCCTGGGATCGGTCTGGTTTCTGAAAAGCACCTCGCTGCTGCCCAACACATCCACCCTGCTCGCCTTGCTTCTGGCCGCCGCCGGAGTCTTGTTGTTCATCGTGGACGGCTTCAACAAATCCACCCTGGTCTCCAGCCCGCTGCTGGTCTACGCCGGCGGCGCGATCTATCTCTACGACAATCTGGGCCTGCGCCCCAGCCATCTGCTGTCCTTCGGCATGATCGTCGCCGGCCTGCTGATGCTGCTGGCCCGCAGCGAGCATATACCGGAACGCAGCCGCAGATTCCGACTGCCGTCGAGGGACGGCGAACAATGAAAGCAGGCCCGCGCCGCCGCGCGCTCAACCTCCTGCGACACAATCTCAATCATCATGGCCGCACGGCCCACAACATTTCCTGAAGGATAGGCATGGACAAAGTCCTCATTCTCGATTTCGGCTCTCAGGTCACCCAGCTGATTGCCCGCCGCGTACGCGAAGCTCACGTTTACTGTGAGCTTCATTCGTTTGACATGCCGCTTGAAGAAATCCGCGCATTCGCGCCCAAAGCCATCATCCTCTCCGGCGGCCCGAACTCGGTGTACGAATCCGACTACCAAGCAGATCCGGCGCTATTCGAACTCGGCGTTCCAGTGCTGGGCATCTGCTACGGCATGCAGTTCATGGCCCAGACCCTGGGCGGCAAGGTGGAAAGCGGCGACAAACGCGAGTTCGGCTACGCCCAGATCAAGGCGCGCCACCACTCCAAGCTGCTGGAAGGCCTGCAGGATCAGATCGACGACGCCGGCAACGGCTTCCTCGACGTATGGATGAGCCACGGCGACAAGGTGACCGCGCTACCGGCCGGCTTCCAGGTGATCGCCGAAACCCCGTCCTGCCCGTATGCGGCGATGGCGGACGAAGCCCGCGGCTTCTACGGCGTGCAGTTCCATCCGGAAGTGACACATACCAAACGCGGCACCGAGATGATCCACCGCTTTGTGCTGCACGTAGCGGGCTGCAAACCCAGTTGGACCATGCCCAACTACATCGACGAAGCGGTGAAGAAAATCCGCGAACAAGTGGGCGACGAAGAAGTCATCCTCGGCCTGTCCGGTGGCGTGGACTCCTCCGTAGCCGCCGCACTGATCCACCGCGCCATCGGCAATCAGCTGACCTGCGTTTTCGTCGATCACGGCCTGCTACGCCTGAATGAAGGCAAGATGGTGATGGAAATGTTCGCGCAGAACCTGGGCGTGAAAGTAGTGCATGTGCAGGCGGAAGCCGACTTCATGAGCAAGCTCGCCGGCGAAAGCGATCCAGAGAAGAAGCGCAAGATCATCGGCGCGGAATTCATTGAGGTGTTCGACCGCGAATCCGGCAAGCTGACCAACGCCAAATGGCTGGCTCAAGGCACTATCTACCCGGATGTGATCGAATCCGCCGGCGCCAAGACCAAGAAAGCCCACACCATCAAGAGCCACCACAATGTGGGCGGCCTGCCGGAAGACATGAACCTCAAACTGCTGGAGCCGCTGCGCGAGCTGTTCAAGGACGAAGTTCGCCAGTTGGGCGTCGCGCTCGGCCTGCCGCACGACATGGTCTACCGTCACCCCTTCCCGGGCCCGGGCCTTGGCGTGCGCATCCTTGGCGAAGTGAAGAAAGAATACGCCGACCTGCTGCGCCAGGCTGATGCCATCTTCATCGAAGAACTGCGCAATACCGTGGACGAGAAAACCGGCAAGAACTGGTACGAGCTGACCAGCCAGGCCTTCGCCGTGTTCCTGCCGGTGAAATCCGTTGGCGTAATGGGCGACGGCCGCACTTACGATTATGTCGTCGCGCTGCGCGCCGTGGTCACCAGCGACTTCATGACCGCCCACTGGGCGGAACTGCCTTACAACCTGCTGGGCCGCGCCTCCAACCGCATCATCAATGAGGTGAAGGGCATCAACCGCGTGGTTTACGACGTGTCCGGCAAACCGCCGGCCACCATCGAGTGGGAATAAGCGCCTTTCTATCAACCCCGGCCCAGCGCCGGGGTTTTTTCTTGTCCATGCCCGGTGTAATTTATGCCGTTAAAATGCAATTGACTATCGCCACATTTCCCAACACGCGCTAAACTGGCGGCATGTTTGCCATATCGCCATATTCGCATTGCCTTAAGCAGATCCGAGCCCCCCGACTAGCCACCGTCGGCGCGCATTGAATCCGATCCCAGCCGCTCCTCCGCCGTCGCCCCCGAACCCTCATGAACGCCATCTCCACGCCTGCCGCCGCACTTTCACGCACCGACTACCGCACCCTGGGACTGGCCGCATTGGGCGGCGCGCTCGAAATCTACGACTTCATCGTCTTTGCCTTCTTCGCCGCCACGCTCAGCCACCTGTTCTTCCCGCCGCAAATGCCGGAATGGCTGCGCTTGCTGCAAACCTTCGGCATTTTCGCCACCGGCTATCTGGCTCGCCCGCTGGGCGGCATGCTGATGGCCCACTTTGCGGACCGCTTGGGCCGCAAACGGATGTTCAGCCTAAGCATGCTGATGATGGCCGGCCCCTGTCTGCTGATCGGCCTGCTGCCCACCTACGCCCAGATCGGTTATCTCGCGCCGCTGCTGCTCTTATGCCTGCGGCTGCTGCAAGGCGCGGCGGTGGGCGGCGAAGTGCCCAGCGCCTGGACTTTTGTCGCCGAGCACGCTCCGGCCCGCCACCGCGGCTACGCGTTGGGCCTGCTGCAGGCCGGCCTGACCATGGGCTACCTGCTGGGCGCGCTCACCGCCACCCTGCTGGCCGAAATCTTCAGCCCGCAGCAAATGCAGGATTACGCTTGGCGCATTCCGTTCTTGCTCGGCGGCCCGCTGGGCCTGTTCGGCGTCTGGCTGCGCCGCTGGCTGAATGAAACACCGGTATTCCTGTCCCTGCGCTCTCAGCGACAGGAACGCGCCTACCCGCTGTTGGAAGTGCTACGCTCTCACCGGAGCACGCTGCTGCCGGCCGCGCTGCTGACCTGCGTACTGACCTCGGCTGTAATAATCCCGGTCGTGGTAACACCCACCTTGCTGCAGCAACACTTCGCCTGGTCGGCCAAGGATGCCTTCGCGCTAGGCAGCCTCGGCATCGTGTTTCTGAACATCGGCTGCGTGATCGCCGGCCGCGTTACAGACCGTGTCGGCCCTTTGCACAGCCTGATCCTCTACAGTCTGTTGCTACCCGTGGGCATTGGCCTGCTCTACGCCAGCCTGATCGGCGGCTGGCGCTGGCCCGGCGTCGCCTACGCCATCGCCGGCTTATGCTGCGGCATCGTCGGCGTGGTGCCTTCGGCGATGATCAGTCTGTTCCCCGCGGATATCCGCGTGTCCGGCATCGCCGTCACCTACAACATCGCCTATTCGCTATGGGCCAGCGCCGCGCCGCTGCTGCTGATCGCCGCAGCACCCTGGAGCCCCTGGGTCTCCGCCTGGTTCGGCCTAGCTATGGGCGGCGTCGGCCTGTTCGCGGCCAGCCGCTTCCGCGCGCCTAGCGTTCCACATTGGGAAAACGCAGCCTATAGCCGGATTTGACGCAGTCGAAATCGGTCAAATCCAGTGTTTGACGTCACTGGCCCAGCCTGATAGGTTGATGGTAGCCAGCTTGATTGCTGCACCGCGTGAGCCGTGCCATCGCGGAGTTCCCATTCATTTTCACCAGGAGATCTTTATGTCCAATGCCGCTGCAATCGCCAAGGAAAAAGAACAATTACTGGATGACGTGCGCCAGGTTCTGGTCAGCACCGAAGAGCTGATCGACGCCTCGCTGGACGACGGCAGCCAGAAAAGCAAGGAAATCCGCCAGCGCGTCAGCGAAAAACTGAAAGTGGCCAAGGCCAAGTTGCTGGATGCCGAACAAGTGGTGGTCGGCAAGGCCAAGGTCGCCGCCAAGGCGACAGATCAATACGTGCATGAAAACCCTTGGAAATCGATCGGTATCGCCGCTGGCGTCGCCTTCCTGCTGGGCATGCTGGTTTCCCGCCGCTAAGGCATGCCGCAACGCCAATCCCTGCCCCGTCCCGGCAGCCTGCGCTCCTTCGCCGGCGGGGTGGCTTCCCTGCTGCTGACCCGAGCGGAGTTGCTGTCGCTTGAAGCCCAGGAACTGAAAGACGACATCATCGGCAGCCTGTTCACCGGCATGCTGGCGCTGATTCTCATCGCCGTAGGCCTGACGGCCGGACTGCTGCTGGTCTGGACGCTGACTCCGCCGACTCTGCGCGCCTGGGTCCTCGCCGTCTGCGCACTGTCGTTCTGCGGCGCCGGCGCCTGGCTAGGCTTCAGCTTGCGCCGACGCCTTCGCGATCAAGGACCGGCCTTTGCCACCACCTTGGAAGAAGTTCGCAAGGACTGGGCGGCTCTGGGCGGAGGAGACGCGCCGTGAACCCAAAGGACCGCGCCATCAAGAAACAGTTGCTGGTGATGAAGGGTGAAGCGCTCAGAGTCAAACTGCGCCTGGAGTTGAATACTCTGCGGCGCCATCCTCTAGGCGCAGCCGGGGAAGGTTTGAAGGCCTGGAGCCGGCAGCGCGGCCTCGGAAAAATTCTGGCCACGCTCGGCAGTCTGCTGCCGCCCGGCGGACGACTGCAATCCTGGCTTGGCACCGGCGCGCGGCTATGGGCGCTGTGGCAGCTGGGGCGCCGGCTCTGGCGCAGCCGCTGATCAAGCCTGGACGTTCACGCCCGCGCCGGCCTCCGCCTCAACGTGGACCTGAACGTCCATTTCTCCGTTCTCCGCTATTTCTCCAGTCGCCAGCATCTTCTCGATGCCGGCCATATCCTTGTCCATCTCCCTGATCATCTTCCGGAATTCCTGATCCGCTTGCAGCTGGCGCGTCTGCTGCTTGAGCCAGTTTTGCAGCTGCTTCAGCTTCATCATGATGTCCTGGATCACCGGGTCTCCCGCCACCGGATTGCCGCCGGAAAGCGGATTACCGCCCCCCGTCCGCGGCGCGGCGCCATCGTCGCGAGCCACAACCCCCGCGTTCTTGTCGCCGTTGGCGGCAGCCGCGTCGCCGCGCGCGCCGGCGGCCGAGGACGCTTCCCCCGCCTGGTCCTTAGCCTGCCGCGTCTCATCCTCCACCGCGGCGGCTTGAGCCTGAACCTGGGCCGCGGCGCCGGACGCGTCTCCGCCGGCGTCCGCCGGCTCGGGCACGGCCGCATCCGAGGTGGCCGCGCTTGCCGCCTCCACGTCGCCGCCTACGCTCACCGACATCATGGAATCGGCTGCATTTTGCGTCATGCTGGCCACTAACTGTTTCAACTCCTTGACCGCGCGGGCCAGTTCCCCCGCCAGCGCTTTCAGACTGGCCTTGTCTCGGCCCGCCATCTGCGCCATCTTCAGCAGCATGTCCACCTTCTTCTTCAACATCTCCTTTTGCATGCCATCCACTTCGGGCGAACGCTTGGGCAATGGCCGCAAAGTCACTTTCAGTTGCTGCATGAATTTGCGCAAGCTTTGCTGCAAAGAAGATTGCAGCTGCTGACGCGCCTGTTGCGCCGGACTGGCCGGCAAGGAAGCTGTTGGGGAGGCCGCCTGGGCCGCCGCGGATTCGGCGAAAGAAGCTGCCGCGGCGCGGCCGGCCGATGACTTGGGTTGGGACGGCGTATAGGAGGCGGAATAGGGCTTTATCACGGGCATATAAGAAAAAACCTATGGTTATGACATTCTATCGGCAGTGAAAGGGATTTCTTTACGCTAAAATCGACATCATGCAAGACAAACCCGTCCCGTCCGCAGGAACCATCGCAAGCAGCTCGCCGCTGACCTCGCCCCCACTGCCGCCCGCGGCCATCGCCTGGCTCGCCGAAATCGGCATTATCGACGCCGACACCCTGCGGCAACGGGGCCCCGTCTTGGCTTTCTTGCAATTGAAAAGCCGCGGGCGCACCGCCACCCGCAAACTGCTGTTCGCGCTGGAAGCCGCCTGCCGCGGCATTCATTGGAACCAGCTTGGGGACGAGGCCAAAAACGCCTTGCTGCGACAGCTCGCCGCTCACCCGCCCGTGGCCGCGCCGCCGTCCGACACCGAAATCGCCCTCCATCTGACCCAAGCGCTGGAACTAGCCGCCCAGGCCGGCCTGGAAGGCGAGATTCCTGTGGGCGCAGTGGTTGTCCGACAAGGCGAAGTGATTGGACGCGGCTACAATCAACCTATAGGCCGGCATGACCCCAGCGCCCACGCAGAAATCATGGCCATGCGCGACGCGGCCGGCCTGTTGGGCAATTACCGCCTAGACGGCTGCGATCTATACGTGACGCTGGAACCTTGCTTGATGTGCAGCGGCGCCATCATGCACGCTCGCATCGCTCGCGTGGTTTACGGCGCGCCCGACGCCAAGACCGGGGCAGCCGGCAGCGTGCTGGACGTTTTCGCGGACAGCCGTCTCAATCATCACGCCGCGGTGTTCGGCAAACAGCAGGCGGATGCCTGCGCGCAACCGTTGACGGCGTTTTTCCAAACCCGTCGGAAAGGCTGATGCCATGCTGCGACTGATGCTGGCCCTATTCTTGAGCGCGTCCGCTTTCGCCGCGGACACGGAAGACGACGCCTCGCTGACAATGGATCCGCTGCCGGCGGCTGCGTTCGCCGCTAGCCAGCAAACCGCCGCGCCCTTGCTGGACACCCATCCCAATCCTCGCCATTACGGCGCGCCCTGGGTTCTGGTTGGCGTGCGCAGCCAGACCCTGCGTCGTTACGACGGCTGGGGGCTGCTGCAGCGCGAATATCAAGTATCCACCGCGCGCAACGGCGTGGGAGAAGTCAGCGGCAGCTACCAAACACCGCGCGGCTGGCACCGAGTCTGCGAGCGCATCGGCGCCGGCGTAGAGGCCAACACCATTATTTTCCGCCGTAAAGTGACGCCCTGGAAGTACACGTCGGAACTACACGCCCAGTACCCGAACAAGGACTGGATCCTCACCCGTATCCTGTGGCTGTGCGGTGAAGAACCAGGAAAGAACCAAGGCGGCGAGGTAGACAGCTATAATCGAGCCATTTACATTCACGGTGCCGGGGACCATGTGCCCTGGGGCACCCCAAGCTCCCTCGGCTGCGTCCGCATGAAAAACCCGGACGTAATCGAACTGTTCGACACCACCGACAACGGCATTGATGTCCTGATTGATGAGAACGCCTGATGCATTCCGCGCTGACCCTGACCACGCCTGCCCTGCTGTTTCCCGCTATCTCCCTGTTGCTGCTGGCTTATACCAACCGTTTTCTCGGCCTGGCCGGCATCATTCGCAATCTATATGAGGAGTACCGCGACAGCCAGGATCCAAAAATCCTGCGCCAGATCGGCAATTTGCGCACTCGCATCACCTTGATCAAATGGATGCAGTGCCTGGGCATCGCCAGCCTGTTCCTGTGTACCGTGGCGATGTTTCAGGTCTATACCGGCTGGCAGGCCTGGGGGGAGCTGACTTTCGGCATCAGCTTGCTGTGCATGATCTGCTCGCTGGCCGTGTCCTTGATAGAGCTTCTACGCTCGTCGGACGCGCTCAACATCCTGCTGTCCGATCTACAGGCGGAATACGACAAGCGACGCTAAGAACCTGTTTACGATCTGCTACGCCTCGGCGATACGGCATTGAAAACGTCTTCGAAATGCTTATGTACCCTGTGTACACTCCGCTTTCTCCGCCGTTTTCGTCTTGTCTCGCGTTTGCTCGTGTAACCATAAACGGCTTTATACTGGGCGCCGCGCCACCAGCAAGCTTAACGGCATGCTCACTTGACGCGCTTGCCCGCCATCGCCCCAGGCACGGGCGATGCGACCGGAAGCATCGTCCAGCACATGCTCGCCTAAAGTCTGCTTGCACAGCTTGCTGGCGGAAAGCGTGTTTAGAAAGCCCAGATATTGTTCCAGCGTCCAATCGCAGCTAATCGCCAGCTCCGGCGCTTCAAGCGTAGGCAGCGGGCAACCCGCTGTACTGTAGCCATCCCACAAAATCTGGCAGCGACTAGACCAAAACGGCTCGATGATGGAAATCAAAATCGACGCGGCGCGGTCCACCTCGGGGGAAACCCGGCATAGATGATAGCCCCACGCGGCGAATACTCCGCCCGGCTTGAGCACTCTTCCCACCTCCGGCCAAAACGACGGAAAGTGAAACCAATGCAGCGCCTGCGATACCGTGATCAGATCGAAAGCGGCGTCGTCGAAAGGCGTGACCTCGGCGGGACACTCCCGGTAATACACCTGATTATGCGCCTCGGCCTGACCCAGTTGCGCGGAGCTGATGTCGGTGGCGTCTACCCGCGCGAAGCTCTCCCCCAACCTCACAGCGGTCTGGCCGTTGCCGGTTGCGCAATCCCAGGCCCGTTCGCGCTCGAGACACTGCGGCAACAACCACTGATACAAGGCCTCCGGATAAGCCGGACGAAACCGAGCATATAAATCCGAATACAGGCTGAAAGTAGCAACGGAATTGGATAGCATGTTCGCTCTCTACAATTGCTGTAGCTTTCCATTAGATGACAGCCTAGACCGTCATGTCCATTCGTCATAACAGACGTTCACAATATATTTCAGCCCAGGCGTATTCTCAAGTCGTCCGCGGCACGAGTAGAGCTGCAAATTCAGCACGCCCACCGATAAAATGCTTATATCATAACTTACATACAATCACCAGCCGTCGCAACGGCATCCGTATCAGGAATTTCAAAGCGCACCAACGGAAATGAAACAGGCGGGAATGAAGAAACCAACAGCGATGGTCGCCGGAAATGCAAAAAGCCCGCGGTAGCGGGCTCATTGCAGTTTCAGAAGAGGATTGTGGTGCCGGTAAGAGGAGTCGAACCCCCGACCTTCGCATTACGAATGCGCTGCTCTACCAACTGAGCTATACCGGCACGTCACTCCGCACTGAAGCAGAGCGCGTAATAATAAACAGTTTCCATCGATTTGAAAAGGGGCGGCGCGCGTTTCCAAATATCCGAATTAATTTATCCGCGCTTTAATGCAAAAACCCTGAATTCAAATAATTGAATTCAGGGTTTTGAATCTGGTCGGAGTGAGAGGATTCGAACCTCCGGCCTCTACGTCCCGAACGTAGCGCTCTACCAGGCTAAGCTACACTCCGATTTACTGCGTTCGACGCCAAGCGCCGAGGAGCAGAAATTTACTACATCTGATGTTTTCTGACAAGCTTTTTCTATTCATATGGTCGGAGTGAGAGGATTCGAACCTCCGGCCTCTACGTCCCGAACGTAGCGCTCTACCAGGCTAAGCTACACTCCGACGACCATCTGCAAGCTTATCTGAAAACCACCCCGCTACCATGCTGGCTGCGGTACAATCTGTGGCATCAGAGGACGCGCATTATGGAACAAATATGTGGTTTAGGCAACTATCTTTTTACCGTTTGAATCAAGACGACTCCCCTAATACCGAGCAGCTTTCCGCCGCGCTGGAAAAGCGTCCATTCCAGCACTGCATGGGACTGGACTGGTTCAGCGAAGGCTGGGTTTCCGCCGCTGGTCACCTGGACGCTCCCGTCTTCGCCGTGCGCGGCTGCCAGATGGTGTCGCTGCGCCGCGAAGACAAGGTGCTGCCCTCGTCGGTGATCCGCGACTTCGTCGACCTGAAGGTCGCCGAGATCGAAGACAAGGAACTGCGCAAGGTCGGCCGCAAGGAAAAGCTGGCGCTGAAAGAGCAGATCACCGACGACCTGCTGCCGCGCGCCTTTGTGCGCAGCAGCCGGATGAGCGCTTATCTGGACACCCGACGCGGCTGGCTGATGGTGGACTCGGCCGCAGCCAGCAAGGCGGAGGCGCTGGTCTCCAAGCTGCGCGAAGCGCTGCCGCCCTTCCCCGCCGCGTTGCCTCGCACCAAGATTGCGCCGCATACCGCGATGACGGACTGGCTGGCGGCTGGCGAAGCGCCTGCCGGCTTTGAGCTGGATTCCGATTGCGAACTGAAAGACAGCAGCGAAAACGGCGCGGTGGTGCGTTGCGCGCGCATCGACCTGACCGCGGACGAGATTCGCCAGCACATCGCCACCGGCAAGCAAGTGACCCGGGTGGGCCTGATCTGGCAAGAAAAGATCCGCTTCCAGCTGACCGACATGCTGCAGTTGAAGCGGCTGCAGTTCCTGGACTTGCTGCAGGACGAAGCCAGCCAGGCCGGCGACGATAGAGAAAGCCTGTTCGAAGCCACCTTCACCTTGATGAGCGAAGAACTGGGCGAGCTGGTTGACGCACTGGTTGCCGCCCTGGGCGGCCTGGAAGATGCGGCCAGCCCGGCCGCAGCCGCCCCGCAGGCGGTCAACGCGCCCGCCGCCGCCGAAGCCGGCTCCGACGTCGGCACCGAAGTCCCCTGGGATTAAGTCCGTCCCGGCCCCGGCCGCCCAAGGCCGCCGGGGCCATAGCTCTACGCGAGTTCAAGCCGCTCAGCATAGCCATGCGCTAACATCTAGAAACAAACAATCAATTTAACAAATAATTAGCCATCGCCGATACTAGAGGCACTTCCCACAAGGACGACCGCGATGAAAGCTGCAAACTGGCAAGACCTCTGGCTTGAGCTGTGCTCCAGCTTCGCCTGGCTGCAATGAAAGCACAGCCACACGCCGACAGGCCCAAGATCAAAAAGCGGGAAGGTTTTTTTGACATTTAAATAGTAATGATTATCATTCAATAAAAGGAGCGCATGATGACCATGTACCGACAACAACTGAGAAAGCTGAAGCAGCAGACGCAGGCCGAGCCACCCGGCCAGCTCCCGCTGCGGCGACTGCTGGGATTTATCATCTTCATCGCCGGTTGCGCCATTCTGCTTGGCGGCTTGCATTAGTCCGCCGCCTACCGCCATTTCCCGGCCGGCAATGCCGTCAGCGCACTCTATTATTTCCAAATAGTAAACAATAAAGCCAATAAATAGCGGTTTATCAGGTAATTTCTGTGTATTAAGCTGAAGCCATCCATAGAATGAAAGCTTCAGCCATGACTACTCGCCTACCCGCGCTGTTCATCTCGCACGGCGCTCCCACCCTGGTGCTGGAAGACAGCCCAAGCCGCCACTTCATCGCCCAACTGGGAACGACGCTGCCGCGCCCTCGCGCCATCGTCATCGTTTCCGCCCACTGGGAAACCCGCGGGCTAGTGGTCAACCACAACCCAAGTCCGGAAACCATTCACGACTTCTACGGTTTCCCCGAGGACTTGTACCACCTGAGCTACCCGGCGCGCACCGATGCGCCGCTCTGCGCGCGCCTGCATGAATTGTTCGCCGCCGCCGGACTACCGGCGCAAAGCACCGAGCAACGCGGCCTGGATCACGGCGCCTGGACCCCGCTGATGTTGATGTATCCGCAGGCGGACATTCCCATCGTCAATCTGTCGCTGCCGCATCAGGCGCCGGCCGCTGAATTGATGCGCATAGGCGAAGCGCTGCGTCCGCTGCGCGACGAAGGCGTCTTGATCGTCGCCTCCGGCAGCTACACCCACAATCTGCGCACGCTGGCGCCGGAGGGTTCGGTACCGGCGCCATGGGCGCTGGCCTTCCGCGACTGGATGGACCAGCAGTTGCTGAGCGGCGCTCAGGATGCACTGGCCGACTGGCTGCAACAAGCGCCCTATCCGCGCCATAACCACCCCAGCGACGAGCACATCGCCCCTCTATGGATTGCGCTGGGCGCCGGGGGCCGCGGCGCCAAGGCTTCCAAACTGCACGACGACTGGCGCATGGGCAATCTGTCCATGGCCAGCTGGCGCTTCGACTAGCCGCCCGCCGCCGGCGGCGCGGCATCGTCGTCCTTGTCTTCCTCGTCCCAGCCCAGCGGCTTGACGCCGGGCGGCAGCTCCGGCGGCGGCTCCCGCCTGGCCAGCCTGATCAGAATGCCCAGCGCCGTCACAGCAGGCGCGGCGGCGATGATCACCCAGAACAGGGTGGAATGCATCAAATCCATATCCGCTCCCATGCAAAACGCCCCGGCTGGAGCCGGGGCGCGATGTCTTGCCCGCCTGCGCTTAGCGTTGACGCAGCAAGCGCGCAGCATCCAGCGCGAAATAGGTCAGGATCCCGTCCGCGCCGGCCCGCTTGAACGCGATCAGGCTTTCCAGCATGCATTTTTCCTCGTTCAGCCAGCCGTTCTGGAACGCGGCCTTCAACATCGCGTATTCGCCAGACACTTGATAGGCAAAGGTCGGCACCCGGAAGGTGTCCTTGACCCGGCGGATGACGTCCAGATAGGGCATACCCGGCTTGATCATCACCGCGTCCGCGCCTTCCTCCAGGTCCTGCGCCACTTCCTGGATTGCTTCGTCCAGATTGGCCGGATCCATTTGGTAGTTGTTCTTGTCGGCCTTGCCCAGATTACCGGACGAGCCCAGCGCATCGCGGAATGGACCGTAGAAGCCGGACGCGTACTTGGCCGAATACGCCAGGATCTTGGTGTGGATGAAGCCTTCCTCCTCGAAAGCCTCGCGGATCGCGCCAATGCGGCCATCCATCATGTCGGACGGGCCGAACATGTCCACGCCGGCTTCGGCGTGACAGAGACCTTGCTTGATCAGGATCTCGGTGGTTTCGTCATTGAGCACATAGCCGCTGTCGTCCATCACGCCGTCCTGACCGTGGATGGTGTAGGGATCCAACGCGCCATCGGTCATCACACCCAGTTCGGGAAAACGTTTCTTCAGCTCGCGCACCGCGGTAGGCACCAGGCCTTCCGGGTTGTAAGCCTCTTGCGCGCTATTGTCCTTGCCGGACTCGATCACCGGAAACAGCGACAGCATCGGGATACCCAATTCCAGCGCCTGTTCGGCGGTGTGCAGCAGCTTGTCCAGCGTCTGGCGCGGCGCGCCCGGCATCGACGGCACTTCCACCACCCGGTTCTGCCCCTCCATCACAAATACCGGATAGATCAGATCGTTGGCGGTCAGCACGTTTTCACGCATCAGGCGACGGGAGAATTCATCTTTGCGCATGCGACGCATGCGAGTGGCGGGAAAATAACGATTGGCAAAAATCATGACAATTCCATTAGTAAGGATCAGCCCGGCCATTGTACGCCTGTTGCCGCCGCCCCGCAGCGGATGCCGGCCGGCAAAACAGAGTGTTCTGAATTTTGCACGCTCGGCCTGCGGACAGCGCCGGACACCGGCGCTGTCCGCGTCCAACTTGGCTCAGCTCTTACGCGGAGCAAGCTTGCCCTCATCCTCCTCATGAGCAGCCTGCGCCGCCAATTCCGCGGCCAGATTGTCCTCCGCGCGTCGCCCTTCCCAATAAGCGGCGTTGACGATGCCCAGTTTCTCCGGATGGAACACCGGGTCCAGCCCCTGCGCCTTCTGCGCTTCGTAATCGCGCAGACAGGCCAGCGCTGGTTTTTGCATGAGGATGATGGCGATGATGTTGAGCCAGGCCATCAGGCCCACGCCGATATCGCCCAGCCCCCAGGCCAGATCCGCGGTTTTGACCGTGCCGTACACCGTGGCCGCCATCAGCGCGATCTTTAACACGAAGCTCAGCCAAGGCAGCTGGATCTTGCGGTTGATGTAGGCGATATTGGTTTCAGCGATGTAGTAGTAGGCGACGATGGTGGTAAAGGCGAAAAAGAACAGCGCCAGCGCGACGAAGATGGAACCAAAGCCCGGCATGATGCTTTCCATCGCGATCTGCACATAGCCCGGCCCCGCCGCCACGCCGGCAATGCCGGTGAACATGGCCTGGCCTTCCGGGCCCTGCACATTGTATTGGCCGGTGATCAGCAGCATGAAAGCAGTGGCGGAACAGACGAACAGGGTGTCGATATAGACCGAGAAGGCCTGCACCAGGCCCTGTTTGGCCGGATGCGACACCGCAGCGGCGCTGGAGGCGTGCGGGCCGGTACCCTGGCCGGCTTCGTTGGAATACACGCCGCGCTTCACCCCCCACTGGATGGCCAGGCCGAGAATGGCGCCGAAACCGGCCTCCATGCCAAACGCGCTTTTCAGCACCAGCGCCATCACGCCGGGCAGCTGCTCGATGTTCAAGGCGATGATCACGCAGGCAACGATGATATAACCCAGGGCCATGAACGGCACCACCGCGCCGGCGAACAACGCGATGCGCTTGACCCCGCCGAAGATGATGAACCCCAGGATGATGGCCAGTACCGCGGCGGTGACGGTGGGCGCGATGCCGAAGGCGGTATCCAACGAGGCGGCGATGGAATTGGCCTGTACCCCCGGCAAGAGCACACCGGTGGCGACAATGGTGGTGATGGCGAACAGCCAGGCATACCACTTCATGCCCAGCCCCTTCTCTATGTAGAAAGCCGGTCCGCCGCGATACTGGCCGTCTATTTTCTCCTTGTAGACTTGGCCCAACGTCGATTCGACAAAGGCGGAACTGGCACCGAGAAAGGCCACCATCCACATCCAGAAGATGGCGCCCGGGCCGCCGAAAGTAATTGCGGTGGCCACGCCGGCGATATTGCCGGTGCCCACGCGGCCGGCCAAGGTCATCGCCAGCGCCTGAAACGAGGACACACCGCTGGAGGTGCTCTCGGTATTGAACATCAGCCGCAGCATTTCCTTGAAGTGGCGCAACTGCAGGAAGTGCGTGCGCACAGACAAGTAAAGACCTACGCCCAAACACAGGTAAATCAGCGCCGGGCTCCAGATAACGCCGTTGACGGCGTTGACGAATTCATCCATGAAACTCTCCTTTGAGCGAAGCCGGGTGCGCTTCGCCTAACGGCGGACACCCGGATATTTTTATGTTCTCGCCCCGGAGCGGGGATCCGGAGCCCCTCCAAGATAAGGCCCTAGACCGGAACCCTCCAGATAATTCATTTTAAAAAAACGCTCATTACAACAAGTTACCCAAAAACATTTGACCAATTGACAAAAAAATGAAACAAAAAAAACGGCAAGCGAACTCGCTTGCCGTTTTTGCTCCGACGACCGCGGAGGCCGCTCGGGTAACGCTTTAGCCGAAGAAATCCTTCAACTTGTCCATGAAGGACTTCGAACGCGGATTGTGAGTGGCCACATCGCCCTGGCTGATCGCGTCGAATTCACGCAGCAGCTCTTTCTGACGATCGGTCAGCTTGACCGGGGTTTCCACCACCACATGGCAGTGCAGGTCGCCATAATCGGTGCCGCGCACCGCCTTCACACCTTTGCCGCGCAAGCGGTAGACTCGGCCGCTCTGGGTTTCCGCCGCGATTTTGACCTTGGCCATGCCGTCCAGCGTGGGGATTTCCACTTCACCGCCCAGCGCCGCAGTGGAAAAGGAAATCGGCATCTCGCAATGCAGGTCCATGCCGTCGCGCTGGAACACCGCGTGCGGCTTGATGTGGGTGACCACATAGAGATCGCCGGACGGTCCGCCGTTCTGGCCGGGCTCCCCTTCGCCGGACAAGCGGATGCGGTCGCCTTCGTCCACGCCAGGTGGAATCTTCACGTTCAGCGTCTTGTTGGTCTTTTTCTGGCCCGCGCCATGGCAACTGGTGCAGGGATCGGAAATCTGCTTGCCGGTGCCGTGGCAGGTTGGGCAGGTTTGCTGGATGGAAAAGAAGCCCTGGCTCATCCGCACCTGGCCGTGGCCGCCGCAGGTGCTGCAGGTCTTCGGCTGGGTGCCGGGCTTGGCGCCGCTGCCGTGGCAGACTTCGCACTCTTCATGCGAAGGAATGCGGATCTGCTTCTCACAACCGCGAGCGGCTTCTTCCAGCGAGATTTCCATGTTGTAGCGCAGATCCGCGCCGCGATAAACATTGGAGCGCCCGCCGCCGCCGCCACCGCCGGAACGTCCGCCGCCGAAGATGTCGCTGAAGATATCTGCAAAATCGCCAAAGCCTCCGAAGCCCGCGCCGCCGCCGGCGCCGGCCTGCGGATCCACCCCGGCGTGACCGAATTGGTCGTAAGCGCCGCGCTTCTGGCTGTCGGACAAAATCTCGTAAGCTTCCTTGACCTCTTTGAACTTCTCTTCCGCTTCCTTGCTGTCCGGATTGCGATCCGGGTGATACTTCATCGCCAGCTTGCGGTAAGCCTTTTTGATGTCGTCGTCGGAGGCGTCGCGATTGACGCCCAACACATCGTAGTAATCTTTCTTGGACATGTTCCTGTCTCTCTCAAAATTCAGCCTGCACGGGAAGCAAGCCCCCTGCGCGGCCGGCCACCATACGCCAATGACCGGTCCGAGCCGCGGAACACTCCGGCGGGCCCGGCCCGGTCATCAGGCGTCAAGACATCGGCTGGCGATTAAGCCTTGTCTTTCTTCACTTCTTCAAACTCGGCGTCGACGACGTTGCCGTCTTCCTGCTTGCCCGCCTGCGCGTCCGCGCCGCCCTGCTGGGCGCCGGCTTCAGCCTGCTGAGCCTGGGCATACATGATTTCGCCCAGCTTCTGGCTGGCCTTGGCCAGTTCTTCGGTCTTGGCTTCGATCGCGGCCTTGTCTTCGCTCTTGGCCACTTCCTCGGCCGCCTTCACCGCGTCTTCGATCTTGGCCTTCTCGGCAGCGTCGATCTTGTCGCCGTGCTCGGCCAGAGATTTCTTCACGCTGTGGATCAGGCCTTCCGCCTGATTGCGCGCGGTGACCAGCTCGTGCAGCTTCTTGTCTTCCTCGGCGTTGGCCTCGGCGTCCTTCACCATTTGCTGGATCTCGGCTTCGGACAAGCCGGAAGAAGCCTGGATGGTGATGTTGGCCTGCTTGCCGGAAGCCTTGTCCTTAGCCGACACATGCAGAATACCGTTGGCGTCGATATTGAACTCCACTTCGATCTGCGGAATGCCGCGCGGCGCCGGCGGAATGTCGCCCAGGTTGAACTGGCCCAGGCTCTTGTTGGCGGAAGCTTTCTCGCGCTCGCCTTGCAGCACGTGGATGGTCACCGCGGTCTGGTTGTCGTCGGCGGTGGAGAACACCTGCGACGCCTTGGTCGGGATGGTGGTGTTCTTCTGGATCAGCTTGGTCATCACGCCGCCCAGGGTTTCAATGCCCAACGACAGCGGGGTCACGTCCAAGAGCAACACGTCCTTGCGGTCGCCGGACAGTACCGAACCCTGGATCGCCGCGCCGACAGCCACGGCTTCGTCCGGGTTCACATCCTTGCGCGGCTCCTTGCCGAAGAACTCTTTAACCTTTTCCTGCACCTTGGGCATGCGGGTCTGACCGCCGACCAGGATCACGTCGGAGATGTCGTTGACCGACAGGCCGGCATCCTTCAGCGCAACGCGGCACGGCTCAATGGAGCGCTCGACCAGATCTTCCACCAGGCTTTCGAACTTGGCGCGGGTAATCTTCATCGCCAAGTGTTTCGGGCCGGTGGCATCCATGGTGATGTATGGCAGGTTCACCTCGGTCTGGGTCGCGCTGGACAGCTCGATCTTAGCTTTTTCAGCGGCTTCCTTCAGACGTTGCAACGCCATCACATCGTTCTTCAGATCCACACCCTGTTCGCGCTTGAACTCGGTCACGATGTAGTCGATCACGCGCTGATCGAAGTCTTCACCGCCCAGGAAGGTGTCGCCGTTGGTCGACAACACTTCGAACTGGTGCTCGCCGTCCACATCGGCGATTTCAATGATGGACACGTCGAAAGTGCCACCGCCCAGATCGTACACCGCGATCTTGCGGTCGCCTTCCTGCTTAGACAGGCCGAAAGCCAGTGCCGCGGCGGTCGGTTCGTTGATGATGCGCTTCACTTCCAGACCGGCGATGCGGCCGGCGTCCTTGGTGGCCTGGCGCTGGCTGTCGTTGAAGTAAGCCGGCACGGTGATCACCGCCTCGGTCACTTCCTCGCCCAGATAATCTTCAGCGGCCTTCTTCATCTTGCGCAGTACTTCGGCGGAGATTTGCGGCGGGGCCAGTTCTTGGTCGCGCACTTTCACCCAGGCGTCGCCGTTCTTGGCTTTCAGAATTTCAAAAGGCATCAGGTCGATGTCTTTCTGCACTTCCTTATCTTCGAAGCGGCGGCCAATCAGGCGCTTGGCGGCGTAGATGGTATTGCGCGGATTGGTCACGGCCTGGCGTTTGGCCGGCGCGCCAACCAGGATTTCGCCGTCGTCCATGTAAGCGATGATGGACGGGGTGGTGCGAGCGCCTTCGGCGTTCTCGATGACTTTCGGGTTGCCGCCCTCCACTACCGATACGCAGGAGTTGGTGGTGCCCAAGTCGATGCCAATGATTTTACCCATGTCGAAGTTCCTTTATCTTAATTCGTTTCAGCGGCCATTTGTTCGATAGCGACCGCCTGTTGTCTCAATAGGTATTGGCTATGCCCATTATTTCAAGAGGAGCACGCCGCCCTTTTTTATGCTTTCGCCTTAGCCACCACCACCATCGCCGGACGCAGCACGCGGTCCGAGATCTGGTAGCCTTTTTGCATCACTCGCACGATGGTGTTGGGCTCGGCGTCGGCCTCTTCCGCGCTCATCGCCTGATGCTGATGCGGGTCCAGCTTGTCGCCCGCCTGAGGGGCGATGTCCTTGATCTGCGCCTTGTCGAAAGCGGAGACCAACTGCTTCAGCGTCATGTCCACGCCCATCTTCAGGGTGTCGATCTGGCCGCTCTGATCCAGCAAGGCCATTTCCAGATAGTCCTTCACCGACACCAACTCGCCGGCAAACTTGGTGATCGCGTACTTGTGCGCGGCGGCGACGTCTTCCTGCGCGCGGCGGCGCTGATTTTCCAGATCGGCGCGGGCGCGCAGCAATGCGTCCTTCAGTTCGGCCACTTCCGCATCCAGAGCGGCGATCCGCTGCTCTGCGCTCAGTTCTTGCTCTACGGCCTGCTCCGCCACCGTTGCGTCGATATTGTCATTGTCCACGGCGTCTGCCGCGATGTTTTGCTTGTCCTGCATGGCAATTCCTCGGATTTGGATTCAGCGGTACGAATAGTCCCGACTCAAGGTAGGGGCTTCATCGCGGAATTCAAGTCCTGAAAACGACTGAACCGCTTCAGACCGCCGCGCCCAGGCTGCCAAACGCGGATGTGCGTTTGCGGACTTTTATTTTCTAAAAGCAAACGCTTGAGCGAGCCGCAATATTCGTTTTAGGAAAGTTACTGTTAGCTTTTGAAAATCAACAATTTTCTTTGTGCTGCACTGCACACAAGCGTTTTTTTTTGTGCTAATAATTGAGCCACACCCGCAAGTGCACTGCCGGGCGGCCCTCTATCCGCAGGGTCTGAGCGGCGGGCATGCCGAGCCGGCGCCATGAGGGCCGGCCGCAAGAAAATCCGGAAAAACCGGATGAAACAGATCGCTTAATGAGGACGCCGGCGACTGCCGGCGCGCACAGAAACGTATCGAGAAGGGCTTTAGCATGACGACTCGCGAACAACGCATTGCAGCCATCCAGAAAGACTGGAACGAAAATCCCCGCTGGAAAGGCATCAAGCGCGGCTACAGCGCCGCTGATGTGGAACGACTGCGCGGCTCGCTGCAGATTGAGTACTCGTTGGCGCGCAACGGCGCGGACAAACTGTGGGGCCTGCTCCACAGCGAGCCTTACATCAACTGTCTGGGCGCGCTGACCGGCGGTCAGGCCATGCAGCAGGTCAAGGCCGGCGTCAAAGCCATTTATCTGTCCGGCTGGCAAGTGGCCGCCGACAACAATGAATATTCCGCGATGTACCCGGATCAGTCGCTGTATCCGGTGGACTCTGTGCCCAAGGTGGTGGAGCGCATCAACAACGCCTTCACCCGCGCTGACGAAATCCAGCATTCCAAGGGCGTGGCGCAAGGCGACGCCGGCTTCATCGACTACTTCGCCCCTATCGTGGCGGATGCCGAAGCCGGTTTCGGCGGCGTGCTGAACGCCTATGAATTGATGAAGGCGATGATACGCGCCGGCGCCGGCGGCGTGCACTTCGAAGACCAATTGGCCTCGGTGAAGAAATGCGGCCACATGGGCGGCAAGGTGTTGGTCCCGACCCAGGAAGCCGTGCAGAAACTGATCGCCGCGCGCTTGGCCGCCGATGTTTACGGCGTGCCCACTCTGGTGATCGCCCGCACAGACGCCGAAGCCGCCGATCTGTTGACCAGCGACTGCGACGAGCGCGACCGTCCCTTCCTGACCGGCGAGCGCACCGCCGAAGGCTTCTACAAGACCAAGAAAGGCTTGGAACAGGCGATCAGCCGCGCCATCGCCTATGCCGACTACGCCGATCTGGTCTGGTGCGAAACCGGTACACCGGATCTGGAATTCGCACGGAAGTTCGCCGAAGCGGTTCACGCCAAGCATCCGGGCAAACTGCTGGCCTACAACTGCTCGCCGTCCTTCAACTGGAAGAAGAACCTGGACGACGCCACCATCGCTAAATTCCAACGCGAACTGGGTGCGATGGGCTATAAGTACCAGTTCATTACCTTGGCCGGCATTCACAACATGTGGTACAACATGTACGACCTGGCGCAAGATTATGTTGCCCGCGGCATGTCCGCCTATGTTGAAAAAGTGCAGGAGCCGGAGTTTGCCGCCCGCGAACGCGGCTACACCTTCGTATCCCATCAACAGGAAGTGGGCACCGGCTACTTCGACGACGTCACCACCGTGATCCAGGGCGGCCAATCCAGCGTCACAGCGCTGACAGGCTCCACCGAGGAAGAGCAGTTCCACTAAGCCGCGGCACAGGCTTCAAGCCGAGAAAACGCCCACCTTGCCGTGGGCGTTTTTATTGACCTGCCGCTGCGCCGAAAAGCTACTTTTCAAGCCCACGGCTCGCGATACCGAAAATGCGTCAAGCCGTCTAGATTGTTTAATGCGACTAAATAATTAATTTATCCGACGACGCTTTTTCAATTCACCATCATCGCCAATACTTGCACAAGGCCCACCTCGCTGCGGGCCTTTGTTAATTCACGGCAATATGAAAGGCTCGCCATGGCGAAAGTCGTCGTTGTATATCACTCCGGTTACGGTCACACCCAGCAAGTGGCCCAGCATGTCGCCGAAGGCGCCGGTGCGCAATTGCTGGCCATTGACGCCGAGGGTAATCTGCCCGCCGGCGCCTGGGATCTGCTAAATAGCGCCGACGCCATCATTTTCGGCTCGCCCACGTATATGGGAAGCCCAAGCTGGCAGTTCAAGAAATTCGCCGACGCCAGCTCCAAAGTCTGGTTCACACGAGGCTGGCAGGACAAGGTGTTCGGCGGCTTCACCAACAGCGCCAGCCTGAACGGCGACAAACAGGTTTCGCTGATTTATCTGCAAACCCTGGCCTCTCAGCACGGCGGTCTGTGGGTCAGCCTGGGCTTGCTGCCCAGCAACGCCAAGAACGCCAGCCGCGAGGACATCAACAATCTGGGCGGCTCGGTAGGCCTGCTGGTGCAATCGCCGTCCGACGCCAGCGTCGACGAAATCCCGCAGGGCGATCTGGACACCGCCAAGGCCTACGGCCAGCGCGTGGCCGGCATTGCCGCCAAACTGCGCGGCTAAGAACCTGTTTACGATAAACTCCGCGTCGTAAAAGACAAAGGGGGCCAACGGCCCCCTTTCTTGCGTCGACGCATGTCGCTCAGCCGCACATGGCCAGTTGGTCCAGCAGCTTCTGATGAATGCCGCCGAAGCCCCCGTTACTCATCACCAGCACATGGTCGCCCGGGCGCGCCGCGGCCACCACCGCTTGCAGCAGCGCGTCGAAATTGTCGAAGGTTTGCGCGCGGTCGCCCAGCTCTGCCAAGGCCTCGCCGGGGTTCCACCCCAGATTGGCGGCGGAACAGAACACCAGGTCGGCATCGGCCAGAGAGGCCGGCAGCGCAGCCTTCATCGTGCCCAGCTTCATGGTGTTGGAGCGCGGCTCCAGCACCGCCAGGATGCGCGCCCCACCTGCCTTGTGGCGCAGGCCGGCCAGGGTGGTGGCGATGGCGGTGGGATGATGGGCGAAATCGTCGTACACCGTGACTCCGGCCGCCACGCCGCGCACCTCCATACGCCGCTTTACGTTTTGAAAGCGCGACAATGCATCAATGGCCTGGCTCACTGCCACGCCGACATGGCGAGCGGCGGCGATTGCCGCCAAGGCGTTGAGACGGTTGTGTTCGCCCATCAAATCCCAACGCACCCGGCCCTGAATCTGGCCGTTGAGCAGCACATCGAAATGGCCATTGTCCTCCAGCGCGCCCAGCTGCCAGCCGGCGTCCGCGCCAAAGCGTTCCACCGGCGTCCAGCAGCCGCGCTCCAGCACCCGATCCAAGCTCGCCTCCCGGCCATTGCTGACGATCAGGCCCTGGCCCGGCACGGTGCGCACCAGGTGGTGGAACTGAGTTTCTATCGCCGCCAGGTCGGCGAAGATGTCGGCGTGGTCAAACTCCAGGTTGTTCAGCACCGCGGTGCGCGGCCGGTAATGGACGAATTTGGAGCGCTTGTCGAAGAAGGCGGTATCGTATTCGTCAGCCTCAATCACAAAGAAGGGGCTGACGCTCGCCGCGTCCTGACGCGGCGCGCCAGGCAGGCGCGCCGACACGCCAAAGTTCTGCGGAATGCCGCCGATCAGGAAGCCCGGCGCCAGGCCGGCATCTTCCAAGATCCAAGCCAGCATTGAACTGGTGGTGGTTTTGCCGTGAGTGCCAGCCACCGCCAGCACCCATAAATCCTTGAGCACGTTTTCCGCCAGCCACTGTGGGCCGGAGATATAAGGCAGCCCGCGATTGAGGATTTCCTCCATCAGCGGCTTGCCGCGCGTCACCACATTGCCCACCACGAAGATGTCCGCGCCGATGTCGGCCTGCTCCGCGCCGAAGCCCTGGATCAGCTCGATGCCCATGGCTTCCAGCTGGGTGCTCATCGGCGGGTATACATTGGCGTCGCAGCCGGTGACCTTGTGGCCGGCCTGTTTGGCGATAGCGGCGATGCCCCCCATGAAGGTGCCGCAAATGCCCAGGATATGGATGTGCATAGTTTGGTTCAGCGTATTGAAAACGGCAAAACGGCAAGCATACCGGAAAGCGGCGGGGCCGACATCCATGCCCTCCGGCTCGAACAAGACAAAGCCCGCGACAGCGGGCTTTGTCTGCAACAGGACGGCGGGTTCAGAAGAAAATCAGCGTCATCAGCACAAACAAGGGCAACAGAATGGCGCAGGACCAGCCCAGATAGCCGAAGAAGCTCGGCATCTTCACATGACGATGCTCGGCGATGGCCTTGACCATGAAATTGGGCGCGTTGCCGATATACGTATTGGCGCCCATGAACACAGCGCCCATGGAGATCGCCAGCAGGGTGTCCGCCATCGGGCCCATCAGCACCTGAGCGTCGCCATGCGCCAGGTTGAAGAACACCAGATAGGTGGGCGCATTGTCCAGGAAGCTGGACAGAATGCCGGTCATCCAGAAATACATCATGTTCACCGGCTGGCCGTTGGCATCGGACACCATGCGCACCAGGCCGGCCAAGTGGCCGTCGGCGCCGGCGCGCAGAATGGCGATCACCGGGCCGATGGTGACGAAGATGCCGGCAAACAACTTGCCCACTTCCAGAATGGGATCCCAGTTGAACTCGTTGCCGGCGCGCACTTGCTTGGGAGTGATCCACAGCGAGGCGAAGGCCAGGCCGATCAGCGCCAGATCGCGAATGATGTTCTGCAGCTCGACATGCGTGCCCATGATGTCGAACTCCACGCCCGGCTTCCAAACGCCGGACATCAACACCGCGCCGACAATGCCGGCCAGCAGGAACAGATTACGCTTGCCATGCAGCTTGATCGGCTTGTCCTTGGAGCGATCCACCTCCGGCAGCGTGCCCGCCTGGGCTTCTTTCTTGAAGAGATAGCTGTCCAACACGTAGAAAATGGCAAGCAGCGCCAGCGACAACACCAATACCGGCAGCGCCATGTGCTGCACCGTCCAGCCGAAACTCACGCCCTTGAGGAAGCCGAGAAACAGCGGCGGGTCGCCCAGCGGAGTCAGGCCGCCGCCGATATTCGCCACCAGGAAAATGAAGAACACCACCACGTGCACATTGTGCTTGCGCTTTTCATTGGCGCGCAGCAAGGGGCGGATCAACAGCATCGCCGCGCCGGTGGTGCCCATGATGGAGGCCAGCGCGGTGCCGATCGCCAAGATGGCGGTATTGAGCTTGGGCGAGCCGTGCAGCGAGCCCCACACCAGAATGCCGCCGGACACTGTGTACAGCGAAAACAGCAGCACGATGAAGGGAATATATTCGGCGAACAGGGCGTGAACGATCAGCGCCATAGAAGTGCCTAGGCCATATGCCACCGCGAAGGGCGCCAGGAATAGCACGGTCCAGACCGCGGTGATCTTGCCGAAGTGGTGGTGCCAGATACCCGGCGCGAATATGGGGAACAGCGCGATGGACAGCAAAATGCCGGCAAACGGCAGTCCCCAGGCCAGGCTCAAGGTGGCGCCGTCCAGTTCAGCGGCTTGCGCCAGCGTCGGCAGCAGGGCCAGCGCGGCGGCGCTAAAGAGTTTTTTGGTCATCTATCTTCCCGAGGGCATGACGCCCATTGATAAAAGCGCCATCGCCTGCGCCGCGTGAGGGCAGGCTATGCAAAGAGTGGATTCCGGCAGTGTTATCGACGCGAAACGGCAGCCGGATGCCGTTGCGCTGACGCTTAGCCGTCAGGCCGGCGCGGATCTCGTCTCCGTGGAAGCGGCGCCTCCGTTTCGGCCAGAACGGTTACAAAGCGTTACATCGTCCCATAACTCGGGCAGTCCGGACAAGGAAAACCGGAATCGGAACCAAGAGTTTTTGCGCAATTGCCACGCTAATTAAGCATTTGATGAAACAAGGCCGGCGGCTCATTGCCGCCGGCCTTGTCTTGAAAGCTGTTCAAGGGCCCTCGAACAAGAATGCTTAGAGCCTACTCACGATCTCGCGAGCTAAGGCGAGGCAAGGCGAAAACGGCTGAGAAAGCGGAGTGTACACACGGTACATGAGCATTTCGAATGCCGTTTTCAACGCCGTATCGCCGACGCGCAGCAGATCGTGAACAGGTTCTCAGCGCTGAATGAACTCGATCTTGTAGCCGTCCGGATCCTCGACGAAGGCGATCACCGTAGTGCCATGCTTCATCGGGCCGGCTTCGCGGGTGACCTTGCCGCCCTTGGCGCGCACCATGTCACAGGCGGCGTAGGCGTCCGGCACTTCCACGGCGATATGGCCGTAACCGGTGCCCAGTTCGTAGGACTCGGTGTCCCAGTTGTGGGTCAGTTCCAGCACCGTCTGTTCCTCTTCCGCGCCGTAACCCACAAAGGCCAGGGTGAAGCGGCCTTCCGGATAATCCTGGCGGCGCAACAGTTTCATATCGAGCACTTCCTGGTAAAACGCCAGCGAGCGCTCCAAGTTGCCCACTCGCAGCATGGTATGTAGTAAACGCATCATTCTTCTCCTTAGAACCTGTTCACGATCTGCTGCGCGTCAGCGATACGGCGTTGAAAACGCCTTCAAAATGCGCATGTACCGTATGTACACTCCGCTTTTTCAGCCATTTTCGCCTTGTCTCGCCTTAGCTAGCAAGATCATGAACCGGTTCTTTATTCATTAATCAAAATGGAACAGCTCGGCGCCGCGCAGCTTCAGCCAACGCCGTGCCGCCTGCCAGTCCGGGTATAGACGCGCAGTCTCCGCCCAGAAGGCGGGCGAATGGTTCATGTGTTCCAGATGGGCCAGTTCATGGGCGATCACATAGTCCAGCACCATCGGCGGGGCTTGCAGCAAGCGCCAGTTCAGCCGGATGATCCCGGCGGCGGTGCAACTGCCCCAACGCGTGCGCGCCGACGACAGCTGCAGGCCGCAGGGCTGGCGACGACAGCCGCGCGCCAGTTCCACCATCCGAGCCGGAAACCGCAAAGCAGCCTCTCGCTTGAAGAAACGGCGGACCGCCTGCTTCAAGGCCGCCGCGTCACCGTGCGCGATACCGGTAACAATCAACCCTTCCGCCGTCAGTCTGGCCGTGCGCCTCACGCCGGCCGTCAGCACGATGGGCAGCGCTTCCCCCCGCCAGCGCAGCTGGCTGAGATCTTCGGCTTGCCGCCGCTCTAGCCTCTGTCGCGCCACATGGCCGGCGATCCAGTCTCGACGCTCCAACAACACTTCGCGCAGACGGGCGGCGCTAACCGCCGGATGGGCGACAAGCTCCACCCTGCCCGCGCTCACCCGAATGCCCACGCTCTTGCGCGGACGACGGGTCAGCACCACATCCACCTCGCCGTCAGGCAGCGGCAGACGCAGCCAGACGCTTGCGCTTTTCATCCTCGTCCGCAAACGGGCCGACGCCGCCGATCTCGCGCTGACGCGCCTCGATCCACTGCTCGGCCTCCTTCATCATCGCCTCCGGCCCCAGCTCTTCGCTCGGCACAATGGGCTGGCCCACCACCACGGTGATTTCGCCGGGGTATTTCAGGAAGGCGTTGCGCGGCCAGAACTCGCCGGCGTTGTGCGCCACCGGCACCAGCGGCATGTCGAACTGCTTGGCCATGCGCGCCGCGCCCAGCTTGTATTTGCCCGCCACGCCCGGCTTGGTGCGGGTACCCTCCGGGAATACCGTGATCCAGAAACGGTGGCGTTTGCGCTCCAAGCCCTGCTCCAGCAAACGCTGGTTGGCGTTGGCGCGGTCGGAGCGGTTGATGATGATGGGGTTCATCAGCACCAGACCCCAGCCGAATACCGGAATCCAGGTCAGCTCTCGCTTGGCCACGTACACTTGCCACGGGAAAATCTTCTGCAAGGCCAAGGTTTCCCAACCGGACTGGTGCTTGGAACAGATCACCGACGGCTGCTCAGGCAGATTTTCCGCGCCCAGCACCTTGTATTTCAAGCCGATCACGTGCTCCAGCATCCACAACAGGCTCAAGGCCCAGCTGACGCCGAACACATGGCGCGCGCGGCGCGGCAGCGGCGCGGACAGCAGCAGCAGAAAGAAGAAGAGCGGCGTGATGATGATCAGCACCAGCCAATACAGCAGGTTACGAAGCCATAAACTCAGCATGCTTGGAACACTATCCTTTTCTGAAGTCAACGTTCGCGGGAATCGATCAGATATTCCGCGGCGTCGTACAAATCGTCGAACACCAGGGTGCCGGCCGGCAGCTCGCCGTCGGCCAGCGTCTTGGCCCCCTTGCCGGTCTTGACCAAGATGGGCAGGCCGCCCACCGCCGCCACCGACTCAAGATCGCGGCGGCTGTCGCCGATCAGCGGCAAGCCGTCCAGTTTCACATTGAAGCGCTCCGCAATCTCCAGCACCATGCCCGGCAACGGTTTGCGGCAGTCACAGCCGGCGCTGGGGCCGTGCGGACAGAACAGCACCGCATCGATGCGGCCGCCGGCCTGGCCCACCAGCCTGTGCATTTTCTCATGCATGGCGTTAAGCGCTTGCATGTCGAACAGGCCGCGGCCGATGCCGGATTGATTGGTGGCCACCACCACCCGCCAGCCGGACTGGGTCAGGTTGGCGATCGCCTCCAAGCTGTGTTCGATCGGCACCCACTCCGCCGGCGATTTGACGAAATCGTCGCGGTCCTCATTGATCACGCCGTCACGGTCGAGTATCACTAGTTTCACGGTTGTCCCCGTCTAGAGCGCCGGGGCGGCCGCGGGCCGCCCCATCGAATCACTCCGCCAGCAGCGAGATGTCCGCCACGCGGTTGAACAAGCCGACCAGACGCGCCAGCAAGGCGATGCGGTTGTTGCGCACCGCGGCGTCGTCCGCCATCACCATCACGCCGTCAAAGAAAGCATCCACCGGCGCGCGCAGCGAAGCCAACTGGGTCAGCGCGGCGGCGAAATCGCGGGCGGCGAATTGGCCGTCCACCTGCGGCGCCAGCTGCTCGACGGCGGCGAACAGCGCCTGCTCGGCCGCTTCGCTCAGCAGCGCGGGATTCACCGCGCCCACTTCGCCTTCGGCCTTCTTCAGGATGTTCTTCACCCGCTTGTTGGCGGCGGCCAGCGCGGACGCTTCCGGCAAGGCCTTGAAGGCGGCCACCGCGGACAACACCGCGCGCACTTCCGCCAGCCGGCTAGGCGCCTGCGCCAACACCGCGTCGATCTCGTCGCCCTTGTAATCGGCTGCGAGGAAGTTCTTCAGACGGTCCATCATGAAGCCGAACACCTCATCGGCCACATTGGCGGACAGCTTGCCTGCCGGGAAGGCGGCGGCGACGATGTTCAGCAGCGCCTTCACATCCAGGTCCGCTTCTAGCGCCATGCGCACCACGCCCAGAGCGGCGCGGCGCAATGCGAACGGGTCCTTGTCGCCGGTGGGGATCAGGCCGATGCCCCAGATGCCGACGATGGTTTCCAGTTTGTCCGCCAGCGCCACCGCGGTGGCGATCTTGCCTTCCGGCAGCGTGTCCCCCGCAAAACGCGGGTGGTAATGGCCTTCGATAGCGGCGGCCACTTCGGCGTGCTCACCGTCGTGCTGGGCGTAGTACATGCCCATCACGCCTTGCAGTTCGGGGAATTCACCCACCATGTCGGACACCAGATCGGCCTTGGCCAGATAGGCGGCGCGGGCGGCCAGCGCGGCGTCGGCGCCCAATTCATGGGCGATGGCGCCGGCAATGCTCTGCAGACGCTCCACGCGCTCCAGTTGCGAACCGATCTTATTGTGGTAGACCACATTGGCCAAACGCGGCAGCCGGCTGTCCAAGCGCGCCTTCTGATCCTGCTCGAAGAAGAACTTGGCGTCGGACAGACGCGCGCGCAATACGCGCTCGTTGCCGCCGACGATAAAGGACGGATCGGCGGTTTCCAGATTGGACACCAGCAGGAAGCGGTTCATCAGCTTGCCGGAAGCGTCCAGCAGCGGGAAATACTTCTGGTTCTGCTGCATGGTCAGGATCAGGCACTCCTGCGGCACGCGCAGGAATTCGGCTTCGAAGCCGGCCTCCAGCACCACCGGCCACTCCACCAGGCCGGTCACCTCGTCGAACAAGGCCTCCGGCGCGGCGATGGTGGCATTCAGACGGGCGGCGGCCTCGGTCAGTTTGTGGCGGATCAGTTCGCGGCGCGCGTCGAAGCTGGCCACCACCTTGCCGGATTCATGCAAAGTGCGCGCGTAGGCGTCGGCGTTGGCCACCGTCACCTCGCCTTCGGACAAGAAACGATGGCCGCGGGTACTCTGCCCGCTTTGCAGGCCCAGCACCTCGCCCGGCACCACCGCGTCGCCGTGCAACATGATCAGGCCGTGCACCGGGCGCACGAACTGCACGTCCAGGCTGCCCCAACGCATCAGTTTGGGCACCGGCAGCTTTTTCAGCGCCAGCGCCACCACGTCGGCCAGCACCGCGGCCAGCGGCTGGCCCTGCTTGACGCTTTCATAGGCGTACACATCCTGCTTGCCGTCGCTCATCGTGGACAGCGCGGACACCTCCACGCCGCAGGAACGGGCGAAACCGGCCAGCGCCGGCGTGGGTTGACCGTCCTTGAATCCGGCGGTCACGGCCGGGCCTTTGCGGGTGACCTTCTGGTCCGGCTGCAAGGCGGCCACATTGGCCAGTTGCACCGCCAGGCGGCGCGGGGAGGCATAAACCGTCGTCTCGGCGTCGGCCGGCGCGAACTGCATTTTCTTCAATTCGTCGCCAATGGTCTGGGCAAAGCTGGCGGCCAGCTTTTCCAGCGCTTTGGGCGGCAGCTCCTCGGTGAGCAGCTCAATCAGCAATGTCTGGTTCATATTCACTCGAAAACTTAACGCTTGGCGGCCCCGGCGGCTTCGCAGATCACCTTCATCATGGCGTCGGCGACCGATCCCTGATACACGGGCTGCCATTTCCAGGCGTGACGCGGCACTGGAAATAGGGTTGAGAACAGGTGCCTGTTGTTGCGATCGAAATAATCGGAACTGACAAACACATACTGGTACTTGCCGCAGTCGGCGTAGCCTACGCTGCGGCGGATATTGAATTTCAGCTTGTAGTTTTTCTCGTCCTGGACCTTGTCGAACCGTTCCTGGTTGACGAAGTGCACCAGTCCGTCCTGCCCCAGCCATAGCGAATTGCCGTCTATCGCCAGCTGCAGCGCCTTGCCGTCCTGATACGCCACCCAGTCGGCGGCGGGTTCGGCCAGCGCCGGCAAGGCCAACGCGGCGCACATGCATGCGAAAATAGCTTTCATGCGCATTCCCTCTTTCGAGAAACGGCCGGGGCGGCAAGCCAAGCTCAGGCCTGCCGGCACATTGGGAAGCCCAGCGCTTCGCGGGCGTCGTAATAGGCCTGCGCCACGCCGCGAGACAGAGTGCGGATGCGGCCGATGTAGGTGGCGCGCTCGGTCACGGAAATTGCGCCGCGCGCGTCCAGCAGGTTGAACGTGTGGCCGGCCTTGAGGATCATTTCGTAGGCCGGCAACGGCAGGCTGGCCTCCAGCAGCGATTTGGCCTCGGCCTCGTAATCGTTGAACTGGCGGAACAACAGCTCCACATTGCTGTGTTCGAACGCGTACTTGGATTGCTCCACTTCGTTCTGGAAGAACACATTGCCGTAAGTCACCGGCTGGCCGTCCGGCAAATGGGTCCAGATCAGATCGTAGACGTTCTCCACGCCCTGCAAATACATGGCCAGGCGTTCCAGGCCGTAGGTGATCTCGCCCAACACCGGCTTGCAGTCGAGGCCGCCCACTTGCTGGAAGTAGGTGAATTGGGTCACTTCCATGCCATTCAGCCATACTTCCCAGCCCAGCCCCCAGGCGCCCAGGGTCGGGTTTTCCCAGTCGTCCTCAACAAAGCGGATATCTTGCATCGTCGGGTCCAGACCCAGCTCCTTCAAGGAGCCCAGATACAGTTCCTGAATATTGGACGGAGACGGCTTCAGCACCACCTGGAATTGATGATGCTGGAACAAGCGGTTGGGGTTTTCGCCGTAGCGGCCGTCCTTGGGACGACGGGACGGCTGCACATAGGCCGCGTTCCACGGCTCCGGCCCCAGCGCCCGCAGAAAGGTGGCGGTGTGGGAAGTCCCCGCGCCCACCTCGGTGTCGTAAGGCTGCAGCAAGGCGCAGCCCTGGCGGTTCCAATAGTGCTGGAGCGTAAGGATGATTTCCTGGAAGGTAAGCATAGACGTGGCAAGCAAAGTGAAAAGTCAAAGGCCGATTCTACCGCCTAGCGCCCCCCGCGCAAAGCCAAGCCGTTGGCGGCAAATCAAAAAGGCCGGCGAAATCTCCTCCCGCCGGCCCTCCTCGCGTCGCGTCGCCGTCATTTGCCCGTCGCCGGCACCATGTCCCGAAACTTGCGCTTGGTGTATTTGGCGTAGATACGTTCCACGCTGCCGTCGCGGATCAAATCGCCTATCGTCGTGTCCAGCCGCGCCGCCAGCGCCGCCTGCCGGGCGCTGAAATTGGGCGACAAATCGGTGCGGTCTATCATCGGCTGCAGAATCTCCACATTCGGCCGCAGGGACGCGCCCCACACATCGCACAACACGAACTGACGATGGCCGCCGGTCAGCATCGCATAGAGCTGACCCTCGTCGTTGCTAGGCTCCAGCTTCCAGTTGGGGTAGTTGAGGATTTTCGGCGTATAGGTGTAGCCGCGCACCATGCCCACCGCCTGGCCTTGCACCAGCTTCCAGTCGAAGGACTTGACCGGCGAGCCGCGCTTGACGCAGAGCGCCACCGGATAGCTGGAATAAACGTTCTTGAAGCGCGGCGTCTGCGCCGCCACCTCGTTGTCTATCACCGCGTCGTAATCGCCGGTCTTGATCCCGCGCAGGCAACGCTCCCACGGCGCGGCCTCCATCGTCACCGGCACGTTCATCCGGCGGAAAGCCTCTTGCAACACGTCGTGGCTGATGCCGGAATCCACCTTGCCGTTCTTCACATAGGTGAACGGCTGCCACTCCACCCCGCACAGTTTGACCGGCGCCTGCGCCGCCGCGCCCGCCGTCAGCAGACAGGCTCCGACAGCCGCCGCCCATAGACTCGTCCGCATCGCCCGCTCCTTTCGCCCGGCAGTCCGCGACGATTTGTTATATGTCGGATCGGCGGCAATGCAAAGCCTGCTCCGCCAGCCGGTCGGCCAGCGCTCGGCCCTTGGCCAGGCAGTCCGGCAGCGACACCCCGTCCAGCCAGTTGGAGCAGGCGTGCAGGCCGCGCTCGCTCGCCGCCGCCGCCAGCGGCCGCAAGGCCGCCATCGCCGCCGTACCCTGCGGCAGCGCCTGCGGCCAACGCACGATGCGCTGGCTCAAGGGCTCGCCTTCCAGGCCGAACAGACGCGCCAGTTCCAGGTTCAAACGCTGCAGCAGCGCCTGATCCGGCAAAGCGGCCAAGGCCGCCTGGCGGCTGCCGCCGATGAAGCTGGTCACCAGCCGCGAGCCCGGCGCCGCCGTGTGCGGGTAAATCCGGCTGGACATCAAATGTCCCAAGGCCAAGGCCTGTTCGCTGACGGGATGCAGTCCGCCGAAGCCCTGCAACGGCCGGCGCAGCGCCTGTTCCGCCACGACGGTGGCCACCACGGTCAGCGGCGCGTAGGGCAACGCCGCGCAGGCGCGCGCCCATTCCGGTTCGCAGGCCCGCAGCAGTTGCGCCGCCTGCGGCGCCGGCAAGGCCAGCACCACCGCGCTGGCCGGCTGCGCCCCCTCCGCCGTCAGCACCCGCCAGCCCTCGCCCGCTCGCTCCAGCCCCAGCGCCGGACAGCCCAGCCTCACGTCCAGATCGCGCGCCAGCCGCTCGGCCAGGCTGGACAAGCCGCCCGCCAGCGTGCACATCCGCTTGCGCCGCAACTCGCCGCGCCGCCAACGCCGCCACATGCCCAAGACCAGCGAGCCGGCCTCCCGCTCCGCGGCGGCCAGCGCGGGCAGGCACTCCGTCATCAGCAATTCTTCCGGATCGCCGGCGAACACGCCGCCGATGAAGGGGTCCACCACGGTGGCCAGCACTTCGTCGCCCAGCCTGCGCCGGAAGAAGGCCGCCACCGTTTCCGCCTGCGCCGGCGCGGAGCGACGCCAGGGCTCGCTCAATAGACGCCATTTGGCGTCCCAGCTGAAGTAGGAAGCGGCCAGCAGCGCGGCCGGCCCGTCGGGCAAGGCGCAATAACGGCCGTGCCGCAGCACGAAACGCCGCTGCGGCCCCGGTGCCGGCGACAAGGGCGTCAGCCCAAGCTCCAGCAGCCATTGCCGCAAGCCCTCGTCCACCAGCAAGGTATTGGGCCCCGCCTCCATCAAGCCCGGCGCCAGGTCCAGGCTCAGCACCTTGCCGCCCACCCTGCCGGACGCCTCGTACACCACCGCGTCCAGGCCGTGCCGGCGCAACTGCCAGGCGCAGGCCAGGCCGGACATTCCCGCACCGATCACCGCAATCATTTACCGCTCCCTCCATAGCGCCTGTTCGACGTCGCCCAAGCCAAGCCGCAGCCAGGCCTTGCGGCGGAAAAACGCGATGAACTCGCGGTTCATGCGCATTTCAACGCCGTGTCGCCAATGCGTCGCGAATCGTGAACAGCTTCCAAAACCAAAAAGCCGCCCAGCGGCGGCCATCAATCGTTTCCAGTATGCCCGGAGCGCCCCCGCCGCCAGTTGATCCGCGGCAAGCCGGCTCGCCGCGGGCGGCCAAAAGCCGTTCAAGTTAACACATTCAGTTTTCGATTGACCTTGTCCTGCGCCCGCACTTAGAGTCAAACGTCATGAACGGAACGGCAATCCGCCCACCCCGCCGGCGCGCCTTGCCCCGGCCCCATGTTTCCTGAGGAGAAGCGTCATGCAGGCAAAACCGCCAACCCGCCTGATAGAGACAAGGGCGATCGATTTCATTCCGGAAAACGAACGCCACGGCCGCTTGCTCAGCCAGTTCACCTTGTGGTTCAGCGCCAATCTTGCAAATCACCGCCGTCATCACCGGCGCGCTGGCGGTGGTGCAGGGCGGCGATGTGTTCTGGTCCTTGATCGGCCTGTTGATCGGCCAGCTGCTGGGCGGCGCGGTGATGGCCTTGCACGGCGCGCAAGGTCCGCGGCTGGGATTGCCGCAAATGATTTCCAGCCGCGTGCAGTTCGGCGTGCAGGGCGCCACCATTCCTTTGGCGCTGGTCTGCGTGCTCTACGTCGGCTTCAACGCCACCGGCACCATTCTGTCCGGACAGGCCATCGCCCAGTTGGCCGGGCTTAGCCGCGAGAGCGGCATCCTGATCTTCTCCGCCGTCATCGCCGTTTTCGCGGTCTGCGGCTACCGGATGATCCATCTGCTGGGGCGAGTGGCCAGCGTGTTCGGCCTGGTCGCCTTCGCCTATCTGTTCGCGCGCCTGCTCAGCGTCAACGACATCGCGCCGCTGCTGCGCAATCATCGCTTTGCCTGGGACAGCTTCCTGCTGGCGGTATCGCTGTCCGCGTCCTGGCAGATCGCCTTCGGCCCCTATGTCGCCGATTATTCGCGCTACCTGCCCAGCGCCACCTCCCCGCTGCGCACCTTTCTCTGCGTGGGCGGCGGCTCGGTGCTCGGCGCGCAGATCGCCATGAGCTTGGGCGTGCTCGCCGCCGCGCTGGTCGGCAAGCCGTTCGCCGGCCGGGAAGTGGCTTACATCGTGGGCCTGAGCGGCGGCGGCGCGATGGCGGGCTGGCTGTTCTTCAGCATCGCCTTCGGCAAGATCACCGTGTCCACGCTGAACGCCTACGGCAGCTTCATGTGTCTGGCCACCATCGTCAGCGGCTTCAAGCGCGAGGCGAGGATGGGCCAGGCTCAGCGCCTGATCTTCGTGCTGGCCATCGTCGGCTTGTCCACCTGGATAGCGCTGGCGGCGCAGGCCGACTTTCTGCGGCACTTCAAATCCTTCATCCTGTTTCTGCTGACCTTCTTTACTCCGTGGAGCGCCATCAATCTGGTGGATTACTACTGGATCAGCAAGGAGCGATACGATTTGCCCGCGCTCAGCGACCCCGACGGCGCTTACGGCCGCTGGAACAAGATCGGCGTCGGCTGCTACGCGTTCGGCCTGCTGGCCCAACTGCCCTTCATCGCCACGGGCTTTTACAGCGGGCCGCTGCTGCCCTATCTGAACCAGGTGGACATTTCCTGGCTGATCGGCCTGGCCGCGCCCGGCGCGCTGTATTTCTGCCTGGCGCGCAGGCAGGCTCCGCATACCGCACCGGCCAGCGCCGCCGAGTAAGACCGCCATCCAACACCAACGGCGCATCCTGCCGGACACGCCGTTGGTGTTTCATTCCTTTCCCTACCGTCCCCCAGGCATTCGGCCCGTAGAACCCGCACAGTCAGCCCCTGCGATGGCAGAAGCTGCCTTACAACTGCCGCGTAAGCGCTCGGGGATGACTCTTGTCGTCTAAATCTTTGGCTGGAACAGCGAATCGTAAACACTCTCTTAAGATTTGTTCATAATTCTTAGCAACAGACTCCGGGCTTGGAACAATGCGCGTGCTCAATCGAGCGCCTTGTTTTCCAAACTTAAGCTTGGAGTTAATGAATACATGAAGTTATACGCATCAGCGGCTTCCGTTTTCGTGCTGTCGCATATTGCCAGCGCCTTATTCTCGATGGCCTCCGACGGCGCGATGAGCAGCGGCATCGCAAGCAGCCATGCGGCGGCGCTGGCCTCGCCGCCGCCGTTCGCCCAGCCCGCGGCGGACCAGTTGATCCCCTCCCGGACGCTGATTCTGGAGCAACGAGGGGAACCGGGAGAAATCCGTCAGCTTCAGCTTCGTAGAATGAGAACCTCGCCGATTCAATCGACTGGCTATAGCGTCAAAAAGGGCGAGGTGCTGACTATCGATTACCAATATACGCAAGACGCGCCGGACAAAGCGCCCGAGTTATGGGTAGTTCCCATCGCCAACAAAGCGGATAGCCACTTGAATCACACCTCTCGGCAAGTGGTCAGCCTCAAGCTTGGCGTCAACAAGATCACCGCCACCTATGACGGCATGATTTATTTCACAGCGCGAAATCAAATCAAGACCGGGCCGATCACCATCAAATTGCAGGACGGCGGACACGTGGTCCCGCGCTTCATGCTGGGCCAGCACCAGGACGCGGACTGGCAAAAAATGCTGGCGCGTTATCCCGACGCCCCCTTTGCCGACTTGGTGGGCAAGCGCATGATCATCACCATGCCGCTGGCGGTGTTGAAAAGCCATGTGGATAGCCCGACGGCCGTGCTGACGCGCTGGGACCAGATCGTCACTTGGGCGGAAGAGCAGCATGGCCTGGGAGGCGGCCAGCCGGCTCCGCATATCGCCACGCCGCTCCAGTACCAGTTTGTCACCAAGGCGGACTCAACTGGAGGCTATATGTCGGCCAGCGATTTCTGGCTGGGTACCAATGTTTCCGGCGCCGCGGATGTCGCCAACAGCAAGAAGCTGGGAACAAGCTGGGGCCCTTGGCATGAGTTGGGACATCATTATCAGCTGGAGCCGCTGACCTGGGGTGGTCAGAGCGAAGTCAGCGTCAATCTGACCTCGCTTTATGTGCAGCGCGAGTTGGGGTTGCCATCCCGTCTTGATCAACTAGCAGACAAAATTGCAAGGCATCTGGCTTCCGGCAAGGCTTATCACGATGAGGAAGACCTATTTGTCCGGGTGGCTCTTTATTGGCAACTGGACTTGGCCTTTGGCAAGGACTTTTACGCGCGTCTGAATCAGCGCTACCGCAGCATGCCCAGCACGGAGCTACCCAAAACCACCGCGGCTCAACAACAGGCCTTTATTGTGGAAGGCAGCCGGGTGACGGGCTACGATCTCAGCCCGTACTTCACCAAATGGGGATTGCCGCCCACGGCTGAAACCAAGAAAACCCTGGATAAACTGCCTCTCAAGACACTGGACAAGCCCATCTGGGAAAATACGGATAAAGACAAGCGCTACAGCTATCCCTTGGCGCAGCAAGCCATTGCCGGCCTGATATTGGCGCCGCAAAGCGTGGATGCCAACCAGACCTTTACCGCGAAGCTGACGCTGAAAAACCGCGATGCGTCCAAGCTCAAGTTCCAATGGCAACTGCCGCCTGGCTTTAGCGTGGTGTCCGGCAAGGACAGTTCGGAAATCACCTTGCGCGCGCCGGCCAATATCGCCGCCAATACCTATGTGCAGCTGACGGTCACGGCTCGCGACCAGCAAGGCAGCATGTCTTTTGGCGGCAAGCTGTTGCTGGGCAAGCCCGATGGCGACCTGCCCCCTAATGCCCATATCACCGGGGAAACCGAATTGGTGCAGGGAGACGCCATTGGTGTGCGGCTGGATGGCACATCTTCAACCGGCAGCCGGCTCACCTATAACTGGCATAACAATAGCGGGCTCAGATTAAGTGTGAATGAAGGCTTGGCGCTAGTGACTGCCCCCATTACGGCGGCGGAGGGAAAGCACAAGGTAACACTGGAAGTCTCCGATGCCAAAGGCCGCACCGATAGCGCCGTGCATGAGTTGCAGGTCAAACGCGGCGACGATGCTGGCGGCCCGCCGCCCAAGGCCCATATCAGCGGACCCGGCGAGCTTCCGGTAGACCACCTCACAGGCATCATCCTGTCCGCCGAACAATCCGCCGGCGATATGCTGGAATACGCCTGGTCGACGCAAAGCAGGCTGCTCTTGCTGCCCAATCGCGACAAAGCCATCGTCAATATGGTGCCGGGCGTTCTGCCTGGAAAGTACCAGATTGACTTGGAAGTGAAGGATCGCTTCGGCAAGACCGACAAAACCTCGCATTCGATCACGGTCACCGCGAAACCAGATCCTCTGCCACCGCCGCCCAAGGCCCTGATCAGCGGTCCGAACGCCCTCACGCAAAACCAGCCGGGCATCACCCTGAGCGCCAAAGGCTCCAGCGGGGAAAGCTTGACGTATCAATGGACGAATAGCACGCAACTTACGCTGCAACACAATGGCGATCAGCTTGCGGTTTCCGCGTCCGACCGAGTCAAGGAGGGCTTGCATCAGGTGCTGCTAACGGTGAAGGATAGAGCCGGTCAAACAGATAGCATCGCTCACACCATTCAGGTCAAGAAAGGAAACGGCGGCATTCCCGCCTATGTTCCGGGCGGCAGTTATCGGGCCGGCGATAAAGTGACGAATGTCGGCCGCACCTTTGAATGCAAGCTGCCGCCTTTCAGCGGCTGGTGCAGCCAATCGCCGCAGCACTACGCACCCGGGACGGGGCTGGCATGGAAGGATGCTTGGCTTGAAAAATAAGCCCGGCATCACGATGCAGTCCTAAGCAACGCCAAGAGACGCGGGCCTCCCGCGTCTCTTTTTTAAACGGGTTCACCAAGGTTTTGAACGACAGAGCGAGGCAAACGGATACGCCGGATATTGTATGGATGTGAGGCGGCACGAGGAGACGGCCTGTTCCAACTCGAGCCGCCAGGCTTGCCCGTCTGCCGGCCGCGCCTGTTAATGCTCAAGCGGCACTACCAGCCCCACCCACATCATTTGGCATCGGCTCCCAGTGCCGCCCTCCCCGCCACCGGATTGCCATCGTCGTCCACCAGAAGAAAGCGGGCCTCCGCTGCTTCGGCGGCGCAAGGCAAGGGCGAGGCCATGGCCAACGTTTCCCGCGCCAGGGGCGCCAACATGTCCACCGTCAGCGGCTGCGCCGCCCCGCCGGCGCAAACCACCTCCAAGGAGCGGAAAGTGGCGTAATAGGGGCTGGGGTTGGCTATGCGCAATCGCGGCCCGTCGGCATCTTGCTCCAGAGCGAAGCGCAGTTGCTCCGGCAGTTGCTCCGCCGAGGACGGCAGCTTGGCCGGCCTCATGAACAGCTTCATCTGGGTGCGCAAGGTGACGGTCAGGGTTTGCGCATCTGCCGGTAGATCGCCGGGCCTCGGCGGAATCTCATACAGGTTCAGCCAGAACAAGGACTCTCGGTCAGCGGGCAAGGGTACGCCGGTGGCGATCAGGCGCAGGCTGATCTGCGCCTGCGGGTTCAGACGGAAGATGGGCGGAATCGGCATCACCGCCGCGTCCGCCGCGCTGGCCGTGTCCGGACCGGACTCCAGCCCGCCGTCGTCCACCCAAGCCTGCACCACCACCGGATAAGGGTTGGTATTGACCAGTTGCAACGATTGCTCGGCACTGCCGGCGGCGAACACCACCCGCGTGGACTCCGCCATCAGGCCGGCCCAGCAGCTGCCGCACAACAGACACAACAGGCCACCTGCTTTCCAGCGCAGCCACGCCTTACTGGACACGGATCACCACCTGCGCGGTCGCGTTCAAGGAACCGGCCTTGACCCGCTTGCCAGGTAGGCGGATCAGCGTCGCGTGCATCCGTGTTTGATAGCTGGTGAGCCCATCCTGGCTTTCGCCTGAAGACGCTCCTTGCAACACAGGATACCAACCGGCATCACCGCCGCCGCCGGTAATCATGCCGCTGCTCAACCAATTCAGTTTCTGTCCACTCTGCCGACTTAACGCTACGCCCACCCCGGTGGCGACGGCCGGGTTGTCGCCATAACCATCGGACAGCAAGTGAGTGACCCCGCTCCCCCGGCCCCCGCCGGCCCCCAAACCCTCCTTCTGCGCTACCAGATAATTCGCTGGCTGCACCAGCAGTCCCATCGCAGTCTGCCCGACACCGGTACCGCTTTGGAAAGCGGCCAAACCGGCATTGCCCGGCGCGCCGGTCTGGCATTGCAGGCGGATGTCGATGGGCAGCATGCGCTGCCCACCCTTCTCCAGTTCCACCGCGCTGATGGGCGTGAAAGCCACCACCGGCGTCGCCGTTACCACGCGGCAGCTGGCGCTACGGCGCACCTTGACGGTTTGATACGGATTGATGGCCCCTGGCCAGGCGCCATAGAAGCCTGAGTACTGCGATGCGTGGTCTGCCCCCGGCTTCAAGTCCGGCGACATGCCGCCGCCTTGGAACGCGCTATAGGCGATGGGCTGCGAATAATTCCAATTCTGACCATCCTGACCATCTTGCCAGCCGGTGTCTCCCGAGCCCTTTGACTTGCTGTATTTGAAGAACTCCACCTTGTAATTGCTGAAGTGCCTGGCCTTGATCAGATACCAGCCACGCGAATCCTGATCCCGAGCCATATCGAGCTCCAGCGGCCGCCGTTTCCAATAACGCGACGCGTACTCGCCGGTGTTCAGATTGGTCACCCGCGCCATCAGCCCACGCTGCACGGTGCGATAGGACTCCGGCAAGCCGATGGCGCTGCCCTCCTCGTCCTTGCCGGCCCAACTGTTGTCGCCATTGGTCGAGTAATATTCGTAAAAAGTACTCGGATTTTCTGTCGGCCGGCAGCGAAACAGCACTTGCTCCGGCGCATAGCCACCGACATGGCCGGACCCCAAGTCGAAAATGCTCAACACCTTGCTGGCCAGCAAGGTGCCGTCTGGCTGGAACACCTCGTTATTGATATTGATGGTCATCGCCATCGCGCCCTTTCCCGAGGTATCGTGCGCGCCTTCCCAAACCCGTACCAAGCCCTTGCCAGGCTCGACATAGTCGACAGCACCGGTGTCAGTCGTCGGCGTAGAGCGCGACACACGATAACAGGCAGCCTCCGCTTGCGCGCACCACAACACGCCTCCCAGCAAAGCCAGTAACACGACGGCGACGCGGCGACGCACCATTGCATCGGATTGAACTGTCATCTCTGCCCTCATTGTTTGGCCAGCGGCGCGCACTCCGCCTCCAGGCGGATGATGGGCCGGCTGGCGGCATCGTCTTGCAGCGCGTACGGCAACGCGCATTGGCTGTCCGCCGTTTCGCCCCATTTCACCCGCAGCGTGGCCTTGCGCGCGGCCACTCGCGCATAGGCCTGCCCGCCCTGGCCCACCATGCCGATATTGGCGCCGTCTTCCGCGTACACCATCGCGCCCATCGGCAAGACCGAGCCGTCGGCCAGCCGGCCCTTGATCAGCAGCGCCTGGCCGCGGCGGGTGGCGAACTTCAACCTGACCGCCGCGCCGGCGTACGGCGCGGTGCGCAACTGGTCGCCCTGCAGCTCCACGCCATCGGCCAGGCCTTTGCTGTCCAGCGCCACGTCGTTGTAGCGATACGGCGTCAGCGACGGGATCAGCGCGTAGCCGGCGCGGTCCACGGTGGCGCCCATGCCGTTGCGCACCGCCGCGCCGCTGGCGCCGGGCGCTTCCACCAGGCCGAAGGTTTCGCTCAGATAAGGACCAAAAGTCACGCCGCCGCGATGCACCGCCAGCGCGCCGCGCGCGCTGACGCCGGTTTGGGTGAAATTGCGGCCGCGTGAATAGCTGCCGCCCACCGTGGCCAGCGGGAAACGCTTTTGCACATTGGCGCCGAACGCGCCTGAACTGCTCTGTGAGTTGTGCGAAGCATTAATGCCGTAGCTGACCGTCTGCGCCTCGTCTGCGGTGCCGCTGAGCGACAATTGCAGATTGCGCTCGCCCTCGCTGCGGCTCATCGACGCCGCCAGCATCGGCGCGCGCCGGACCTTGCCCAGCGGCATCGACAGATTGAACATCACCGTATTGCGAACTCGCCCGCTGTCCAGCGGCTGAAACGCCGAACCGCCGGCTTGCCATTGGCCGACGCGCTGACGCGATACCGACACCCCGTAGCTGATGGAACGGAACTGGTTCTGGTAGCTGAGCTGCAGCTGGGTATCCCGCTCCTTGCCGTTGTAGTAATCGCTGACCGCGGCGGACAGCCCCAGGCTGCCGTAGCCGCCCAGCCGCTGGTTGACGCTGACGGTGAACTGGTTGCGCTGCTGGAAGGTGCTGGAATTCCAGATCTCGCCGCGCTGAAAAGCCTGCCGCGCGCCCAGGGCGTCGACCAGATCGCGGTAGCCGCGAGTAGAGTAGCGATAGCCGGCCAAGGTGATGGAGGTGGCGGTGGGCTGGATGGTGTGGCTATACGACAAGGCCGCGCGCCAGCCATGGTTCAGGCTGCCGTCGCCATCGCGGGAACGTGAATAAGTGGCGTCCGCACCCAGTGCGCCATAGCTGGTACCCCACACCATGCCGCCCAGCAAGGCGGTGTAATGGGAAGCCGCCCGCGCGCCGATATTGGCGGTGAGCGCGTTGTTGATGCCGCGCTGATAGGTGAAATCGGCGAACACTGGCTTGTCGTCCAAGGCGTTGCTCAGTTGGCCCAGCGTCAGGCTGTAGCGGGTCTGGCCCGGCCGCATCGATCCCGGCACCGCGGCGAAGGGCACGGTAAAACGCTTCACCTGCCCGTCCGCCTCGGTGATCTCCACGTCCAGGTCGCCCTGGTAGCTGGTGGGGAACAGGTCGTCGATCACGAAGGGGCCCGGCGCCACCACAGTCTGATAAATCTCCTGCTTGCCCTGGCGCACCACCACCCGGGCATTGCTGTCCGCCACACCGCGCACCACTGGCGCGTAGCCGCGCAAGGACTCCGGCAGCATCCGGTCGTCGCTACTCAGTTGCACACCGCGGAAACTGAGCCCGCTCAGCAGACTGCCGCCGGTGGAGCTTTCCCCCAGCGTCAACTCGCTCTGCCAGGCGGGCAAGGCGCGCTGCACATAGCTGCGGATATGATTCCAGCCCCCGCCGCCGGCCATGCCGCCGCTGTAGTTGGATTGCTGGCGCAAACGCCACAGTCCCAGGTTCACCCCGGCGTCGGCGGAGACGTAATGATAGGTGTTGCTGACATCGCCGCTGCTGGAGCGATAGCTGTTGGCGTCGTAATTGACGAAGCCGATGGCCGCGCCAGCGTCCAGGTCCTCTTCCGCCACATAACCGCGCGGCCGCCGTTTCATCGCCGCCTGCGGCACAGACAGATCCAAGCGCAAGCGCGGCAGGTCGAACACACTGCCGGCGCCGGGAATGCGCAGGGCCAGCGGCCAGCATGCCGCCGCCGCGTCCTCGTCCGGCGGCAGGCTTTCCGCCAGCACTCCGGCCTTGAGCAGGAAGGCCTGGTCCAGGCAGGCGGAAGTGGGGTGTTCACCTTCACGGCGGAAGCTCACCGTCTGGCGGGAATAAAACGCGCCATTGACAAAGACATCCACCAGATAGTCGCCGGGGTCCACCTGATTGGGCGTGTTGAAACGCTCAAGGCCGTTCGCCAGCGAGGAGCCCAGCAACAAACGGCTGTCGAAGCGATACGCCAGCAGCGCCGGCGCTGTCTCCGTGGCGGCGCGGCCCGGCTCGGCCCAGGCCAGGCCGGGCGTCAAGCAGGCCACGCTGGCGGCCAACACCGGGGGAAGGCCAGGAAACCACTGACCGCGATAGCTATTTGGCGTCATATCCGGGCAATCATTCCGCTGCCACGGCGGCGGACTCGACCTCGTTCACGCCGCCGTAATCATTGACATGCTTGAAACGCACGGAGAACGGCGCGCCGGCCTGCGTCAGCCCCGGCACCGGCCAGCTGCCGCGGGAGAACGGCGCCAGCATGTCCGCGCTGAAAGCATGCGCCTTGCCGCCGCTCAGCACCTCGCCGCCAATCAGCGACAGGTGGTAGCCGCTGCGATTGTCGGCCACCAGCCGCCACGCGCGCCCCTGCCGCTGCAAGGAGAAGCGCAACTGGCTAGGAGCCTGCTCAACCTTGCCCTGGATGCCCGTCGGGCGGTAGAACAACTTGAGCCGGCTTCGCAGCATCACCATCATCTGGTTTTGCTCTGAAAATTCGCCGTTGACCGATGGAATCTGCAGCATATTGAAGTAGTAGACCGACTCCCGGTCCTGCGGCAGCTCGCTGCCGTCAAACACCAGCCGCACGGTCTGGCCGGCCTTGGGCTCCATGCGGAACACCGACGGCATGGCGGCGAACGGCGCCGTGGCGCGCTCCGGCGTGGAATCCACGTCGCCGGCGTCCAGCCACACTTGCACCACATTGGGTATCGCGTCCTCGTTGCGCAGCTGGATGCTGCTCTCGCGGGCCTGCCCTGGGTAGACGATGCGGGTATTGTTCAGCACCACGCTGGCCCAGGCCGCCGGCCACGCGGCCAGCAGGATCAGCGCCGGCAGCAGCGCGCGCCGGAGCGCGGCGGCGTTAGACGTGCCGCGCTCCGGCAGGCTGCTGCGTTTACAAGTAGGAAACCGCATACTGCACGCTGCCCAATACCGAACCCGCGGTGGCGGCGCCTTCGGCATAGTAGCGAACGGCGAAGGTGTGCTCGGCCGTAGTCTTGCCTTCCAGCAACTCCAGACCAGGCGCCTTGTGGCCGCCGGTCAGGTCGAACGGGGTTTGCGGCGCGGCCGGGTCCAGCAATTGCAGGGCCACCTTGCCGGCGGTGCCGACGTTGCCGATATTGCCGTCCCCGGTCAGGCTATTGGCCACGAACACGGTATTGATCTTGGTGCCGCCGGCAGGCGCGGCTTCGCAGCCGGTCAAGCGAACGGTGAAATCGGTTTGCCCGGCCACATCCCCCTGCGTGCTCAGGCTGGTCGTCGGCACCGTCGGCAGCAGCACCAGCGGACTGGTGGCGTTGCCGTTGATATCCACCGAGCAGGTTTGCGAAGTCACTTCGCCCTGGAAATTAATGGTGTTATCCGCCCACGCCAAAGCCGGCAGGCATAGACTGGCCAAAACGACGATTTTTTTCATGAGACTACTCTCCATTGATATTTATTAAAGTGCCTTTCCATCCATATGGAACCAATTCATCAGTCTGTAAAAAGGCTTATCAATTCTATTAAGTATCATCAAGGAATTTGAATAGGATTAATCCTAAAAAAATCAGTAACTAATCAAGCAGAAGCCTGAAAACGCAACAACAGAAATGTCAATTAAATAATCATTTTTCCCCATATTAAACCCACATAACTAACCGCCTTAATTTCACTACGACTCTTGATATCTCTGTAGTCCGCTACCGCTTGTCTCAGCTTGCCATTGCGCTACCCACACCTGCCCAACCGACCATTCGTCTTGACCCGCCCGCCACCATAGGCAACAATCGCCGCGTGCCGTGACATTCCACGGCACTCAGGTTTAGCAGCTTGATTCATGGACTCGCCATAGACCGGCCCCAAGGCAGGCGGTGGCGGGGAGGCGCACGTGTGCGCCTACCGGGTGTCTGTGACCGGTCTGCTAACCCTGTTATCCGCCTGCCGTATCCGTTTAGCAGCGGAGGCAGGCTTTCACAGAGGAGCCTTCCGATGACAAATCAATCCCCCCCTGCGCTATCGCGCGCTATTCTCTCCCCCTCTGCCCCTGGATGTGATCTTTGCCAACTTGCGCCCGTTCAACACGGTGGCGCCGGCCACGCTGAAACGGCTGGAGCAGCAATTGCACGCCCGCGACCGCTATCTGCGCGCCGCGCTGTTCGATGTGCAAAACGCCCATTCCAGCCTGCAAGCGCTATCGCGCATGCTGCGCCAGGGACAGCAGCAGCCCTGCCCCTGCGATGTGTTGCACATGGCGCTGGAGCCGGCTCAGCAAAAACTGCAACGCGGCCTGGAAACGCTGTTGGCCTTGCATTAAGGAGCTAGCGATGGAAATGCCTATTTCCGGCCGCCGCTCGCTGCGGCAATTGGAGCTGGCCTTGCAGGACTTGCAGCACCAGCTCGACTTGCACGCCATACAAACGCGGCAGACCAGTGCCAAGGCACCGCTGGCGTGCGCGCAACAGGCCCGGCAGCAACTGGACCAGGCGCTGCGCGAGCACTTGGCGGTGCTGCGCGAGGCGGAGCTAGCCTTGAGTTGCGTGCTGACCCTGCTGCTGCGACATGATGAGGAAACCTTCCCTGGCAAGCAGATCCGCGTGTTGCTGGAGCCGTTCCAACAGCAGATGGAGGCGGCGCTACACGGACTGGAGGGTTTGCGCTGAGCAGCACTCCACGCCGATGCGTCCTTGAAAAAAACAAGCCTCTTGTTCTCAGAACAAGAGGCTTGTGCTTCCAGCTAGCAACACACGGCTACGAGCGGGAGCCGACGCCTAGTTTAAAGCAGCGCCCACAAAGCCGGCTGCGAAGCCGGTGTCCAGCCGGCACCCGCCCAAGCGGTATGCGGCTGCAAGCAGCGATATTGCTTGCCTTCGAATACGACGACCTGGCCGGCCTTATAGCTTGCGCCCTCTTTCCAGGCTTCGCCCTCCACCGGCGGCGTGGTGCCGCTGTCGTCGGCCTTGACCGTCAGCGCATGCGCAGCGGTTTGCTCGCCTTTGCTGTTGCTGACCTTGACCGTAAAGCGGTAGGCGGTGTCCTGTTGCAACGTCGGCGCCTTGAAGTTGAGAGTGGAGACATTCAGTGGCAAGCCGTCTATCTTGGGCGATACATCCCACAGATAGCTCAGATTGGTACCCGTGGCGGCCTGGGCGCTCAGGATGACGGCTTCGCCCGCCTTGGCTTCGGTCTTGCCGCTGACAGTGACCTGACCCGGCACAATTTCATCCACCGGCGGCGGCTTGATCTCGCCCATGGAGGTTTCGATTTCGAAGTTGTAGGCCTTGTTGAGGCCATAGACCGCGTTGTCGGTGGCGCTTTCCAGCGGCTTGACCTCGTTGTTCACCAGCTTGCCCAGCTTGACGATGCGGGACTCCTGATTCACTTGCTGAGCCAGCGCGTACACCCATTTTTCCGGCCGCTGCTGACCGGCGGCCACAGTGATTTCATGACGCCCAATATCGCTGCCGCGCGCGCGGTCGAACACGCGCATGGTCACTTTCATGCCAGGGCTCAGCACCGTGTTGCTCTTGTCGATTGTGCCGCTATGTTTCCACTGGACATTGGCCGAAGCCACATCCACATCGGAGCAGGAGTAGAAGGCTTCGTCGTTGTCGTCCGGAGCGCGCTGCCATACGGTGTAGACCACACGCTTGCCGGTAGCCCAGGCCGGCAGCGTCACCGCGATGTCGGTGTAGCCGACTTTACGGCTGGCCAGATCGCCAGTCAGCTCCGGCCTATCGCGGCGTTGGTCCTTGCCGATGGACACCAGATCGTTCCAGGTCAGCGGCTTGGAGGGATCGTAGCTGTCCTTGCTGATGAATACCTCGAAATACTTGGTGTAGTGCGGAGCGCTCTGAGCGTAGCGGAAAGTCATTTTTCCATCCGCGCCCGGCGTCAGCACCGTGGCCGTCGGCCAGCTGTGTTTAGGGTTGTCCAACTCGGCCCAGCTGCCGGCTTTGCCGCCGCCGCACAGCTTGCCGTTGGGCACCAGCTGCTGATGGTTGCCGTCCGACTTGGCCTGGGCATTCGCAGTCCAGTCGTCGACAGCGGTCGCCGCGGCCTTGCAGCCGGAAAACTTGCTGGAGCCGCTCCAATGCCCACCCTCCAATTTGCACGCCACTTCACGGCTTACCGGGAAAGACATGGAGCCATGGGCGGAGGCGGTGGACGGGGCAATGGCCATCAGGGAGGCGGCGATCTGGCTCAGGGCCAGCACGGGCAGGACGAGCTTGCCGGCGGTGCGAGGTGCGGTCATGTTCTAAAACCTTAAGTCCAAGGGTTGGGTTGTCGCCCTCTCCGGCCATCCGCGGCCGGGAAAGGGCTTGCCCGCATTGTTCCAAACCCCGCCACGGCACCCAATCATTCTCAATAAAAGCTAAATTTCAGTGATTCCCAGGCGATGTCCATCATCCACGGCAAAAACCCGGCAGACTCACGTCTGCCGGGCAAAACCCGCAACCGGGTCTTAAACGCGCGCCAAACCGAAGCTGGCCGCGTTCAAACTAGCCGTCACGGCCTACTGCCCCTTGCACATCGCGTGCATATTGGAAACACCGACCTCGCGCCACGCTCCCCACTGCCCATCCGAACCCGGAGCGATGCCTCTGATCTCCCAGCCATTCAGCCATTCCTTGCCCTGGTAGGTGACTTTGGTGCAAGGCGTCTTGTAGACCGTGGCCGCATTCCAGCTGCCCTCTACCGGCGGCTTGCCGCCATCGTCCTTGGCCTTGACCTGCAGCGCGTGACTGGCGTCCTGGCTGCCCAGCGCATTGCTGACCTTGACCAGGAAGGTGTAACGGGTGTCCTGCTTCGGCGTTGGCGCCTTGAAGTTGAGGGTGGCGGCGTTCAACGGCAGCCCAGCGATGCTGGGCGACACAGTCCACTGGTATTTCAGATTGGTGCCGGCGGCCGGCTTGGCCGTCAGGCTGACGTTGGCGCCGCCGTTGACGCTGGCCGGACCGCTAACGGTGACCTTGCCCGGCGCGATCTCGTCCACCGGCGGCTTGCCGCCGCCCTCGTCCGATTGCTCCAGCACAAAGCTGTATTCCTTGCCCAGGCCGAACACGGTGTTGGCGGTGGCGTTCTTGACCGGCACCACTTTGCCGTTTTGCAGTTGACCGACATTGACCACGCTGGATTTGGCGTTGACCGCGGAAGCCAGCGCATAGGTCCATTCATCGGCCGCGGTTTGGCCGGCTGCGATGGTGATTGGATGCCGTTCAAGGTCCGTACCGCGCAACTTGTCGAACACGCGCAAGGTGATGGTGGTGTCGGGCTTGGCCTCGAAGGGGCTTGCCGTCAGCGGGCCCAGCGGTTTGAAATCCACGTTGTTGGCCACGATGTTGACGTCGGAGCAGCTGTAGAAAGCCTCGCCGCTGTCGCTGCGCTGCCATACGTTGTAGATCACGCGCTTGCCCTGCATCCCCGCCGGAATCTTCACATCCAATTTGGTCTTGGCGCTGGGCGCCACCGCGCCGGAATCACCGATCAACTGCAGATCATCCCACCGCAGCGGGCGTTTGAAGTCATAGGAATCCTTGCTGATATAGGATTTGAAATAAGCGGTCTGGTGCTGGGCGGTCTGATGATAAGTCATCGTGTATTTGCCATCCGGTCCCGGCTGGATGGTGGTGGCCGGCCAGTCAACGGCCGCATCCAGGCCGCCAAATTTTTTAGCGCCGCCGGCACACAGCTTGCCGTTGGGCACCACTTGCTGATGATTGCCGTGGGCGTTGCCTTGAAGCACGCCATTCCAGTCATAGATGGCTTGCGAGCCGCCGCTTTGCTTAACAGCCTGGCATCCCGGCGTTTTAGGATTTTCAGGACTATCATAACTATGACAGTATTTAATACGGCTGATCGGCTCTTCCATCGAACCATGGGCGGAGGCGGCGACTGGTGCCAGCAACATCAGAGAAGCGGCGATCTGACTCAACGCCAGCGCGGGCAGAGCGAAACTGCCGGCCTTGCGGGATTGGGACATGGTGTTCCTTGTATAAAGGTGGGTGGGGTACATCAGCGTCCGTTCTAGGCCTTCCGCGCAGCGGCGATAGGATATTGAACGGCTTCAGAGGCCGGGACAGCGCCCAGCGCCGTCACTGCCCGCACCATTGTTCCAAACCCCTACTGCTCCCCCAATCAATCTCAAGAGATGCTCAAGCAGACCCGCACGCTCCAAGCTCCTTCTCCGCCTCTATCTTTGGAGCCAGCAACAGGAACTCACTTCCGAGTCTGCTTTGAGATTTGACCTCTACCCTGCCGCCATGGCTTTGCATCACCGCCTTGACAAAGGGCAGGCCCAAACCAGCCCCGTCGCGGCGGCCTTCGTCCACTTGATAAAACAGTTCAAACAGCCTGGGCAGCGCATGCTCGGGAATGCCTATGCCCTGGTCCGTCACGCTGATGCCGGCCATCTCGCCCCATCGTTCCAGTCTCACCACGATATGGCTATTGGGCGGCGAGTATTTGACGGCGTTGTCCAGTACATTGACCACGGCGCGCAGCAGCATGTCGTAATGCCCTCGCACCCAAAGCGCTTCCACTGTTTCCGGCCCATGCAGCGTGATGCGTTTTTGACGGGCGCTGGCTTCGATCTGGTCCATCGCGTCTTCGGCCAGATCGGTCAACGCCACTGGCAGAAAGCTGGACGGATCGAGTTGTTCCGCCCTAGAGAGTTGCATGAAATCCTGCGCCACGCGCAGGCTGTAATGCACTTGTCGACGGAGATCGTTGAAGAATTGATCCTGCCGCGGCCCGGTTTCGCCGCCTCGCTGTTCAATCATCGCCAGCATGGTGGTCAACGGGTTGCGCAGGTCGTGCGCCATCTGGCGCAGCACGCGCCGGTCGCCGGATACGCTGGCCTTGACGTTTTGCAGGTCTACCAGGCTGATCAGGCTGCTGGACAGTCCGTCGCACAGTTCATGACAAGGCGTGACCAGCAACATATGCTCGCCCTGGCCGCTACGCACCTCTTCCACGCCGATACCGCCGCTGCGGAGCGCCTTCTCGCGGGCCGGCGCGGCCAGACCCAGCACCCAGGCTTCAGCTTTATCCGAGGCGCCGTGCTCGCACAGCAGCTTGCGCGCCGCCTGGTTGCTGAGAATGATTTTGCCGCCCTGTTCAAAGAAAATGGGGTAAGGCAACATATTGAGCACGCTGGCGTAAGAGTTTTGCCAGGCGCGCATCTGCCGCATCAAGCGCTCTATTTCATCAGCGCCGGCTTCGGTCACCTGGGCGCGTAGCGGCAGATTCATGCCGGCCTCGCGCAAGCTCAGTTGCATCGCAGCCATTTCCTGCCGTAACAATAGATGGGTCTTTGTCTGCCAGCGCCAAGCGCAGCCGGCGTAGATCAGCAGACCTCCGATCAAAGGCGAGCTCACAGGAATCCAAACCTGGCTCTGCAGCAGTAGCAAGGTGGACACCAGCCAACAGCCTCCCAGCCACAAACAGGCGCGGACATGCATGCGCGCCGGCGGCGTCAACAGGCAGATCAGCAACAGGACGAACATAATGCCGAAGTTGACCAATAGCTTATACGGAGCGGCCAACATGGCAACCGGGCCGTGATTCATCAGGGTTTGGGTTTGCAAGGCCAGAATCTGGCTGCGGGTGTGACCTTCTCGATCCAGTGGATAACGGTTGGCGCGCAGCCCCTTAAACGGGTCCAGCGCCAGGTGCCCCACAAAAACGATCTTATTGTGAAACGCCTGCCGCGGCACCGCGCCGGTCAACACATCCAACATCGAATACTGCTGAATATGGTGCTGAGCAGGCAGCACCAGCAGCCAGCCGTCGGCTTGCGGCGTGCAGCGCCGCCACAGCGCGGCAAAACACCAGGTATTTTCCCGCGGCGGCAGCTCATAGCCGGCGACGCGGATAGCCTCCATCACCATATGCGGGGCGAGTTTCTCCCCATGCAGCTTGTAAGGCACGATGCCGGTGACCACGCTGCGGTCGCCAATCAGCAGCTCGCGATGTCCTTGCCCAGCCGCAGCGGCGTACACGGCTGAGGGTCCGGGGCCGTCTCTCCCCTCCCCTTGCTGGAATTCGGCCGGCAAAGCCAGCACTACGCGGCCATGACGCCGAATGGCGTTCGCCAGCATGCCTTCGTCTCGGCGCGACATCAGGTTCATATTCAGCGCCACGCTGTCCGCCTGGCTCAGGCGCTCGAGCAAAGAGGCATAGAGCACATTGCCGTTGACCTCTTCGCGCCCCAACGCCTGGACCGTGGCCTGGTCGACGTTGACGAGCACGACATCGTGTTCATCGTCTTCGGTTTGCAGTGTGGAGAGCAGTTCGAAATACAAGCGGTCCAGCGAATGGAACAGGGCATCCTGATTGGGGATGGCAAACACCACCGCCAACAGGACGAAAGCGATCAGGAAGCGCACATCATGCCGACGCACGCGCCGAAGCGCTTGGCAAAACCATTTCATAAGACATCCAAAACGCGGAATGAGAACGCAGGGGATCGAACTTCCGACGCCAGACTCTGAACTTGTTTAAAATCCACCGGGCAAGCGGGGCAAGACAGCACCGGCTGAAGACGCGAAGCGGGCATACGACAGGCGCGCATTCAGAAGACGACGTTCATCACGCGCGGCGTCCCCCGATGCGCCACGGATTATGAACAGCTCAGACTCTCTCCAGCCGGTAGCCGTAGTTGTACACGGTGGAGATCACCACGCCGTTGCGCGGTCTCAAGCCCAGCGCCGAGCGCAGATTGCTGACATAAGTGGCCAGGCTGGCGTCGTATTTGCGGTCCGGCTGGCCCCAGATGCGCTGACTGAGGAAGTCCTTGGTCAGAATGCGGCCCAGGTTGCGGAACAACAGCGTGGCCAAAACGAATTCTCGCGCCGGCAGCGTGGCTTTGCCGCCGGGAAAACTGATGCTGCGCGCCTCCGGGTTGAAAGTGTAGCCGTCCACCTCGAACGAGGCCTCCGGATCACCCAGCCGCTGCTGCTTGCGGAACTGGGCGTTCAACCGCGCTAGCAGTTCCCGCTCGCGAATCGGCTTTTGCAGGTAATCGTCGGCGCCGTGCTCCAAGGCCAGCACGATGTCTTCTTCGTCGTCGCGCTGGGTCACCATCAGAATGGGCAGCGCTTGCGGCAACTTGGCGCGCGCCCACTTGAGCACCTCCACTCCGTCCCGGCCCGGCACCCCCCAATCCAGCAGCATCGCGTCGCAGCGCTGTTGCCGAAATTGAGCGACGAATTGGTCTCCATCGGCGCAGGTGATGGGCTGATGGCCATGCTGCTCCAACAACCTGACGATGCTGCTGGATTGGAGCGGGCAGTCTTCTAAAATTGCGACAATCATAATATGTGTTTCGGTTAAATGAGGCGGATTCACGGTAGAAGCGGCAACGGAGAGCACCAGTGCCTCTGTGCGCTCGCGAATTCCAAAGCTATAGACAGGAGGCCGCCGCAAATCGCAAAAGAAGGTGATTCTTACGGAAGGATGACTAGGGAAGATATAGGATTACTCTTAACTTTCTCAATAAGCCCTTAATTAATCCATCCTCATTAGGATCAAAACAAACAAAAAAGCATTCCAAAGCAATAAATATCCCCTGCATCAGCCTCACAGCGCGGTTGGCGCCAAAAACACCCATTGCCGGTAGCTGCCCTTGTCGGCGAAATCGCCCAGCTCCGCGGCGAAGCCCCGCTGTTTCAGCGGCCGGCCCTCCGCCAGGCTATGCACGCCCACGATGCCGCCGTCCGCGCCCTTGATCAGCCCCCATTCCGGCTTGCCCGTCAGCGGATCGGCATAGAGCCGGCGCAGGTAGCGGCGGGTAAAGGGCAAGCGCTCGTCCTTGAGCAGGGCTTCCAGGGACTTGGGATAGGCCGGCGCGGGGCCGGAACGATGGTAGGCGGCGATGGCGCGCTGCAATTGCAGGCCGATATGCAGCAGCTCTTCTTCTTTGTCGCGTTGCAGTTGCCGGCTCCAGGCGCTGGCCGCCGCGCTGAGGGCGACGCCCATGGCCAGCGACAGCGCCAGCACCCCCAGGTAGGCCAGCCCGCGCTGCTTACCAACTGCCATAGCTGCTGCCGTCCAGGCCTACGCCAGGCGCGCCGCTGGCCACGTCGCCAACGCCCCCCTCCTCCGCCGGCTTGGTTTGCCAGCCGTCGCGCCGGCCGGCAACGGGATCGAGCGGCAACTCGCGCAGATAGCGGCCGCCCACCAGATCCTGCAAGGCGGACGGATTGGCGCCGTGGTCGGCGCGGTAGTCGTCTATCGCCTGGCGCAGCGCGGCCAGATTGTGGCGCAGCACGGTTTCGCGGGCGCGATCGTTATGCTTGAAGTAGCTGGGGCCAACCAGGGCCATCAGCGCGCCGATGATACTCATGACCACCAGCAATTCAATCAGGGTGAAGCCGCGCGCCGGCTTACCATTGTTGGTAGGGTACGCCATTGATGCCCTTTCTGAGGCTTTTGGAACGGATGTCGTATACGTCGCCGCCGGAGGAGAACGCCTCGGCCGAGCTGGCGTAGCTGCGCGTCTCCCAACTGGCCGCCGGGTCCGCGCCCGCGCAGCCTTCGCACATCGGATCCGCCGGCAGCCGCCTCAGGAAGTAGAGCTTGCCGCCGTTGGGGTCGCTCTTGTCCGTCACCCCGTCGACCAGGCTGGCGAGGCTGGGCGGGTAGCCGCTGCGATCCGGCGAAACCTCTATCTTCTTGTCAGTCACCGCTTGGCGGTAGGCGTCGATGGCATTGCGGATCTGCCGCAGGCTGTGTCTAAGCTCCGCTTCCTGCGCGCGCCGTCTGCTCAGTTCGCTCAGCGGGAGACTGGCTCCCAGCAGCAACGCCATCAGGGTGAGCGCGGCCAGCATCTCGATCAGAGTGAAACCGGTTTGACGCGACATAAGCACCTCAGGGCGCGGCCAGCGGGCTGTCCAGCGCCGGCGCGGCGGCATTGGCGGGAACGACCGGCCTGGCCGCTTCGGTAGTCAGACGCTCCAGTGTCATTCGCCCCTCTGTGCCGGAATGGAAGTAGCTGTTGGAGGCCGCCGGCAGGTCCAGCGCCCGCTCGATGCGCGGAGTCAGCAGCAAAATGAGCTCGGTGTTTTCCGCGCTCCGCTTCTGGCTGCCGAACAAGCTGCCCAGCCAACCCAGGGTGCTGAGACCGGGCAGGCCGCTGCTGCCACGGTCGTACTGCTGTTTGATCAGGCCGGCCAGCACCTGGGTTTCGCCATCTCGCGCGGTCATCACGGTTTCGGCGTTGCGGGTGCTCATCGGATAGACGGTGCCGCCGCCGGCGGTCTTGACTTCGCCCTTGAGATTGCTGACCTCCATATTGACCTTGACGCTGACTTCATTGCTGAGGCTGATCCGCGGTTCCACTTGCAGGATCAGGCCGACATCCTGATAGTTGACCGACTCCGTCACCACGCCGTTGGCGTTGGTGGTGGTAACCACCGGCACTTTCTCCCCTATCTTGATGCTGGCCTTTTCCATATTACGCACACGGATCTTGGGGTTGGCCAGCACCTTGGTCTTCCCCTGTCTTTGCAGAAGTTTGATCGCCGCGCCCAGGTCCCCGCCATTGCTGCCTCCTACGCCGATGCCGTCGCGGTTCAGGCCCAGCAGGTCTCCCACCGTCACCTTGTCCGAGCCCTCTTTCGGCAGCACCGAAAAACGCAGCTCCGCCGGATAGTCGACGCCGACGTCGAGCACGTCGTTGGTGTTCACCTCCAGTACTTGCACATCCATGGTCACTTCGGACTGAGCGATGTCCAGGCTGGCCACCAGCCGTTCGATCACCGCCATCACTTCCGGCGTATCCCGCACGATCACCGCATTGGTGCGCTCGTCCAGGTGGACGTTCTTGGGCGAGCTGATCTGGCGCAGCGCGGCCAGCACATGGCTGGCGTTGGCCTGACTCAGGTAGAAGGCGCGGGTGAGCAACTCCTGATATTCCTTGGCTTTTTCCGATCGCGCAGAGTAGATCAGCATGCTGTGCTGGCTAAGCACTTTCTTTTCCAGCTGATGGGTGCGCAACAGCAGATTGATGGCATCTTCCGCCGTGGTCTGACTGGCGACGATGCTGGCGGGGGCGGCGATGGGCACTTCCGGGTCGAACACGAAGTCGATGCCGGCCAGTTGGGAAATCGCGTCGAAGATGCTGGAAATCGGCTGTATCTTGAAGTTCAGCGTCACCGGCTGGCGCAAGGCTTCGGCCAGGCTGGGGCGCGCGTCACGACGGCCGGCTTCCTGATTTTGCAGTTCGTCGCGCAGCGCTTGCGCTTGCGGGTAGTCGGGCTGTTCCTGCAAGATGCGGCCCAGCCGTTCCAGCGCCTCGCGCGGACGCTGCGCACCGATCTCGGCGGCGGCGTCCAGCTCCAACTTCAACCGCAGCCGGCGCTCCAGTTGCCGTTTCAACTGCTGGGCGCGCATATGCTCCGGCGCCAGCGCCAGCAAGCGGCTCACTTCCGCCAGCGCGGCCGCATCGTCGCCGGTGTCCATCCTGGCCTTGGCCGTCCGCAGAGCCTCCTCCGCCAACGCCGCGCTCTTGACCACAACGTTTTTGCGGCGCTCGACATCGTCGGGCTTCCGCCGCAAGGCGGTTTCGGCAGCGCGCAATTGTTCTTCTGCGCCGGGCTGGGAAGCCGGATCGAAGATTTTCTTGACCGGCCCGGGCAGCGCGCATCCGCCCAGCGTCAATCCGAGGGCGAGGGCCAGCAGTGTGGGTTTGCAATGTCTCATGATGCCTGGTGCCTAGTGAAAACGGCGTCGTCGCGGTGACAATGACGCCTCAGTTAGCCAATGGATGCAGCGGAATCGAATGCTCTCGCCCTTCGGTGTCCAGCAGCAGCACGCGCTCCGCCTCCACAGCCTTGAATGTGTATTGCTCCGCCAGCTTTGCGCCCGGCTGCAAGGCCTTGGGCATCCTGCAGCCAGCGCATAGCAGGAAACTGCGCCCAAGCCCCTCCAACACCACCACGCGCTGGCCGTCCTGCCGCCATTCGCCGACGGCGCTGAACGGCGCCGGCGCGGCTTCAGACGGAGCCTCCGGCAAGGGAGCGGCCAGCTCCGGCGCGGCGTCCGCCGGCGGGACGACGGGCTTGGTCTCCTCGCGCAGAGACGCCCAGTTCTGAATTGGAAACAGGTTGACGCCGCCGGCCTGCGGCCCTTGCGCCAGCGCCAGCGTCGCACAAGCCAGCGCGAGGCCGCCCAGCCAATGCGCGCCCCGCCTCATCGCCCTGCTCCCAGCAGGCTGAATCGCATGCGCATGCTCAAGGCCTCGGTGTCGGTATGCGGCCGCTCCAGCGTCAGCGCTTCCAGCCTCAACAGCGGCTGCGCGGCCAACTCGCCCAAGGCCGCCATCAAATCCGGATAACGTCCGCTGGCGCTCAGCTCGACCGAGACGCGGCGCAAAGCGCCGCCGGCTTCCACGTCCTCCCGGTAGCTGGCCTCGGACACGCTCAGACCGGACTGGCGCAGTTGCTCCAGCAAGGCCAGCTTGCGCGGAACCAGCGCCAGCCGCAATTGGGCCTGCCATTGCCGCTCTCGCCCCGCCGTCGTCGACTGCTGCGCGCTCAACGGGGCACTCAATTGCTGACGGCGCTGTTGCAAATCCGTATCTTGCGCCTCTTGCACCAGCGCGCCGTAAACCAGCAGCAGACCGGAGGCCGCCAGCGACAACCGGCCGCCGCGTCCCAGCCGGCAAGCCAGCGTTTGCCGTTGCCAACGCAGCCTGGCGCGCCATTGCCGTCCGCCGCCGACGGGCCGGGCGCCGCGTTTGAAAGCCACAAGCCAACGTCCAGCGCTTTGCATCCAGGCCCTCATCGCAAGACCACCTGCACCGTGGCCAGCACCGGCTGGTTCGGATCGCCGGGCTTGAGCCCGTGCCGAAGCAGCTGCGCCTGGCCCTGGCCGGACGGCAGATTCAACCGTTCGACGAAATGGAACACTTCCCGCAGCTCCGCCGCGGCCAGCTCCAGCCTGGCTTGTTTGCCAGCGCCTTCAAGATGCAGCGACAAAATACCCAAGCGCGGCGACCAGGCTTGTTCGATCGCCCTCAGCAGCGCCGGGCGCAGCCGGGTTTGATCGTCGCCTTGGGCCTGCAGCAAGGCCTGCGCCTTGCGCGCTTCCGGCGAGGCGGCCTGGTCGCGGCGCTGTTCGCGCTCGCGCAAGAAACGTTGTTGCTCCCGCCGCTGCTCCCAGGCAGCGGTGTCCTCTGCCAGCAGCTCCAACTCCCATTGCCTCCAGCCCAGCGCCGCCAACAGCGTCAGCAAGACAATGGCGGCGACGCCGGCCAGCGGCGCGCTCGCCTCGGGGCGGCTAAAGTCCAGGCCGCGGGCATTCAAGCGGCGCATGGCTGGCTAGCAAGAAGAGGGTGGGGAAAACCCAGCCAGCGCGCTCGCGCCGCCAGCGGCTGCTGCGTCGGACCTTGGGTCGCGCACCAGTCGTAGTCGCCGCCGGGCTCGCGGCCGCACAAGGCCTCCGCCGCCGCCACGCCTTCGGCCGCGCACTGTCCCGGCGCCAGCGCCAGGGTGAGCAGTTCTTCCCAACCGCGCTCGCCCCGCCACAAGCAGGTGACGGCGCCAGCCTCGGCCAACACCAGCCCGCCCGAGGCCGGCGCGCGCGAATGGTGTTGCAGGCAGGAGGACAGCAAGTCGCGGCAGCCGGCCAGCCGCCAGCCGGCCTCCCGCGCGGCGGCGCGCAAGCCGGCCACTAGCGGAAGCTGGGCGGCGAAGGCCAGCCGCGCCGCGCCGTAAACCGCCGGCGCCAGGCGAATGTCCAGTTCCCCCGCTACGCCGCGTTCGCGCAGCAGCCCCTGCGCGTAGGCCCGCCACTGGCCGCGCTGTCCGGGCAGACCGTCCTGCCACGGCAAGAGCTGACTATGCGCCCACGGATATCCCAACAGCACTTGCACGCGGTTGCGCCAAGCCGGCCGTCGGCGCTTGACGCCGCCTAGCAACATGGCCAGCGCCTCGGCCGGCTTGCCGTGATGACGACAGCGCCACGGCTGGCCCGGGATGTCGCCTGGCGGCAGCAGGGTGGCCAGTTCGGCGTCGATCAATACGATTCTGTCATTCCATGGCCACGGCACGGCTGACCTCCTGATAGGTGGTGAGTCCGCGCGCTACCGCCTCCCGGGCGGCGTCACGCAGCGATTGATAGTCGGCGCATTGCGCCAGCGCCTGTTGGCGCTTCTGCGGCGAGCGCTCCAGCAGCGCGTCTTTCATCCGGCTATCCAGACGCAGCACTTCCGCCAGCGCAATGCGGCCGTGGAAGCCGCCGCCGCGACAGTGGTCGCACCCCGCGCCGGCGCAAGCGACGCAAAGCCGGCGCACTAGGCGCTGCGATACCACGCCGTTGAGCGCTTCCAGAAAAGTGGCCGCCTCCACACCCATGTAGAGGAAGCGGTCTATCACGCTAAAGGCGTCGTTGGCGTGTACCGAGGACAGCACGCGGTGGCCGGTCAGCGCCGACTGCACAGCGATGGCGGCGGTTTCGGCGTCGCGGATTTCGCCCACCAGAATGGTGTCCGGATCATGACGCAGGATGGAGCGGAGACCGCGGGCGAAGGTCAGACCTTTTTTCTCGTTCACCGGAATTTGCAGAATGCCGGCCATTTCGTACTCCACCGGATCTTCGATGGTGATGATTTTTTCCTCGCCGGTGTTGATCTCCGCCAGCGCGCCGTACAAGGTGGTGGATTTGCCGCTGCCTGTGGGTCCGGTGATCAAGGTCAGGCCGTAGGGCAGTTGCGCCAGCGCGCGCACGCGGCGCGCGGTCTCTCCGTGAAAGCCCAAGCTGTCCAAGTTCAGGCTGTCGCCTCGTTGGGATTTGTCCAACAGGCGCAATACGGCGTTTTCTCCGTGGGCGCCCGGCATGATGGAGACGCGGAAATCCACCTCGCGGCCTTGCAACGCCACCTTGAAGCGGCCGTCCTGCGGCACGCGCTTTTCCGCAATGTCCAGGCTGGACAGCACTTTCAGCCGCGACATGGTCTGGCTGGCCGCCAACTGTCCCGGCACCTGACGTATGGACTGCATCACACCGTCGATGCGGTAGCGGATTTGCAGCCCGTCGTCGCGCGATTCCAGGTGGATGTCGCTGGCGCGGCTTTGCAAGGCGTCGTACAGGGTCATGTTAACCAGACGAATCACCGGACTTTCATCCTTGGCCAGGCTGGTCAGCGAGATCGACTCCACCGCTTTGGCCAGGCTGTCCTCGGCCAAGTCCACTTCCGCGCCGTCCATCACCCGCTCGCGGGCCTCCGCCTGCTTCAGCCAGGCGTCGACCACGCCTGGTAAACAGATAGCGAAGCGCTGCTCGCCGCCCAACAGCCGGTTTTGTAAACGCAGTCGCAGATCCAGCCGCAGCGGCTCGGCCATCACCAGATACAGCCCGCCCCGCCACTCCAGCGGCGCCGCCCGACAAGACAGGGCCTCAGCCAGAGGCAGCAGATCGAAGCGCGCAGCCGCCTCTCCTACCTGAGCCTCGCTCAGAGCGGCCAGGCCCAGCAGCCGGGCAGCCAGCGGCAGGCTGCCCGGCTCGCGCTCCAGTTGCCTGCTCAACAGCTCGGCCATAGGCAGGTCTTGTTCTCCGCTTTCGCGCCTCCATTGCCAACCGGCCGGCGACGCGGAGTCCATTAATGCTCCCATCACTCCTCCTCTAAGCCTGTTCGTAATCTGCCGCGCTGCGGCGATACTATGTTGAAAACTCCTTAAGAAATGCCCATGCACCACCGGTACATTCCGCTTTCTCAACCGTTTTCGCCTGGTCTCGCTCTTACTCGAGAGATTTGAACTAGCCCTCACCCCATCCCGCCGGCCAATTCGAAAATCGGCATATACAGCAGGGCGACGATCAGACCGACCAAACCGCCCACCGCCAACATCAAAATCGGTTCGAATACTTTGCTGAACACCTCTATCGCTTGATCCAGCGCGCCATCGTGAAACTGGGCGATGCGCTCGCACATTCCGCCCAAGTCGCCGCTCTGTTCGCCAACCCTCAGCAGCCGCTCCGCCACCGCCGTGGTCAGCTCGTGGCGCGCCAGGGTGTCCGCCACCGGCCGGCCGGCGCGCAACTCTTCCAGCGCGCGGTCCAGGCGCTGGCCATACGCGGCCGGCAGCAGCCGTCCGGACAATTCAAAAGCCTGCAAGGCCGGCGTGCCGCCGGCGATCAACAAGCCGGCGGTGCGGTAAAACCGAGCCAACACAAACAGACGCGCGACATCGCGCAGCCGGGGCAGCGTCCACAACAGGCTCAACAAAAAGTGCTGAGTGCGCTGCGCGCGCAACAGCAGGCACAGCGCAGCCAGTCCCGCGGCCAGGCCCGCCCCCAGCAAGCCGCCGTGCGCCTGCACTAGCCGCGCCCACCACAGCATGGCTGCGGCGGTGGCCGGCAGCTCGCGCAGCGATTCGAACACCACGGCGAAACGGGGAATCACGAAAAACAGCATGAACAGCAGGATGCCGAAACCGACGGAGAGCACCAGCGCCGGGTAGACCAGCGCGCCGGTCACCCGCTTGCGGATGGCCACGATGCGCAGTTCGTAGTACTGGTAGCGCTTCAAGGCCGCCGGCAATTGGCCGCTGCCTTCGGACGCGGCCACGGTGGCCGCCAGCAGGGCCGGAAACACATCCGGCTGGGCCTCCATCGCCCGCGACAGCGGCTGCCCCTGGTACAGGGCTTGCAATAGCCGGTCCAGCACGCTCTGCAATGCTTTGTCGCCTCCGCCGGCCTGATCGCGCAGCGCTTGCAGCGCTTCGATCAAAACCAGGCCAGCCTCCAGCAACGCCGACAGTTCTTGCAACAGCAGGCCCAGCGCCGCGCCCTTGAGCGCGCGCTCGGCTCGTCCGCCGCCGGCTTCGCGCGCAGCCTCCAATACCAGGCCGTCGTCCGCGCTCAACTGAGCCAACGCGGCAGCCTCACTGTCCGCCCTCACTCGATGCGTCCTCACCTCGCCCTGCCGCAGCACGCTGATCCGATAGGCCCCCATCTCAGCGCCTCGCCTCGCGTTCCGCGCGCAATTGCAGATACTGCCGCCACACCTTGTCCACGTAACGCTTGCGCGCGCCTTCGCGGGCCGCCGCGCCGCCGGCGTTGTAGGCGCCCACCGCGCGCCAGGTGTAGCCGTAACGCGCGATGAAGTCCGCCAGAATGGACGCGCCCACCTGTATGCTCAGGCAAGGCTCGTCCAGCAGCCGCTGACGACTGATGCCGCGCTTGGCCAGCGCCGGCAGATGAATGCTGTTGATCTGCATCAGGCCGATGTCGTGACTGCCGTTCTTGTTGTAATTGACCGCGAGGGGATTCAACGCGGACTCCACCTTGGCGATCGAATACAGCAGCATCGGGTCCACCTGGTAGCGAGCGCCGGCTTCCCTCCAGCAATTGGCCGACGCCTGCGCGCTGCCGGACAACGCGGCGCACATGGTCAGCAGCGGCAGCAGACCCTTACAGCGCATGAGCCAGTTCACCGTCGCCCCCCGTCCGTCCGGCCTCGCCCAGAGAAACGATCTCGGCCTCGGCATCGGCATCGCGGCCGGGCACCCGCCATTGATACGGCCGGCCCCAGGCGTCCATAGGCACGTCCTTGGCCAAGTAGGGGCCATGCCAGCCGGCCACGCCCGGCGGCGCTTTCACCAACGCCTCCAGGCCCTGTTCCGCGCTGGGATAGACGCCGACGTCCAGCCGGTATTGCGCCAAGGCGTCACCCAGGGTTTTCATTTGCGCCTGGGTGGCCTTGACCTTGGCCTTGTCCACTTGGGAAAACAGCTTGGGCCCGACATAACCGGCCAACAGGGCGATGATCAACAACACCACCAGTAATTCCAGCAGCGTGAAGCCGCCTTGACCGGCCGAGCGCCGTCCAGCGTTCATCGTCGTCATAAAATCGCTTGTCCAAAAAAAAAAGGCCGCGCCAGGGGCGTGCGGTTGAAGATGAAGACAGATCCGCGCCACGAACGGCGACGGTCCTGCCCGTTGCCAGCGCATGCTCACATGAGGCTTCCGCCGTTCTCAATGTTTCTGAAAGGAATCTAAAACCGAGCGCTCCGATACAAGACGGCCGGCACAGGGAGGCCGCCCGCCGACACAGGTGGACGAATTGAGAATGGCTTCAGAATCATGGCGCCATCGCCGGCGGCTGCGTTTGAATAGCGTCTTTTTTAACTGCGTGCCGCCGCCATCCCCTAATCGGCGCGGACGCACCTTGGAGAAACGTATGTCACCTTCCGCTCTGGTCGCCACCAGCCATAGTTACCCGCGTCTGCAAATCCTGTTTCACTGGCTAAGCGTACTCTTGATGGCCAGCCTGGCGCTGGCCGGCGGGCTGCGTCACGTCTTGGTCAAACACGCCTCCATCGAAATGCGCAGCGTGATGATCGTGCATATCGGCTGCGGCATGGCCCTGCTCTTTCTGACTCTGCTTCGCGCCGCCGCGCGGCTGGCCGGCCCTGCGCTGCCGCCGCTGGCCGGCAGCGGTCGCGCGCAACGCGCTTGCGCCCACGCCGCCCATCTGGCGATCTACGCCTTGATACTGGCCTCCTGCCTGCTAGGCTGGATCATCGTCAACGCCAAGGGCCTGGCAATCCCCATGCCCCTGTTGGGCTTCGAGTTTCCGCGCCTGGTCGCGGCCGACCCGTCCCTGGTCGTCGCGACAGTGCGCTTGCACGATTGGCTGGGTTGGGCTTGCTACAGCCTGCTCGCCGTCCATATCGCCGCCGCCATCTGGCACCATGTCGCGCTGAAAGATGACACGCTGCGGCGCATGAGCTGGCGGCGCCGGGTTCCGGATCCGGCTCCCGCCGTGACCGACTGCCACCGTTGCTCGCCGGACACCGAGGCGCAGAACGAGAGCTTGACGCCAAGCGACCGGCTGGCCTCCTGATTCACGTTCCCCCCTTAGAACCTGCTCAAAGTCTCGCGAGCAAGAGCGAGACAAGGCGAAAACGGCTGGAGAAGCGGAATGTACTGGTGGCCTCCGAGCAATTCGAAAGGGCGCTCCCCCTGTTACATTCCACAACGCGCAGCAGATCGTAAACAGGTTCTAACAGCCAGGCTCCAAGCAGGAAGCGAAATGGCACAATCGGAGTCTTGATCACTCCCCCGCCCTACACGGAGAACCGCCCCATGTTACGTACCTTATCCACCATACTGTGCAGTCTGCCTGCTCTGGCCCTGGCTCAAAGCGTGGAACTATCCTTCGTCGACGCCAAAGGCAACGCCGGCCCCGCCGGCAGCATCGTCATCGAGGACACGCCCTACGGCGCGCTGCTAACGCCCAATCTTGAAAAACTGCCGGCAGGTCTGCACGGTTTCCACGTACATGAGAAACCTTCCTGCGCGCCGTCCATCGGCGCCAACGGCGTGGCCACGCCGGCCGGCTCAGCCGGCGGCCACTGGGATCCGGACAAAACCGGCACTCACGCAGGCCCATACGGCCAAGGCCACAAGGGCGACCTGCCCGCGCTATACGTGGGCGCCGACGGCAAGGCGAACTATCCCGTGCTGGCGCCGCGCTTGAAAGCGGCGGACTTTGCCGGCCATGCGCTGATGGTGCACGCCGGCGGCGACAATCACAGCGATCACCCGCAGCCGCTGGGCGGCGGCGGCGCGCGCGTGGCCTGCGGCGTGGTCAAATAAGCCTGGCCGCGACAGCCCAAACCGGCGCGATTGACAGCGCCGGTTTTTTTATCGACGATGGTCAAATTCAAACGACCGTTTCAAGGCAATGAAACCACCCGCCTGGCTGTTCAAATTCCTGCTCAATCTATGGCCGCCCTTTCTGGGCGCCGGCATTCGCGTCAAACGGCTGGCCACCGACTTCAGCGATATCGAGGTGCGGCTGAAACTGGGCTTCAGCAATCGCAACTACGTCGGCACCCATTTCGGCGGCAGCCTGTACGCGATGACCGACCCCTTCTTCATGCTGATGCTGATGCGCCAGTTGGGGCGGGACTACTATGTGTGGGACAAGAGCGGCAGCATCGACTACATCAAGCCGGGCCGCGGCACAGTGCGTGCTCGCTTCCGACTGGAGCCGGGCATGCTGGAGGATATCCGGCGGCGCACCGCCGCCGGAGACAAATACCTGCCGAAATTACAAGTGGATATTCTGGATCAGCAGGGCGAGTTGGTGGCGAGGGTATTCAAGACCTTGTACATCAAACGCAAGAAGAAATGAGGCGGCGCGCCCCCCTCTCTTCAATGCGTGGAAAACGGCAGCAGATAGCGCTTGCCGTTCAGGCTAAAGACAGCGAGCCAGTCGCGGCTGCCGCTGACGCACAGCGGCAGGGTGACCACCGCCTTCCAATCGGCGCCGTCGCGCACAAAGGTGTAGCGATTGAAGCCCATGTCCATATCGGCCATATTGAACTCCACCTGCGGCGCTTCCCGCGCCGCGACGCCTTCCAAACGAATCTCGAACGGCTTGCCATTTTGCGGCGGCGACGCGAAACGCCACACGCCGCCGCCGGGCAGATCACAGGATGGCCGGCCGGCAACGCAGGCCAACGGCGTCGGCTTGGTCGGCTGCCGCTCGCCGTACCAGCGGTAGATCAAGCTGAACTTGAGGCTGGCCAACAACAGCAAGGCGCCGCCCAGAGCCAGCCATTTACGCTGCTTGGCATTCATCGCCAAGCTCCCCGCATCAAGGCGACGCCGTGCGCGCCATGACGACGGGCGGCATCCAGATCGTCCAGGCTCATGCCGCCCAGCGCGTAGACCGGCGCGGGCGCGCCGGCGGCCAGGCACTCCCGGAAACCGTCCCAGCCCAAGGGCGCCGCGCCGGGATGACTGGGGGTAGCCGCCACATGGCCGAGCAAGGCGTAGTCCAGGCCCAGGTCTCCGATCCGCGCCACTTGCGCCGCATCATGCGCTGACGCCCCCACCCAGGCGAACGCCGGGCGCACCTCCAGCGAGGCCAGCCGCGCGGCGTTCAGATGCACGCCGTCCACCGGCCATTCCACCGCCCAGGACGGATCCGCGTTGACCAGCAACTTACCGCCGCGCTCATGGACGATGGCCGCCGCCTTGGCGACGAAGTCGGCGAGCTCGGCGCGTGACATCTGCGGCTCGCGGATCTGCACCATGCCCCAGCCTGACCCCTGCTCCAGCCGCCGCAACTGGGCGTCGACGCCGATCTCATGCGCGCAGCTGATCGCATAAGCCGCCGGCAGTTCAAGCGATTTGAGAATAGGCCCGTTGGCCGGCAGCATGGGTTGCACCGTGCACGCGCCCGGCGTCTGCCAGGCGAAGCGCTGGCCTTCCCGCGACTGCGGCTCGCCGCGCCAGGACCAGACCCGGAAGAAACGCAGCCGCACCGAAGCGTGTTCGTAATGGTGGACCTTGGTCAGCCACGGCGTCGCAGCTTCCATCTCAATACCCATTTCCTCGTACAGCTCTCGCGCCAGCGCCTGCTCGCCGCTCTCGCCCGGCTCCACCTTGCCGCCGGGAAATTCCCAATAACCGGCGTAGGGTTTGCCCTCGGGCCGGCTGCCCAGCATGAAACTGCCGTCCGGCCGCATCAGCGCGCCGGCCACTACCTCTATGATCTTGCTGTCGCTCATCGCTTGGTCTTGCCCGGTGAATATCGTTCCGGCTCTCGGCGGCCGGCAGCGCATTCTACCCCAAGCGCCCCCTAGCATTAAGGGCGCCGCGGCGCCCTTAATGGATTCAAGCTTGTCTCAACCCGGACGGCCCGGCTTGGTGCAACCCGCGTCCTTATAAGGCTGGGAGCTGAACTGCGTCCAACCCGGCCCCAAAGAGAATTGCGAGCAGGCAAGCTTGCCGTCGATCTTGCTCTGCCACAGATACCAAGGAGCGGGAGCGGCCAAAGTCATCAAGGGAAAAGACAAGGCCGCCAGGGCCAGAATGATTTTGCGAGTCATCGTGCGTACCTCAGGACAAGTGAAGAAAAGCATGATCCAGACCTAATAACCTGCTCAAAGTCTGCTGCGCTTCATGAAGCATTTCACGATGGGTACAAGCATCAAAAATGCTCATGTCCCCCTCGTGCATTCTGCTTTTTCGCTCGTTTTCGCCTTGTCTCGCCCTTGCTCGCGAGACTTTGAACAGGCTCCAACAGTGATCATGCGCATAAAATGCCAAACAAATATACAGCATAATACTAATGGCATAAAGCTTATCGTATTGCTTCGCACAGAGGACTGCTTCAAAACCTATCCGCCCCTTCCCTCCAACATCCAATAATGCAGGGCGCCTTAGCGCCCTTGTTTTTCACCGCTCTTAAAATTTAGTGCTTAGAACGTGTTTACGATCTCGCGAGATAGGCCGAGGCAAGGTGAAAACGGCTGAGAAAGCGGAATGCAGGCGTGGTACATGAACATTTCGAATGCCGTACACACCGTGCCACGCGTCACGACACGCGGCAGATCGTAAACAGGTTCTTAGCCCTGAACTGAAATCGTCGACCTCAACACACGGCGCCGCTTTGAACAAGCGGGACCGCGCGCCAAGAGCAACCCAGCCAAGGCCTAGCGTCGAGCCTAATCAGCCCGGACGGCCAGAAATGCGGCAGCCCGCGTCTTTAGTAAGGAATGTTATTGAACAAAACCCACCCCGGGCCATAGGAGAATTGCGAGCACACCAGCTAGCCGTCAAACTTGCTTTCCCATCTGTACCAAGGAGCCATGGAAGCAAAAGCCATCCAGGAGATGCTTAGGCCCTTAGCCAGCAAGGCGATTTTACGAAAAGTCATACACACCCCAATACATTTACTTGTCATTAATATACAAATACAAAATGCATAAAATGCACATCGCATCGAGTGAAAAGTAAATACTTCGTCATATTCGCGGCGATATTGCCAAGTCAGAAAAATCATAATATGCATTAAAAACGCAAAAAAATGAGCCAATTGCTGGTTTCAGGCGCGGCTGATAAGTCTCAAAGTGTTACCATTAGCACTGTAAACCTGCGAAATCTGCATATTTATCCCGATTGTCATTCCATCTCGTGGCGACACAAGGCAAGCCATCCGCGCTCCGCCTACGGGCTTGATCGATTTCGTCATGACCTCCCCCATCCCGCTGAAGGAGCATGCACTTGGACACCTTAAATTCACTCATCCTGGCCGGCTCGCTGGTATTCCTGGCCAGCCTGGTGGTGTCCTCCATCGCCTCCCGTTTCGGTGCCCCGCTGCTCTTGGTCTTTCTGGCGCTGGGCATGCTGGCCGGCGAGGATGGCCCCGGCAAGATCGTGTTCAGCAATTACCAGCTCAGTTATGTGGTCGGCACCATCGCCCTGGTGGTGATCTTGTTCGACGGCGGCCTGCGCACGCGCCAGGACAGCTTCCGCATCAGCCTGAAACCAGCCGGGGTGCTCGCCACGCTGGGGGTGTTGATTACCACCGGCGTGACAGGCTTGTTCGCCGCCTGGGTGCTGAACCTCAGCTGGCTGGAAGGCTTGCTGATTGGCGCCATCGTCGGCTCCACCGACGCCGCCGCGGTGTTCGCGCTCCTGTCCGGGCGCGGCCTGGAAATCAACCGCCGCGTCGGCAGCGCGCTGGAGATAGAATCCGGCAGCAACGACCCGATGGCGGTGTTTCTGACCTCGGCGCTGATAGGGGTGCTGGGCCAGCAGGGCCAGGATGCCGGCATCGCTGCCATGTTGTGGCTATTCATCAAGCAAATGGGCCTGGGCGCTCTGGCCGGCTGGGCCGGCGGCAAAGCCATGGTTTGGCTGTTCCAACGGCTGGGTCCGCGCGGCGCGATGCTGGCGCTGTTCAGCCTGGGCACCGCCGGCGCGCTGTTCAGCCTGACCACCGCGGCCGGCGGCAGTGGCTTCCTCGCCATCTATCTGGCCGGCATCGTGGTGGGCAACGCCCGAGTGGCCGATCTGCCCAATCTATTGAACATCCACGACGGCTACGCCTGGCTGGCCCAGGTAACCATGTTCCTGGTATTGGGGCTATTGGTGACGCCGTCCAATCTACTGCCGGTGGCGCCCTACGCGCTGGCGATCTCCATCGTGCTGATGCTGGTGGCGCGGCCGCTGGCGGTGTGGCTGTGCATGCTGCCTTTCCCGGTGCCCAAGGCGGAAAAGCTGTTCATGAGCTGGGTGGGCCTGCGCGGCGCGGTGCCGGTGATTCTGGCCATTTTCCCGCTGATGGCGGGCTTGCCCAATAGCCAGCTGTTCTTCAACGTGGCCTTCTTCGTGGTGATGATGTCGCTGCTGTTCCAAGGCTGGACCATCGCGCCGCTGGCGGAGAAATTGAAGCTGAAGCTGCCGGCGCGGTCGGACGTCGAACACCGAGTGCCCGTGGTCAGCGGCCAGGAAGCCCGCTACGAGGCCGCCTCCTGCCTGGTGCGCGCCGACAGCCCGGCCGAAGACCAACTGGCCGGCGAACTGGTCTTGCCCAGCGGCGTGCGGCTGGTGGCGCTGTATCGTGATGAACAAGCGCTTGAGCCGGCGGCGAGCCAGACGCTGCGCGCCGGCGACTGGGCCTGCCTGATCGGCCCCGGTCCGGCTCTGGAGACGGCCGGCGAGGCCTTTCATCCGCCCGGGGACGATCCTTATTACGGTTACTTCACCGTATCCGGGCTGGCGCGGTTGGGCGATCTGGCCGACAGCTACGGCCTGACGCTGAGCGAGCGCGACCGCGCCGACAGCATCGCCGAATACTGCAAACGCGCCTACGGCTATCCTCTGGTGGCCGGCGACGTGCTGCGGCTGGACCGGCTGGAGATGGTGATCCGCGCCGCGGCCGACGGTCAGGTCAAGAGCGTGGGCCTGCGCTATTTGAAGTCATAGCAAGGCCTTGCGCTCCTTGGCGCTGCGCCCGGCCCAATCGCAGGCGAACTGCCAGGCGACGCGGCCGGAGCGACTGCCGCGCAGATGGCTCCAATGCAGCGCGGCCTTTTCCGCCTCGGCGTCCAGCTTCAGGCCAAAATGCGCCAGCCACTCGGCCGCCGCTGCCAAGTAGGCGTCCTGATCAAACGGGTAGAAAGACAGCCACAGGCCGAAGCGGTCCGACAACGACACCTTCTCCTCAATCGCCTCCCCCGGATGGATTTCGCCGTCCTGCACCCAGCCTTCGCGGTTTTCGCTCATTTTTTCCGGCATCAGATGGCGGCGGTTGGAGGTGGCGTACACCAGCACATTATCGACGCGGCGAGCCAGGCCGCCGTCCAGCGCGGTTTTAAGCGCCTTGTAGGCGTCGTCGCCCTGCTCGAAGGACAGATCGTCGCAAAACAGGATGAAGCGCTCCTTGCGCCCAGCCACCAGCTCGACGATACGGTTCAGATCGCCCAGTTGCGCCTTGTCCACTTCGATGAGGCGCAGGCCCTTGGCGGCGAACTCCGGCAGCAGCGCCTTAACCAGCGAGGATTTGCCGGTGCCGCGCGCGCCGGTGAGCAACACATTGTTGGCGGGCCGGCCCTTGACGAACTGGCGGGTGTTGCGCAGCAGCTGCGCGCGCTGGGCGTCGATATGGGTCAGTCGCTCGAGTTCCGGCGCGTGCGGCTCCGCCACCGCCTCCAGCCAGCCGGCCATGCCCTGGCGCTGCCAGCGGAAGGCCAGCGCGCTCCAGTCCGGTTCCGGCCGCGCTGGCGGCAGCAGAGGCTCCAAGCGCGCCAGCATGGCTTCGGCGCGGACCAGAAAAGCTTGCAACTGCTCCATGATTTCCCCTTGATGCGAAACGACAAAAACAAACAGCCTGGCAGAAAGCCGCCAGGCTGTCGATGTCCGCGGCCGCCGCCGCGAGCGTGTCAATCCGCCAGATGCTGGAACAAGGGTGTGGACAGATAACGCTCGCCAAAGGAGGGAATCACCACCACGATCAGCTTGCCGGCGTTTTCCGGACGCTTGGCCAGTTCCAGCGCCGCCCACACCGCCGCGCCTGAGGAAATGCCCACCAGCAGGCCCTCGCGCGCCGCCACCGCGCGCGCGGTTTCCATCGAATCCTCATTTTTCACCCGGATGATTTCATCGTAAATGCCGGTGTTGAGAATGGCTGGCACAAAACCGGCGCCGATGCCCTGGATCGGGTGCGGGCCTTTGGGGCCGCCGGACAGCACCGGGGACGCGTCCGGCTCCACCGCTACGATGCGCACGCCGGGCTTGCGCGCCTTCAGCACTTCGCCCACCCCGGTGATAGTGCCGCCGGTGCCGACGCCGGCGACGAAGAGGTCGACCTTGCCGTCGGTGTCCTTCCATACTTCTTCGGCGGTGGTGTTGCGGTGGATGGCCGGGTTGGCCGGGTTCTCAAACTGCTGCGGCATGAAGTGGCTGTCCGGATTCTGCTCTACCAATTCACGCGCCTTGGCGATGGCGCCGCCCATGCCGTCGGGTCCCGGGGTCAGAATCAACTCGGCGCCATAGGCGCGCAGCAGTTGACGGCGTTCCCGGCTCATGGTTTCCGGCATGGTGATCACCAGCTTATAGCCGCGCGCGGCGCAGACCATGGCCAGGCCGATGCCGGTATTCCCGGAGGTGGGTTCGACGATGGTAGTGTCCGGGCCGATCTTGCCGGCCTGCTCGGCGGCGTCGATCATCGCCACAGCGATGCGGTCCTTAACGCTGTGAGCCGGGTTGAAGAACTCCAGTTTGGCGACCACAGTGGCACCGCAGCCTTCGGTCACCCGATTAAGCCGCACCAGCGGGGTGTTGCCGATCAAATCCGTCACAGCATTGGCAATTCGCATCTTTATTCTCCACAGACTGTTTTGAAGAAAACCATATTACCCAGCATCATAAACAAGCTGAGCAACGAACCAAAATATTGTTTGCTTATAATCGACAAACTTGGCAGTCTCAGCCGGCCCCGCGCGCGCCGCGGTCCGGCAACTACACTGAAACCATTGCCCATCACCCGCAGACCGAGGCCCATTCCCCGCTTATGCCAACACAGGAAACCCTGATCCCCCTCACCGGCTGGCGCCGCAAGCTCTACATCATCATTTACGAGGCAGACACCCGGCCGGGCCGCATCTTCGACCTGGCGCTGATCGTCGCCATCCTGCTGTCGGTGCTGACGGTGATCTTGGAGAGCGTGCAAAGCATACAAGCCGCTTGGGGGCCCCAACTCAAGATTCTAGACTGGTGTTTCACCATTCTGTTCACTATCGAATACGCATTGCGGCTGATCTGCATCCACAAGCCGATGCGCTATGTGAAAAGCTTCTTCGGCGTCATCGATCTGCTGTCGGTGCTGCCGCTGTATCTTGGGCTGCTCATCCCGGAAAGCCGCTTCCTGGCCGATATCCGCATCCTTCGCCTGCTTCGCATGTTCCGCATTCTCAAGCTGACCCGCTACATCGGCGAGGCCAGCGAGTTGAAACGGGCGATGCTGGCCAGCCGCCGCAAGATCACGGTGTTTCTGGTCACCGTGGTCTTGCTGGTGGTGATTCTGGGCACGATGATGTTCGTGATAGAAGGCCCGGAGCACGGCTACACCAGCATCCCGGTCAGCATTTACTGGGCCATCGTCACCCTGACCACGGTGGGCTTCGGCGACATCACGCCCAAGACGCCGCTGGGCCAGGCGCTGGCCAGCGTGGTCATGATTACCGGCTACGGCATCATCGCGGTGCCCACCGGCATCGTCACCGCGGAAATCGCGCGCGGCAGCGGCGCCAAGGCCAAGACTGTGGAAGCCGTGTCCGGCACTCGGCTGTGCCCTCATTGCTTCACTGAGGGCCACGACTGGGACGCCCGTTTCTGCAAACACTGCGGCGGCCAGTTGCCGCGCCCGTCCAAGGGCGAGGTCAGCTAGCCTAGCCGGCCAGCAAGCGCCGATAGCGATCGGCCATCGCGTCGTCAAAGGCCACCAGCAGCACGCGCCGCAGCGTATGAGGCTCCTGCGCCAGCCACTGACGGACGGTGCCAACCGCGATATCGCTGGCCTCCGTTGCCGGGTAGCCGTAAACGCCGCAACTGATCGCGGGGAAGGCAATGCTGGCCAGCCCGTGCCGCGCCGCCAGCGCCAGACTGTTGCGGTAGCAGGCGGCCAGCAACTCCGCCTCTCCTTGAGCGCCGCCCTGCCAGATCGGCCCCACCGTATGAATCACATGTCGCGCCGGCAGCTGGTAGCCGGCGGTCAGCTTGGCTTCGCCGACGCGGCAGCCGTTCAAGGTCCGGCATTCCGTCAGCAGTTCCGGCCCGGCTGCGCGGTGGATGGCCCCGTCCACCCCGCCGCCGCCCAGCAAGCTGGCGTTGGCGGCGTTGACAATGGCGTCCAGCGCCAGCGTGGTGATGTCTCCCTGCCATGCCGTCAATTCGGTCTTCGCTTCCATCGTTTCCCCTCCTCCGTCCATGCCGCCATTATCCGCCCGCGGGCGGCCGCGGGCGCAAAAAAAGCCGGCTTTTGCCGGCTTTTTCACACTCCGCCTCAGGCGGGATTGTTCAACAGCGAATTCCGTCGCGAATACCCAAAATACACCACCAGGCCGATCAACAGCCAGGCCATGAAACACAGCCAGGTCAGCAGCGATAGCTGGGTCATCAGGAAGCCGCAGCACAGAATGGCCAGCGTCGGGATGTAGGGCACGCCCGGGCAAACGAATTTGCGCGGCAGATTGGGCTCGCGCTTGCGCAGCACGATCACCGACAGCGCGATCAGGGTGAAGGCGGCCAGAGTGCCGATGTTCACCAGTTCCGCCAGCGTGTGCAGCGGCACGAAGCCGGCCAGCAGCGCGATGATGGTGCCGATCAGCCAGGTGGCCTTGTACGGCGTGCCGTACCTGGGGTTCACCTCGGAAAAGATTTTGGGCAGCAGGCCGTCGCGCGACATGGCGAACAGGATTCGAGTCTGACCATAGGTCATCACCAGGATCACCGTCATCATGCCGAGGATGGCGCCCAGATCGACGAAGCCGGCGAACCAGTCCAACTTGGCCACTTGCAAGGCCAGGGACACGGGATGATCAACACCGGCGAACTGCATATATGGCACGATGCCGGTCATGATGGCCGCCACCACCACGTAGAGCAGGGAGCACACCCCCAACGACCAGATCACCCCGCGCGGGATGTCCTTGGCCGGGTTCTTCACTTCCTCGGCGGCGCAGGTCACCGCGTCGAAGCCGATAAAGCTGAAGAACACAATGGCGGCGCCGTGGAACACGCCGGAGAAGCCGAAGGGCAGCGCCGGCTGCCAGTTCACCGGCTTGACGTGCCACACGCCGATGCCGATGAACAGCAACACCACGCCCACCTTGATCAGCACCACCACATTGTTGACGCGCTTGGACTCCTTGATGCCGAAGGCCAGCAAGGCGGTGATCACCATCGCCACGCAGAAGGCCGGCAGATTGAACAGCGTCTGTTTGCCTGGCAGCGAGCCTGCGGCGGCGGTCAAGTATTCAGGCAAGGTCACGCCAAAGCCGGACAACAGGCTCTGGAAATAGCCGGACCATCCCACCGACACCGCCGAGGAAGCCAGCAGGTATTCCAACAACAAGTCCCAGCCTATGATCCAGGCGATCATTTCGCCCAAGGTCGCGTAGGCATAGGTATAAGTGGAGCCGGACACCGGCAGCATGGAGGCGAATTCGGCGTAGCACAGCGCGGCGAAGCCGCAGGCGAAGGCGCTGATCACGAAGGACAGCACCAAGCCGGGGCCGGCCACGGTGGCGCCGGTGCCGGTCAGCACGAAGATGCCGGTGCCGATGATGGCGCCGATGCCGAGCATGGTAAGGTCGAAAGCGGAAAGCTCCTTGCGAAGCCCACGCGAGGTTTGAGCGGTAGCCAGCATTCCCTGGACGCTCTTTTTGCGCATCAAACTCATTTGTTTCACTGTCCCGTAACGGCCGTCCGGTACAACGACAAAGCGCCCGCTGTCCCGGCGGGCGCTTCATACTCGGATGGGGCCTGTATGATCTGTTGTGTCCTATCCCCCGCTGCTCTGTCCGTCGTCGGCTTAGAAAAGGCATGACAAAATCCTGATGCCGCGTTGCGTCGACTTGCCGTACTCTGTGTACTGTCTTCGTCGACGCGCCTTGCCTTAAGAAGCTGTTCAAAATCTAGCGAGCAATGGCGAGACAAGGCGAAAACGGCTGAGAAAGCGGAATGTACGAGTGGTACATGAGCATTTCGAAGCTGATTTCAGCGCCGTATCGCCGACGCACAGCAGATATTGAACCGGTTCTCAGACGCTACGCTGATTTTGTTCGCCGTTCTTGACTAGCCGCCGATCCACGCAGTTCATGCCGGGGAAGAATGCGATAGTACCGCAGGGCCCGCTGTCGGCAATACGGGAAACCCCATATAGCCTGAAATATCCCAACCCTGCGCGTCATCATAACGCAAAACAAATCATGGCAATGGCATTAAATCTATCAATTTGCGCGCGGCGTTCTCCAGTTGCTGGCGGCCGTTGTCGCCGTCGCCCAATTCCTGCTGGCCCTGCCACAGCACAGTGCCGTCGGCGCTGTTGACCACTTCCAGCGCCAGCGTGCGCACGGTGCGCACCTGGTAGTCCGGCGACCAGTACATGCCGCCGCCGTAGCGCCAATCTCGCCAGCCGCCGGCATACCAGCCATCCGCCGGCCAATACACCTGGCGCTGCTGGCTTTGCTTGAAACACAGCTTCCACTGAGGCCGCGTCTCATCCACTGCCGCTCCCTTCAAAGCCAGGCGATCCAGCAGCCATGCGCGCATGTCCACGCCGGCGCCGGCCGACGGCAGGCAGCTAAGCCCCACCGTGCCCGCGCCGGCCCAGGCCGGAGCGGCCGCCAGCGCGGCAAGGAGCGCCACCATCGCTGTTTTCATCTTCATGCCTCAATTCCAATAAGCCGCATCAGCATACACTGACCGCAGATAGTCGACGAAGTGCCGCACACGCGCCGGCAGTAAGCGCCGCTGCGGCACCACCGCGCATACCGGATAGTCCGGCGCGGAGAACTCGTCCAGCACCGTCACCAAGCGGCCATCGGATAGATCGTCCTTCACTTCCCACAGCGAACGCCAGGCCAAACCCAAACCCTGCAACGCCCAGTCGTGCAACACCGCGCCGTCGTTGCACTCCAGCCGGCCGGACACGCGCAGGTTCACCGCCTCGCCCTCGCGACGAAACGCCCAGCCGCGGCTCTGACTCTCCCCCAGCGACAGACAGTTGTGCTCGGCCAGGTCCTCCAGCCGGAGCGGCAAACCGTGACGCGCCAGATAGGCCGGGGCCGCTACCACCACACGACGGTTCTCCGCCAGCCGGATCGCCACCAGCGAGGAATCCGCCAGGTCTGAAATACGGATCGCGCAGTCGATGCGGTCGCGCTGCAGGTCCACCAAGCGGTCAGACAGATCCAGCGTCACCTTCACGTCCGGGTGAAGTTGCTGAAAGCCCGCGATGTGCGGCGCCACGTGCTTGCGGCCGAAACCGGCCGGCGCCGAAACCCGCAAATGACCTCGCGCGCGGCCGCTGCCGGAAGCCACCGCCGCCTCCGCGTCTTCAAGATCGGCGAGGATGCGCTGACAGTCTTCGAAAAAGGCCGCCCCCTCCTGAGTCAAGGCCAGGCTGCGCGTGCTGCGGGTCAGCAGCTTGACGCCCAGCCTCTCCTCCAGCGCGTCGATGCGCCGGCCTATGATAGCGGGCACCACCCCCTCCTGGCGCGCGGCGGCCGACAAGCTGCCCTGCGACACCACGGCGACAAAGGTCTCCAATTGTTTAAACATCCGGGCCGCCCCACGATTAGCTAACAAAAAGTAAAAGATGATATGTCTATATATGCATTTTTTTTTACGCTTTGCCTAGCTAGACTAGCCAGGTCCCGTTTCATTGTCCCAGGTCCGAATGCGGGCGCCGCCCGCCCCGGCCAACACTGCAAAGGAGTCCCAGCATGGCAGCCACGCTTCCTCAGGGGATCGAAATCCTCGCAACGCTCACCCCGGCCTACGCCGACATCCTCAGCCACGACGCGCTGGCCTTCGTCGCCAAGCTGCACCGCCGCTTCGAACCTCGCCGCCGCGAACTGATGGCCGCCCGCGCCGCGCGCCAAGCCGAGCTGGACGCGGGCAAGCTGCCGGACTTCCTGCCGGAAACCGCCGCCGTACGCGCCGGCGACTGGAAGATCGCGCCGCTGCCGGACGATTTGCTGGACCGCCGCGTGGAAATCACCGGCCCGGTAGACCGCAAGATGATGATCAACGCGCTCAATTCCGGCGCCAAGAGCTTCATGGCGGATTTCGAGGACTCCAACTGCCCGAGCTGGGACAACCAGATCAACGGCCAGATCAATGTCCGCGACGCCTACCGCAAGACCATCTCCTTCTCCAACCCCGACGGCAAGCAGTACCGGCTCAACGCCGATACCGCCACCCTGCTGCTGCGTCCGCGCGGCTGGCACCTGATGGAAAAACACGTCAAGGTAGACGGCGACATCGTCTCCGGCGCGCTGTTCGACTTCGCCTTGTCCTTCTTCCACAACATCGTATTCTTACGCAGCTTGGGCAGCTCCACTTATTACTACCTGCCCAAGATGGAAAGCCATCTGGAAGCGCGGCTGTGGAACGAGGTATTCGTGTTCGCCCAACAGGAGCTGTCCATCCCGCAGGGCACGATCAAGGCCACAGTGCTGATCGAAACCATACTCGCCGCTTTCGAAATGGACGAAATTCTGTACGAACTGCGCGAGCACAGCGCCGGCCTCAACGCCGGCCGCTGGGACTATATTTTCAGTTGCATCAAGAAATTCCGTCAGAACCGCGACTTCTGTCTGGCCAACCGCGCCCAGATCACCATGACCGTGCCCTTCATGCGCGCCTACGCGCTGCTGCTGCTGAAGACTTGCCACCGCCGCGCGGCGCCGGCGATAGGCGGCATGGCGGCGCTGATCCCGATCAAGAACGATCCGGCGGCCAATGAGAAGGCGCTGGCCGGCGTCCGGGCGGACAAGGAGCGCGACGCCGCCGACGGTTACGACGGCGGATGGGTGGCCCACCCCGGCCTGGTCCCCATCGCCGCCGAGGCCTTCGGCAAAGTGCTGGGCAACGCGCCCAACCAGATCGCCAAACAACGGCCGGACGTTCAGGTCGGCGCCGCCGACCTTCTGGACTTCCGCCCGGAAGCGCCGATCACCGAAGCCGGACTGGCGATGAACATCAATGTGGGCATCCAGTACCTGGGCGCCTGGATTTCCGGCAACGGCTGCGTTCCCATCCATAATCTGATGGAAGACGCCGCCACCGCGGAGATCTCCCGCTCTCAGATCTGGCAATGGATACGCAGCCCCAAGGGCGTGCTGGACGACGGCCGCAAAGTAACAGCCGAGCTGTTCCACCAGTTGCACGCGGCGGAAGTGGCCAAGCTCAAGGCCGAGTACGGCGCGCGCTGGACCCGCCAGTACGACGATGCCGCCGCGATGTTCTACCTGCTGACCACCTCTGACGATTTCGTCGAGTTCCTGACGCTGCCTGGATACGAATACCTGGCCTGACAGGACAGATGGATCCCGACGGCGCTAATGTCGGGATTTGTCAGCCTGGCTGCGTAGCTTTGCGGATTGAAGCCCATGGACAACGGCCCTATCATGGGCCGCTTGTCATAATTCACCTTGCAAAGCGCGCCCGCCAGTCATCTGTTCAAGCTCTGGCCACCGCTCGCGAGACAAGACGCCGCGTCCGCCGCGCGAGGTTTCACGACGCACAGCAGACTTTGAACAGACCCCACATGCAAAGCATCCTCGACTTCCAGGCCACCGTGCTCAGCACCACCGGCTACGGCCTGGCGCTGACCGCCATTATCACGATGTTCTGGCTGCGCAACCGCGGTGAGCGGGCCTTCCTGTATTTCTGCTCGGCCGGCGCCAGCGTCAGCCTGGGCGGCATGTTCAGCCTGCTGCCCATCGGCCTGCCGCCATGGCCGCAACTGGTATTCAACAATCTGCTGTGGATGCTGTTTCATCCCCTCGCGCTCTGCGGCATTCGCCATCTGAACGGCAAAAGTCCGCGCGTCTGGCAAAGCCTGTTGCTGGTTGCCGCCGGCATGGCCGCCTATCTTCAAGCCGGCCCGGCCGATATGGGGGAGCGCACCATCGCGATCTGCCTGGTCTATCTGGTCGCCTGGCTGCTGGCCGCCCGCGAACTGTGGCCTGGACACTCCCGCATCGCCGGCGCCGGCCGCAAAATGGCGCTGGCGGTCAGCCTGCTTTATGCCCTGCTGGCGCTGGCGCGCATCGTGCACGCCATCTGGGCCGGCAACATTTACAACGCCGACTCCATGAGCTTTTCCATGCTCAGTTCTCTAGGCATGCACTGGCTTAGTTTCAGCTTCATCTTGTGCGCGCTGTACATCTGCTACGAACGCGCGCTGGAACGGACCCAGCACCAGGCCAGTCACGACGGCCTGACCAATCTGCTCAACCAGCGCGGCTTCCGCGAACTGGCCGAGGCCGCCTGCCGCCGCGCCTGGCGCGAGCGCAAGCCGCTGGCCCTGCTGCTCTTGGACGTCGATCACTTCAAAAGCATCAATGACCGCCACGGCCACCAATGCGGCGATCTGGTGCTGCAACAACTGGCCGCCTGTCTGCGCGCCCAAGCGCGCGCCGGCGACATAGTGGGCCGTTACGGCGGCGAGGAATTCGTGATGCTGCTGCCGCGCACCGGCTTGCACGACGCTCACGCGGCAGCTCAACGCCTCATGCGAGCGGTGGCCGATCTGCGGCCGCAACCTGCCTCAGCCGCCCCGCCCTTGCGCATCAGCGTCAGCATTGGCGTGGCCAGCACCAGCCAGCAGCCTTATGATGGCCTGTCCAGCCTGTTCCGCGCCGCGGACAGCCAGCTCTATCGGGCCAAACGTAACGGCCGCAACCGGATAGAACTGGCCGAAGGACAGTATGCCGTCGGAAACTTTTCTCGGGCATGATGGGCCTACACACTGCGAATCGGACTTTTCCGATCAAGACAACAATGTCATGGGAATCGACACATGAACAAACAGACTCTCTTGCTTGCCAGCTTAGGAACCCTGCTCGCCGTCAGCGCCGCCCCGGCCCTGGCCGACGCCACCCAGCTCAATCTGTCCGCCAGCGCCCAGCGCGAAGTGCCCAACGACCAGATCAGCGCCACCTTCTACCAGCAAATGAGCAACGCCCAGCCGGCGGTGCTGGCCGATAGGCTTAACAAGGCCGCCGCCCAGGGCATCGCTCTGGGCAAAACCTATACCAAAGTGCAGCTGTCCAGCGGCGGCTACAACACCTGGCCCAATTACGACAAAAACGGCAAGATCCAGGGCTGGCAAGGCCGGGTGGAAATCCAGCTGAAAAGCCGCGATTTCGCCCAGGCCGCCGAACTGATGGCCAAACTGCAACAGAACTTATTGCTGCAAGGACTGCAGTTCAGCGTATCCGACCAGGCGCGCAAGGAAGCGGAGCAGAGCATGCTGCCGGAAGCCATCGCCAACCTGGAAGCCCAAGCCAAGATCGCCGCCAAGGCCATCGGAAAAAATGTCAGCAATATCAAGGAACTGGATATTGGAAGCCAGTCCCCCATCTTTCGTCCGCCTATGATGATGAAAGCCGCCGGCATGGCCGCCAACGCGGAAGTGGCGCAACCGGACCTGCAGCCAGGACAATCTCAACTGCAACTGCAAGTCAGCGGCAAGGTGGAGTTGAAGTAAGCCTTCCAGCCGCCACGGCATTGCGCTAAAGTAGTCGCTCGCCGGGCCTTATCCGTCCGGCGAGCACTTCGCCTGCCATCATCCAGAACGACCCGAAACATGAAACTGATCGCCTCGTTGACCAGCCCCTACGCCCGCAAGGTGCGCATCGTGCTGGCCGAAAAGAAAATAGACTGCCCGCTGGAGGAAGACGTGCCATGGAACGCGGACACCCGCGTTGGCGACTACAATCCTCTGGGCAAGGTGCCGGTTCTGGAACTAGATGACGGCTCGACGCTCTACGACTCGCGCGTCATCGCCGAGTATCTGGATAACATCTCGCCGGTATCGCGCATTCTTCCCCAGGAAAACCGCCTGCTGATCGCTACTCGGCGCTGGGAAGCGCTGGCCGACGGCATCGTCGACGCCGCGGTGGCCATCGTGCTGGAAAAACGCCGCCCGGACGATAAGCAGATGCAGGAAGCTATCACCCGCCAACGCGGCAAGATAGACCGCGGCCTGGCCGCGCTCGCCGCCGATCTGGCTGACCGCCAGTGGTGCAACGGCGTGGGCTACAGCCTGGCCGACATCGCCGTCGGCGCCTGCCTGGGCTATCTGGACTTCCGCTTCCCGGAAATAGACTGGCGCGACAGCCACCCCAATCTGGCCAGTCTACTGGAGAGGCTGATGACGCGGCCGTCCTTCGCCGACACGCTGCCGCCGACCGCTTGAATCGCGCCGCCGCCAAGAAAAACCGGGCCTGAGCCCGGTTTTTTCATGCCTGTGCCCGCACAACGGATCGTGAACGACACTCAGCCAGGCCGCGGCGCCAGCATGATGATGGCCATCCCGCACAAGGCCACCGCCGCGCCGGCAATGTCCCAGCCGCTGGGCCGCACGCCGTCCACCAGCCACAGCCACAACAGCGCCACCGCCACGTAAACGCCGCCGTAAGCGGCGTAAACCCGGCCCGCGGCCGCCGGATGCAGGGTCAGCAGCCAGACGAACAGCATCAGCGACAACCCGGCCGGCAGCAACAGCCACCACGGCCCCTCCTTGCGCAGCCACAGCCAGGGCAAGTAACAGCCGACGATTTCCGCCACCGCGGTCAGGCCGAACAAGAGCAATAATTTCAAAGCATTCAACATGGGGTCTCGCTACGCGCCGGCATCAGATCAGGCCGGCGGCGATATTGATCATCAAGGCCAACACCGTGGCGTTGAAAAAGAAGGACAGCACGCAATGCAGCGTGCCCACCTTGCGCATGGCGCTGGTGGTGTAGCTGACGTCGGCCGTCTGTCCGGACGTGCCTATGATGCAGGCGAAATAGAGGAAGTCGCCGTAATCCGGCTCCTCCTTGCCGGGAAACTCCAGGCCCGGCGCCAGGCTGCGCGCGTGAGCGGCGTAATAGGCGCGCGCGTAATGCAGCGCGAACATCACATGGATGAAGGCCCAGGAAGAAAAAATGGTCAGGATGGCCAGCGCGACGTGGACGGCGCGCGGCCAGCCGTGCAAGTCCTTGACCGCCGCCAGCTCCAGCACGATGGCGGCCAAGCTGGCCAGCGCCGCCAAAACGGCCAGCGTCATCACCAGCGTCTGCCCCTCGTCCTCCAGCTTGGCCCAATGGCGGATGTGCTGACGGCCCTCGCTGAACATCATCCAGGCCACCAGCGCCAGATAGAGCGCGGCGCCGGCGTTCCAGCCGACGATGTAGCGGGTGATCTCCCGCATCGGCAACAGCCAGGGCAGCGCCAGCACGGTCAGCAGGCCGACGGCGGCGGCGATCGCCAGCCGCGGACGGGCCAGCAGCATGCGCGCCGGCGCGAACCGGCGGACGGAGCGAAACAGGACGGACATGGCGGCGAGACTCCCCGACGATGGACAGGGCCTCAGTGTACCCATCCCGGCGCGGGCGGCAAGCCCTCGCCGCTCAAGCCGGCGGTTCGCTGAAGCGCCGGGTGAACAAGCGGCGGAAGGTCTCGAACTCGCCCGGCGCCAGCGTCAGCCGGCATTGCCTGCCGTTGCGGGTCTCGGTCAGCGCGTCCTCGGTCAGCACCCGGCTGCCTTCGGCGGTCAGCAAAGCCATCAGCCGGGTCTTGTTGAACGGCGAACGCGGGTCTTCGGAGATGCGGCGCTGGATCTCGCTCAGCGCGCCGCAATCGGCGATCTCATCGTCCAGGTCGAAGCCGTAGGCGATGCGCCAGCCCTCGCCCGGCGGCCGCCGCTCCAGTTGCGCGAAGCCGGCGCCGGCCGGCCAGGCCACCCGGTAGTCGCCGTTGGCGGAGCGCGCCACTTCGCCGCACAGCGGCACCATGCGCAGCGGCTGCTTGAGGCCGTAGCCGCAATCCAGCAGATAGCCCTGGCCTTGATGCCACAGCAGAATGGCGACATGGGTGCCTCCCAGCGGCAACCAGTCCTGGCTGTCTTCATCGAAGATCGTCGCGCGGATCAGGCTGGCTTCCAGGCCGTTGCGGCGCAGGAAGAGATAAAGCAAGGGATTGAGTTCGTAACATAGGCCGCCTTCATCGCGCAGCGCGATTTTTTCCAGCAGGCTGTGCTCGCTGATAGGCTCGGGCCCGCCCTGGAACAGGCTCAGGTTTTCAAACGGCAGGCTCAAGGCCGTCTCGCGCAGCAAGGCGTCGATGTCTTCGAAAGCCAGCGGCCGCTGCGCGTCCCAGCCGATGCGGGCCCGAAATAGAGCGTTGATGTCCGGCATAGTCCCTCCCGTCTAACTTCAGACAGGCAATCTAACAGCCGTCGGACGGGATCGACAGATCAATTATCCGGGCGAAACGTTCAAAAAATTTGATGGTCCGCGCCCGCTACGCTCAAACATTGCTCACCACCAGTGTTCCAGCTGCACCCCGAAGGTGGAGCCGCTCAGCGCATGGCCGAAGGCACCGCCGTCGGCCAAAGTCGAGCCGGGCGCGGCCGCCTGCTGGGCGGCGCGGTTCCAGCGCGCGTAGGTGTAGAAGAAACGCAGTTCCGGCCGGCTCCAGAACGCCTTATCCAGCGCCAAGGTCGGCGCAATGGTGAACTTGCTCAGGGTGCGGACTTGGCCATCGGCGGCCTTGACCCGGTCGAAGCCCACTTCGGCCGCCAGCTTGAAGCGCTCGCCAAAGGCGTAGACCGGCCGCGCGCCGGCCGACCACCAGGTCTGCCCACCGTCCGGCCGCGCGTCGCGTTGCCAGGCCAGCATCAACTGGCCGCCGAATTCTCGCGTGGCTTGCCAGTCCAGCGCCTCCACCAGCCGGCTGCGTCGCGTGCCGCTGTCGCTGACGAGACTGCCGGTGCCGCCCAGGCCGGTGCCCGGCCCCACCCCGTATTGCAACGCAAACAGGTTGCGTCCGCCCAATACGCCTTTTTGCTCGTGCAAGGCGCTGAGCGACCAGCCGCTGTTCGCGCCCGTCACCTGGCCAGCGCGCTGGATGTAGCTGAGGCCCAGAGTCAACTCGCCGCCGGGATTGACGGCGATGCCGCCCAATTGCAGATCATGCTTATTAGCCTGATCCGCCTGCCACCAATTGTCGTTGCGCGAGAAGGCGTAGCTGAGCTTGAGCGCTTGGCCCAATTTGAAATCCTCCAAACCGAAACCGGTGCCGCTGGGGTTCCAGAAATAGAAGTCGGCGATATGCACGTCGTGCCGCTTGTAGTAGCGCCGCCCCGCCCACAGCGTGGCGCCGTTCAGTTCCGGGATATCGCTCCACTTGGCGTAGGCCTGCGGCAAGCGGACATTGCCATTGTCGCCCTGGAAAGTCAGCGAATGGCCGTTGCGGTTGTACAGGCTGGCCATGCCCACCACGCTGAGCTTGCTGCCGTTTTCGGCCTGGAACAGCTGCTGGCCCAGTTCCAGCTCGGCGTACTGCTCGCATTCGTTGCCCAGCCGGTACTTGGTTTCGGCGCCGGCCAGCTGAAAGCAGCTCTGCTTGCCGCCGCTGTCGGAACCGCCGGCGCCCAGGCGGGCGTAGCCGTGAAAATCCAGTGCTTGCGCGGCGGCGGGCAGCAGCAGGGGGGCGGACAAGGCCAGCAAGGCCAGGCCGCGGGGGGTGAATTGAGTCATTGTTCTCTCCATTTCCCTTAGTTTTGGGCACAACGCGGCCTGCCGGCCGGGAATGCCGGCAGCTCGCAGAGGATTAACTCCTCGAAAATTCTGAGGCTCAGTTCAGAACGGCGCGGTAGATCAACGATTCGTAAGGCCGCAGCCGCGCCCGGGCGGGATGAGCCGCCGCGTCGGCGTAATTGGCGCACAGCAACTGCCAGGCATGGTCCGGACTCAGGTAGTCGGCAGGCGGCGAGTAATCTCGCTCCTCGGCGCTGAAATTGCTGATGATCAGCAGCTTCTCGCGCTCGCCGGTCCGCGCGTAGACCCACAGCGCCGGATCCTCCGGCGTCAGGCAGCGGTAATCGCCGTCGCTGAAGATCGGGTATTGCTTGCGCAGCGCGATCAAGCGCCGGTAGTGCTGCAGCACCGAGTCCGGATCGCGACGCGCGGCGGCGACGTTCACCGTCGCCGCGTCCGGCGCCAGCCCTATCCACGGTTCACGCCGCGAAAAGCCGGCGAAACGGCTGTCGTCCCATTGCATCGGCGTACGTGAGTTGTCGCGCGACTTCTGCCTGATCGCCGCCATCGCCTGCTCGCGGTCCAGGCCGCTAGCCAGCAACTGGCGATAAGCATTGTGGGTTTCCACATCTCTGTAGTCTTCGATGTCGGAGAAACCGGGGTTGGCCATACCGATTTCCTCGCCCTGATAGATGTAGGGCGTGCCTTGCAGGCCGTGCAGCGTGGACGCCAGCATCTTGGCGGACTCCACGCGGTAGCGGCCGGCGTCGCCGAAGCGCGACACCACTCGCGGCTGGTCGTGGTTGCACCAGAACAGAGCGTTCCAGCCGCCGCCCTCGTGCATGCCGCGCTGCCAGTCAGACAGAATGCGCTTGAGCGCGATGAAGTCGAAGGGCGCGGCCCGCCACTTCTCGCCGTCCGGATAATCCACTTTCAAGTGGTGAAAGTTGAAGGTCATCGACAGTTCGCGCCGCTCGGGGTGCGAATAGGCGACGCAATGCTCCAGCGAGGTGGACGACATCTCGCCCACTGTCATCAAATCCCGGCCGGCGAACACTTCGCGGTGCATCTGCTGCAGGTATTCATGCACTCGCGGGCCGTCGGTGTAGAAATGGCGGCCGTCGCTGTCGTCCTCGGAGAAAGCCGGATCCTTGGAGATCAGATTGATCACATCCAGCCGGAAGCCGGACACGCCCTTGTCCGCCCAGAAATTCATCATGTCGAACACCGCGCGCCGCACCGCCGGGTTGTCCCAGTTCAGGTCCGCCTGCGTTTTGTCGAACAGGTGCAGATAATACTGACCGCTAGCCTCGTCCCGCGCCCAGGCGGAACCGCCGAACTTGGAGCGCCAGTTGTTGGGCCTGTCCCGCCAGATATAGAAGTCTCGATAGGGATTGTCCCTGCCCTGCAACGCCTGACGGAACCAGGGGTGATCGGTGGAGGTATGGTTGACCACGATGTCCAGCATCACCCCGATGCCGCGCAGCCGGGCCTCGGCCAGCAATAGCTCGAAATCGGCCATGCTGCCGTAAGCCGGATCGATCGCGTAGTAATCGCTGACGTCGTAGCCGTTGTCGCGCTGCGGCGAACGATAGAACGGCGTCAGCCATATATAATCCACCCCCAGCCAGGCCAGGTAATCCAGCTTGTCCGCCACGCCCAGCAAATCGCCGGTGGCCGCTCCGTGGTGGCTGTAAAAGCTCTTGGGGTAGATCTGGTACACCACCGCGGATTTCAGATTCTTCTTCATCGGAACGGCTTTCGTATCAGGACTGCGGCAACTGGCGGCGCGCCAATACCCAGGTCAGAGCGAACGGCGCCACCAGAGCCACCACCATGCCCACCATGAACATCGGAATCTGCTGCGGGATGATGGAGATGAAGGCCGGCAAGCCGCCGACGCCGATCGCCGAAGCGCGCACGTGGCTGAGGGTGATGGTGGCGGCCGCCAGCGCCGAGCCGACAAGCGCCGCGTAGAACGGCAGCTTGTAGCGCAGGTTGACGCCGAACATCGCCGGCTCGGTGATGCCGAAGAAGGCGGAAATCGCCGAGGTGGACGCCATGCTCTTCTCATTGCTGGCGCGCGCCAGCCAGAACATCGCCAGCGCGGCGCTGCCTTGGGCGATATTGGACAAGGCGATCATCGGCCAGATGAAGGTGCCGCCCTGATTGGCGATCAGCTGCAAATCCACCGCGATGAACATATGGTGCATGCCGGTCAACACCAGCGGCGCGTACAAGGCGCCGAACAACATCGCGCCCAGCAGCGGCGCCAGGTTGAACACATAAACCAGCGCATCGGTAATGGCGATGCCCAGGTGGCGCGCCACCGGACCAATCACCGCCAGCGCCAGCACGCCGCTCACCACGATGGTGACGATGGGCACCACCAGCAACTGGATGGAATTGGGCACCCGCGGCCGCAGCCACAGCTCCACCTTACACATCACCCAGGTGGCGGCCAGGATGGGCAGAATCTGGCCTTGATAACCCACTTTCTCGATACGGAACCAGCCCAGCACATCGAAATACGGCAGCACCGCGCCATCCAGCCCGGCGGCGGCCTTGCCGTAGTTCCAGGCGTTGAGCAGATCCGGATGCACCAGCAGCAGGCCCAGCACGATGCCCAGCACCTCGCTGCCGCCAAAGCGCTTGGCAGCGGACCAGCCCACCAGCGCCGGCAGGAACACAAAGGAGGTGTTGGCCATCATGTTGATCAGCCCCCACACCCCGTCCAGGCCCGGGTAGGCGTCCAGCAGGCTCTTGCCGTCGATGAACATGCCCTTGGCGCCCAGCAGATTGTTCAGCCCCATCAGCAGGCCGGCCACGATGATGGCGGGCAGGATGGGCATGAACACATCGGAGAACACTTTGACCAGCTGCTGCAAACGACCCTGCTTCTGATCGCCGCTGGACTTGACCTCGGCCACCGTAGCGCGTTGCAGCGCCGCCAGCTCGATCAAGGGCTGGTAGACCCGGTCCACGTCGCCGGAACCGATCACTATCTGGAACACGCCGCCGTGGCTGAACTGACCCTTGATCAACTCCACCTGGCGCAGCGCCTCCTGGTCCACCCGGCTTTCGTCCTTCAAGGACAAGCGCAGCCGGGTAATGCAGTGCGCGGCCTGTTGCAGGTTGTCGCGGCCGCCCACCGCTTCGAGTATCCGCGCGGCGATCTTCTGGTAATCGTGGCTCATCTGAGGGTCCCTGTATCTCTCGGCCTGCCGGTCTGCGCCGTCTAGCCCGTTATCAAACCTGGCGGCGGTATTGGCAAGCGCCGCCGATGCTGATGGCACGCTAACTGGTACAGACGAGTTGTGTCAATACTCGTATAGACGAGTTTGCGCAAAATCAAACGCGCCGGTGCGCTAACGCAACAGGCGCCATAAATCGCTTCAGATCAAGGAATGACGGCGAGCGCCGCCGGGCCGCTATTTACGGCGGGCGACGTCGGAGAAGAAGAATTTGTCCAGCCGATGGCGGGATTCGGTGTATTCGAACTGCCGGCCGTCGTAGAGATGGGTGTGGTTCTTGACCACGATCACGTGGTCCATGCCGTTCAGGTCCAGGTAGCGGCGGTCGTCGTCGTTGCAGGCCTGCGCCTCTATCACCCGGCGGGCGTAGCTGATGTTCAGGCCCAGCCGCTGTTCGATGAACTCGTAGATGGAGCCGGCGGCGGCTTCACGGTCCAGCCCCGGCACCAGGCTGGCGACGAAATAGTTGATGTCCAGGATCACGTTTTCATTGTCGATATTGCGCACCCGCTTGATCTTGAGCAGCGGGGTTTTCTCGCGCACGTCCAGCAGCTTGGCCAGTTGCGCATCCGCCGGCACCGTCTCCATCTCCGCCACCCGGGAACTGACGCGGCGGCCCAGGTGCTGGTGCGCCTCCTTGAAGCTGACGATGCCGCTGAGCTGGAATTCGATATTGCCGGAGCGCAGTACAAACACGCCCTTGCCGTGGATTTTCTGCACATAACCGCGCTCCTGCAGCATGTCCACCGCTTTGCGCACGGTGCCGCGGCTGGCCTCGTAGCCCTGCATCAGTTCGGTTTCGGAAGGAATGCGGTCGCCTTGCTGGTAACGCTGGTTGTCGATGTCGGCGACGATGTCGGAAAAGATTTGGCTGTATTTGTTCACGGCATGGATTCGGCAAGATCTGGCGGAGCGCCCCAGTCCGGCAGTCTGCCTCAAGCGCGAGCGGCGCGCCAGTCCGGTCCGGACGCTCTTGCGCCATGCGCAATAGTGCATTGCTCGCGGCGGCTATTCCGCCCGCTGCTGCTGCGGCGCACACTGGCCCCTCCTTCACGCATCCCCATGGAGAACAAAATGTCCCCGTCCGATACCCTTCGTCCGCCGCTGCCACCTTTCGACCGCGCCGGCGCCGTCCTCAAAGTCCGCCTGGCCGAAGACGGCTGGAACAGCCGCAACCCGGAACAAGTGGCTCAGGCCTATACCGAAGACAGCCAGTGGCGCAACCGCGCCGAATTCCCGCACGGCCGCGCGCAGATCGTCGACTTCCTCGCCGGCAAATGGCGGCGCGAACATGAATACCGGCTGATCAAGGAACTATGGGCCCACGACGGCGAGCGCATCGCGGTGCGCTTCGCCTACGAATGGCGGAACGAGGCCGGCCAGTGGTTCCGTTCCTACGGCAACGAAAACTGGGAGTTCGCCGCCGACGGCCTGATGCGGCGTCGTTACGCCTGCATCAACGATCTAGCCATCCGCGAGGACGAGCGCCTGTTCCACTGGCCGCTGGGACGCAGGCCGGACGATCATCCCGGCCTGAGCGAGCTGGGCTTGTAAACAAGACCTAGGCAGCCCTCACTCCGCGAAGCAGGCATCTTCCAACAACATGTCCTCGAAGAAAGCGCCGAAGGGCCGGGACGGATGGCGGATGTGGATTTCCAACACCCACAGCATGCGCGCCGGCGTGAAGTCCACCTCCGCCAGCGGCCCCTCGTGAATGGCCGCGTGCGGGAAATCCGCCAGCCGATGGCCGGATAGGTCCAGGTTCAGTTCCCAGCCGCGGGCGGTGGCGCGGGCGTCGGCGGCGCAGCGCGCCATCTCCGGATCGGCGCCGGTGACGAAGCTGTCGCCACCGTCGCCCTCCCACTGTTTCCACACCGGGCCGATGTCGATGAAGAAAATATCGTCGTCGCCCAGACGCACGCCGGGATCGGAGGCCGCGCCGAAAGTCTTCAGCGTGTTGCGGCCAAAGCGCACGTAGACGTCGTGCCAGCCGCGCAGCATGCCGCGCTCGGCCAGGATGTCCTTGGCCTGTTCCACCGCGTCCTCCTCCAGCATTCCGGGTTGCATCGCCGCGGCGATCAGCACAATCGCCTGTCGGGTTTTATCGCGCACCGCCATCAATTGCCTCGGGTCAAAAGCCGGCCCCACGCCTTCCAAAGCCGATTGCCGAATATTTGCTTCCATTTCATGCTCCTTTGCTAAATACGGGCAGGCGGCCGCCTACCCTGGAATGACAACGCTCAGACCCTGCAAACGCGGATGCAAGGCGATCTGGCAGGCCAACCGGCTGTGGCCGTCGCCGGCTTCCAGCGCCGCCAACAGCCGCCGCTCCGCACGCTCCATCGCCGGCAAACGCGGCAGCCAGTCCCGCTCGACGCGAACCAGGCAAGTGCCGCAGGCGGCCTGCCCGCCGCAAACGCCGCGCATCAGCCCGGCGGCGGCCAGCGCCTGCATCAGGCTGCCGGAAGCGGCCACCTCCAGCCACTGCTCCCCGCCGTCCGCGACGCGCACGCTTAAAGCCATCGCTTCCAAGGCTGGCGCGGCTGAAACCGCCGGCTGAAACGCGTCCGCCAGGAAGCGCTCCTCCGGCAGGCCGCACTCCCGCGACAACAACTGACGCGCCGCGTCCACCATTGCCGGCGCGCCGCAGGCGTAGGCCTCGGCGGCGCGCAAACAGGAGTAATTCTCCGCCGCCGCCTGTTGCACGAAGCCACGCCGTCCATGCCAGCCCGGCCCGGCCTCGGACAGCACCGGCTCGAAACGAAAGCCCGGACGCTCGCGCTCCCACGCCCGCATCTCCTCAAGCAAATACAGGTCGTCCGCGTTGCGGCCGCCCCAATACAAGGTCACCGGTCGCGCTCCGGGCACTCCCAGCCCCTGCTGCAACATCGCCCGCAGCGGCGCGATGCCGGTGCCGGTGGCCAGCATCAGCGCCTGTTCGGCGCCGGAGTCCTCCCGCCACACGCAATCGCCGTATGGCCCCTCCAGCCATAGCGTGTCTCCCGGCCGCGCTTGCCGGCGCAACCACTCGGAAAAAGCGCCGCCCGGCTGTAGCCTCACATGCAGCTCGATATCGCCATCGGCTCGCGGAGCCGCCGCCATCGAATAACTGCGCGTCAGCCCGCCCGGAACCGTCACCGAAACGAACTGCCCGCTGCGAAAACGCAGCGGCGCCGCGTCAACGCACTCCAACCGCAATCGGCAGACATCGCGTCCCAAGCGCTCCATCACCGCCAGCCGGTAGCCGCGCGCGCCGCTGTCTTCCTGCTCCCTCATTTGCCGCTCCTTGATATCTCGCGCGCCGCGTCGGCGGCGCAGATGAACGACTAGACTTTAGGCCGCCTTTGGACCAGCAAAAACATCCAGTTTTGATAAGATTGATGGTCCAGAACCAAAATAAGCACATTAGGGAAGGAGGCCGCGCATGCTGCGAAAATGGGATTTGCAACTCCGCCTGGATAGAGACGGCGGGCTGCCGGTGCATCTGCAAATCGCCCAGCAGATCAGCGCCGACATCCAACGCGGCCGGCTGCCGCCGGGCGCGCCGCTGCCGGGCAGCCGCGAACTGGCGGCGCAGCTGGGCATCAACCGCAAGACCGCGGTGCTGGCCTATGAGGAACTGGCGGCGCAAGGCTGGCTGCTGACCCAGGGCCGGCGCGGCACCTTCGTCGCGCCCAGCCTGCCGCTGCTGTCGCCGCGGTCCGCGCCGGCCGCCGCGCGGACGCCCGCAAGCGTCCCCGCGCACGACGACATCGACTTTGGCGACGGGGTGCCGGATTCACGGCTGATTCCCTTCGACGTGCTAGGCCGCGCCTACCGCCGCGCGCTGATCGCCACGTCCCGCGCCGGGCGGCTGGCCTACGGCGACCCGCGCGGCGAACTGCCCTTGCGCCAGGCCTTGGCGGAAATGCTGGACATGGAGCGCGGCCTCAACGCCGACGCCGAGCGCATCTGCGTGGTGCGCGGCAGCCAAATGGGCATTTATCTGGCCGGCCGCGCGCTGCTGCGGCCCGGCGACGCGGTGGGACTGGACGCGCTCAGCTATCCGCCGGCGCGCGAAGCCTTTCGCTCTCTGGGCGCGCAACCGCTGGACGTGGAGCAAGACGCCGCCGGCATGCGGCCGGACGCGCTGGAACGGCTATGCCGGACTCAAGCAGTCAAGGCCATCTACCTGACCCCGCACCACCAGTACCCAACCACTCTGATGATGCCGGCAGAACGCCGACTGCAACTGCTCGCCCTGTCGCGGCGCTACGGTTTCGCCATCATCGAAGACGACTACGACCACGAATTCCATTTCAGCCACAGCCCGGTGCTGCCCATGGCCAGCCTGGACGCCGCCGAACGCATCGTCTACGTGGGCTCCCTGTCCAAAGTGCTGGCGCCTGGCCTGCGCGTAGGCTACTTGGTGGCCGACCCCGCCCTCATCCAGCGTTTCGCCGCCGACATCATGCTGATAGACCGCCAGGGAAACGCCGTCACCGAGCTGGCGGTGACGGAATTGATGCATAGCGGCGAGCTGAAGCGTCATCTCCGCCGCGCGCTGCGCGTCTACCGCGCGCGCCGCCAGGCGCTGGCCGACGCGATAGACAGCCACCTGGCCGGCCTGGCCGAATACAAGCTACCGGAAGGCGGGCTGGCGCTGTGGCTGCGGCTGCCGTCCTGGGTGGACATGCCGCGGCTAAGCGCGGACGCGCGGAGCGCCGGCGTGCGTTTCCTGCCCGGCGGCGCCTTTGGCAGCGACGGCCGCGACATACCCGCGCTGCGTCTGGGCTTTGGCGCGCTGGAAGCGGCGCAACTGGAACAAGGCGTCGCTCGTCTGGCTCAGGCGCTGCGCCGGCAAATTCCAGCGGCGGGATTGCAGTCGTCATGACGAAGAACTAATCTGAGCCGATACCCCCGCCTGAAAGATCCGCCATGAACCACGCCAATGGCCCTTACCGGCTCACGCTGGAACGCCTGATCGACGCCCCGCCGGAACTGGTTTACCGCGCCTGGACCGAAGCCCGACTGCTATGCCAATGGTTCACCCCGCGTCCGTGGACCGTGGCCTCGGCCGAACTGGACGTCCGGCCCGGCGGCTCCAGCCTCGTGGTAATGCGCAGCCCGGAAGGACAGGACTTCCCCAATCGCGGCGTCTATCTGGAAGTGAAGCCGGGACGCCGCCTGGTCTTCACCGACGCCTATACCGAAGCCTGGCTGCCGTCGGCCAAGCCCTTCATGACCGTGACCTTGGAATTCGAGCCCCTCGACGGCAAGACCCATTACCGCGCCGACGTTTTGCATTGGACCGAGGCCGACTTGCGTGAACACGAGGCGATGGGCTTCGCCAGCGGCTGGGGCCAGGCCACCGATCAATTGGAAGCCTTGCTGGCCGGACTGCGCGCAGAGCGTTGAGCGCGTATTCTTTTTTTATCAATCGCTTAGCTCCAATCGCTGTCGCCAGCCCCCTGTGGGGCCGCCGCGCGCCTTGCCAAAACAGACAAAAAACGCTACATTCGGGCGCTCTAGCCGAAAACGCGCGGGTGTAGCTCAATGGTAGAGCAGAAGCTTCCCAAGCTTACGACGAGGGTTCGATTCCCTTCACCCGCTCCAGTCCGATTCCCCAACCCGTAACCTAGATCAAACCGCTGGCATGGCCCATCCGAGCATCCACCCATGAAATTGAACTCCGGCCGGCTGTGGCTTCGCATCACTGTTTACAGCCTCACCGCCTTGGTCGCGGTCGTCGTGCTGGTGCAATCGCTGATCTATTGGCAGTTCGATGAAGCCCAAGTGCGCGGCACCCTGTCCCACGCCCTGCAAGATACCGGCCGCGTCATCAGCATCGAAGGCCGTGTCACCCCCGTATTGTTTCCCGCCCCCGGCATCCAGATTGAAAAGCTCTCCGTCTCCGAGCCGGGCCTGCAAACGCCCTTCGCCCGAGTGGAAGAACTACGCGTCGGCCTGGCCTGGTGGCCGCTGCTGTTCGGCAACCGCGAAGTCAGCTCAGTGGCGCTGTACGGCCCCAGCGCCAATATCAGCCGCGGCGAAGACGGCCGCCTATCCATCGCCGATCTGTTTCAACGCCATAGCCAGAGCAGCTTCTCCATCAAGCTGGACACGCTGAAAATACGCGAAGGCACTCTGGTGCTGTCCGACCAAATGACCCATACCGACAGCCGCGTCGCCAGCATCAGCCTGGACGCCGAGGATCTGCGAGGCGGTGCCAGCCTCAGCGCCGGCGCCATCCTGGAACAGGGCTCGCGCCCGGTGCGGCTGGCGGTCAACACCCCGTTGTCCATCCAGGACGATCAGGTCAGCCTGGAAGCGCTGGACGCGGTGGCGATGACCCAAGTGCCCGGCCTGGGCGAAAGCAAGCTCACCGTCAGCGGCCAGTACAAGCTCAACTTCGCCACCTTGCAAGCCACCGGCAGCAATGTGGCGCTCGCCTTCAGCAGCGAGCGGCCCAGCAGCGAAGTCCACCTGGCGCTGCCTCAAATCAACGCCAGTTTCGACGAGCTCACCATGCCCTCCGGCCAACTGAGCGCCAAGCTCAGTTACGCGCGCAGCCAGTACCAGCTGGAAGCCGCGCTGGAAAACCTCAAGCTCAACGAGGCAGGCCTGTACGCCGACAAGCTGCACGGCGACTTCAACTGGCAGGCCGGCTCCACCAAGGTCAACGTCAAACTCAACGCGCCGCTGTCGCTGGCCGGCATGAACCAATTGCGAATGCAGCCGCTGGCGCTGACCTCCACCATCACCACTCCGCTGCTGCCGCGCGGCAAGCTGGTCTCCACCATGGACGGCGCTTTGGACGGCGACCTGGACGAACCGCGCTTCAATCTGCGCGTCGCCGGCAAGATGGACGGTTCCGACCTGGCGGTCACCGTCAGCCAGTACGGGCTGATCAAACCGCGCCATGAGGCAACAGTGTCCGTGGGCCGGCTGGACCTCAACCGCTACCTGCCGGAAAGCAAGGGCGACCCGGTGGCCATCTTCCAAAACACTGGCGACATCCCGCTGGACTGGCTGGACCTGTTCGACCTCACCGGCAAGGTGGCGATAGGCGAACTGGCGGTGGGGCGCTTCCGCATCAAGCAGATCAGCAGCAATGTGCGCATCAACCCGCGCGAACTGGAGCTGGACCAGATGTCGGCCGACATTTACGAAGGCCGCTTGCAGGGCGACGCCAGCCTCAGCCGCCGCGACGTGCCTCAGCTGAAAGTGAACCAGACCCTGCAAGGCATGAAGATCCGCCCGCTGCTGGTTGACTTGTTCAACTTCAACCGCCTGGACGGCAAGGGCAACGGCAAGATAGATATCAACGCCGACGGCAAATCCTTCGCCCAACTGCGCAACACTCTGAGCGGCAATGTGCAAATGAGCCTGAACAACGGCGCGCTGACAGGGATCGACTTGGTGGCCGCGCTGAAAAACCTGCCGGCCGAGCTGAAGGAATGGAACAGCGCCGCGCAGAACGACCAGAAAACCACCTTCTCCACACTGTCCAGCAGCTTCCGCCTGGACAAGGGCGTGGCGCGCAGCCAGGACCTGAAACTGGCTTCTCAGCTGATGAATGTGGGCGGCGGCGGCAAGATAGACCTGAAGCAGAGCATTGTCGACTACACCATGGACGTGCAGGCCAACCCGCTGGCCTTCGCCCGCCTCAAGGGCGTCAACGTGCCGTTGAAGATCACCGGCCCGCTGAACGCCCCGGTGTACGCGCTGGACTTCAACGCCATGGTCAAGGGCAAGAAAACCGAAGTGGAAAAACAGCAGGCGCTGAAGCAGCAGTTGCAAAAGCAGATCACCACCATCCTGCCTTAGAGCTTGTTCAAAGTCTGCTGCGCTTCGGCGGGATGGATAGATAAAGAGCGTTGAAACCCGCTTCGAAAGACTCATGTACCACACGTACATTCCGCTTTCTCAGCCGTTTTCACCTTGTCTCGCCCTAGCTCGCAAGATCCTAAACACGTTCTGAGAACCCGCATTAACACGAACGGCCCCCGCAGCGTGAGTCGCGGGGGCCGTTTCGGCTTTCTCTCGTCGGACCTTAGTCCCCCTGCAGAATCCGGTACTCGGCCAGCGCCAGCTGCTCCGGCGTGCCCAGCAACACCAGCGCGTCTCCCTGCTCCACCTCGAAACTGTCGTCGAAATCGGTGCGCCGCACCCGCTGACGACGAATCGCCTTTAATTCCACGCCCAAATCCCGCAGATGCAGATTAGCCAGCGGCTGGCCCACCGCCGCCGCCCCGGTGCAGACCTGAATGCTCTGCAGCCGCGGCACCAAAGCCTCGTCCATGCCCTCGCCCTCGTCGCTGACACCGCGGAAGAAACCGCGGAACAGGCCGTAGCGCTCCTCGCGCACCGCGCGGATGCGGCGCACCACCCGGCTCGGCGGCACGCCGACCACCAGCAGCGCCTGCGAGGCCAACATCAGGCTGCCCTCCATCACCTCGGCCACCACCTCGTCGGCGCCGGCGTGGCGCAGCTGATCCATATCGCTGTCGTCCACGGTGCGCACAATCACCGGCAGCCCCGGCCTCGCATGCTCCACCGAACTCAGAATGCGCAAGGCCGCGTGGGTGTCGGCAAACGTCACCACCACCGCCTTGGCGCGCATCAGGCCGGCAGCCACCAGCACCTCGTGCTTGCCGGCGTCGCCGAACACCACTGGATCGCCGGCTTCTCCGGCCTCGCGCACCCGCTCCGGATCCATGTCCAGCGCGAAGAACGGAATGTCCTCCGCCTCCAACAGCCGCGCCAGCGCCTGGCCGCTGCGACCGTAGCCACAGATCACCACATGGTCGTTCTTGGACATGCTCTCCACCAGCATATGGTGCAAGTCCAGCGCCTGGAACATCCAGTCCTGCTTGATCAGACGGCGGGTGATCTTGTCGCCGTACAGGATCAGGAAAGGCGCAATCAGCATTGAAATCAGAATCGCGGCGATAGCCGCCTGGGCGGTGCCGGCCGGCACCAAATGTAGGTTCAAGGCCAGCGCCAGCAGCACGAAGCCGAATTCGCCGCCTTGCGCCAGGGCCAGGGCCGCCCGCATGGACTCATTGGACTTGTGGCGGAAGCCGCGCGCCACGCCGAACACCACCGCCACCTTGATCGGCAGCAGCAGAGCCAACATCAGCAGCACTTCGCCGAAACGCTCGAACAACACCGTCAGCTCCAGCTTCATGCCGACTGTGACAAAGAAGAAACCCAACAGGATGTCTCGGAACGGCCGGATGTCCTCCTCCACCTGATAGCGGTATTCGGTTTCCGAAATCAACATGCCGGCCACGAAGGCGCCCAAGGCCAGCGACAGGCCGGACAGCTCGGTGAGCCAAGCCACGCCCAAGGTCACCAGCAACACATTGATCATGAACAGCTCGCCCGAGCGCTGCCGCGCCACCAGGTGGAACCACGGACGCAGCAGGCGCTGGCCGAAGAACAACAACAGGGCCAGCACCACCACCACCTTCAACGCCGCCAGGCCCAGATCCATCCATAAGGTATCGCTGCCGCCGGCGAAGGCCGGGAACAGGATCAGCAAAGGCACCACCGCGATATCTTGGAACAGCAGCACGCCAATGGCCAACTGGCCGTGAGCCTGGTTCAACTCCAGCCGCTCATTGAGCAGCTTGCTGACGATGGCGGTGGAAGACATCGCCAGCGCGCCGCCTACGGCGAAACCGGTCAGCGGGCTGCCACTGATCCAGCCCACCGCCAGGCCCACCAACAGCATGGTGACCGCCACCTGGCCAAAGCCGACGCCGAACACCAGTTGCCGCATCGCGCGCAGCTTGGGCAGGGAAAACTCCAGGCCGATGGAAAACATCATGAAGACAATGCCGATCTCGCCGAGAAAGGCGGTTTCCTCGCCTTGCGGAATCAAATTCATCACGCCGGGGCCGGCCAGGAAGCCCACCACCAGATAGCCAAGCATGGCCGGCACTTTCAGGCTGCGGCACAAAGTCACCGACAACACCGCGGCCAGCAAAACCAAGACGATAGGGGCAAGAGACGAATGCATCGCGCGGCGGAACTCCTGAGGCTGATGGGATGGAAGGCTGCAATTTTTAACACATGCCAAGCAAAAGATGCACCAGCCTGCGTTCAGCGATTATAACCTTTGATATACTTTCGAATTATGGAAAAAGTACAAGCTCCGTCCCGGCTCCAGTTGGCCCGGGAAGTCCTGCAGATAGAATCCGAAGCCATCACCGCGTTGTCGCGCAGCCTGAACGGCGACTTTCTCGCCGCCGTGGACCTGATCCTGTCCAGCCCCGGCCGTCTGGCGGTCACCGGCATGGGCAAGTCCGGCCACGTGGCGCGCAAGATCGCCGCCACCCTGGCCAGCACCGGCACGCCGGCCTTTTTCGTCCATCCGGGCGAGGCCGCCCACGGCGACCTGGGCATGATCACCGCTCAGGACATCGTGCTGGCTTTGTCCAACTCCGGCGAAAGCGACGAGATCATCGCGCTGCTGCCGGCCTTGAAGCGCAAGGGCGTGCGCTTGATCTGCATGACCGGACGCGAAAGCTCCACCATGGCGCAGGAGGCCGACATCCATCTGGACGCCCGTGTGGAAAAGGAAGCCTGTCCTCTGGGGCTGGCGCCCACCACCAGCACCACAGTGCAAATGGCGTTGGGCGACGCGCTGGCGGTCACGCTGATGGACGCGCGCGGCTTTGGTCAGGGCGATTTCGCGCTATCGCATCCGGGCGGCAGCCTGGGCCGCAAGCTGCTGGTTCACGTTTCCGACATCATGCACAGCGGCGACGAATTGCCGCGGGTGGCGCCGGGCACGCCGCTGAAGGACGCCTTGCTGGAATTGTCGCGCAAGCGGCTGGGCATGCTGGCCGTCTGCTCCGCAGACAACGCCCTGCTGGGCGTCTACACCGACGGTGACCTGCGCCGCACCCTGGAACGCTCCGCCAATCTATACGATCTGACCATAGATCAGGTGATGAGCCCCTCGCCGCGCACCATAGGCCCGAAAAAACTGGCAACCGAGGCGGTGTTCCTGATGGAACAGAACAAGATCACCAGCCTGCTGGTCGTAGACGAAGACAACAAGCTGATCGGCGCGCTGCACCTGCACGATCTATTCAAGGCCGGCGTGATCTGAATCGCCGGCATTAGCAAGGACAAGCATGCAAAGCATTTTCGAGCAGGCCCGCAAGGTCAAGCTGCTGATCATGGATGTGGACGGCGTGATGACCGACGGCCGCATCTACTACAACGCCCACGGCGAAGAAAGCAAATCCTTCAACGTACAAGACGGCCTGGGCCTGCGCCTGCTGCAATCCACTGGCGTCCAGTTGGCCATCATCTCAGGCCGCGCCGACCGCTGCGTCGAACATCGCGCCCGCGCGCTGCACATCGATCATTACTACGGCGGCGTGCACGACAAGAAGCTGGCGCTGGGCGAACTGCTGGAACTCACCGGCCTGACGGCCGAGGAATGCGCCTTCATCGGCGATGACCTGATCGACCTACCCATCATCACCCGCGTCGGCCTGGCCGTCGCGGTGCCGGAAGCGCCGGCCCTGGTGCGTCAGCGCGCGCACTACGTCACCGGCTGCTCCGGCGGCAAAGGCGCGGTGCGCGAACTGGCGGAACTGATCATGCAGGCTCAGGGCTCCTTCGATCCGATCCTGGCAAGGTATCTGGCATGATCCGCCTGCTGCGCTCCCACCGCCTGTTCCCGCTGCTGCTAGTGGGCCTGACCGGCCTCTTGACCGTGTGGCTGGACCAAGTCTCGCGCTGGGACAGCAACCGACGCGAACTGGACCCGGACAAGCCCGAATACGTGGCCGAACACCTGACCGCCACCCGCTTCGACGCGCAAGGCAAGCTCAATGAACGGCTGATCGCCACCCGTATGTGGCAGTACCCGGGCAAGGACGACGCCTTCTTCGAGAACCCCGAGCTTTACCAGTACCAGCAAGGCGCGCTGCAATACCAGTTGATCGGCGACGTCGGCCGTTACAACAACAAGACCCAGCAAGCCTATTTCGACAAGAAGGCGACCATGATCCAGCCCGCCGCCGCGGACAAGCCGGAAACCAAGGTCGTCACCAGCGCCATGCACGTCGACACCGCCAAGAAAATCGCCCGCTCCGCCGCGCCCACCGTGTTCTATCACGGTAAATCGCACGGCAACTCCGTGGGCTTCGTCTATCAGCAACAGACAGGTTTGTTGAACCTGCTGTCTCACACCAAGATCATTTATGAAAAATAAGCTCCGTCTCCTGCTGGCCGGCCTGGCGCTGGCCGCCGCTTCCGTCGCCCACGCCGAACAGGCCGACCGCACCAAGCCGATGGAAATCACCAGCGACAACGGTTGCACCATGGACCAGATCAAAGGCGTGTCCACCTGCGAAGGCAATGTGGTGGTGATTCAGGGCACGCTGCGCCTGAACGCCGACAAAGTCGTCGCCACTCAGGACAAGCAAGGCCAACAGACCCTGGTGGCCACCGGCCGCATCGTCACCTTCCGCCAAAAAATGGACGGCAAAAACGAATGGGTGGAGGGCCAGTCCAGCCGCCTGGACTATAGCAGCGCCGCCAACCTCGCGGTGCTGACCGGCAACGCCCGGGTCAAGCGCGAAGGCGATCTGGTGGTGGGCAATGTGATCACCTACAACACCCAGAACGAAACCTACCAAGTGACCGGCGGCACCGCCACCGGCCCCAACAAGGGCCGCGTCACCGTGATCCTGCAGCCGAAAAACACCGCCTCGCAGCCGGCGGCGGCCAAACCCGCCAGCGGAGCCAGCAAATGACGCAAAGCGTGCTCAAGGTTGAGCGCCTGCGCAAGCGCTTCAAAAAACGCACCGTGGTCAAGGACGTGGCGCTGGAAATCGCCAGCGGCGAAGTGGTGGGCCTGCTCGGCCCCAACGGCGCCGGCAAGACCACCAGCTTCTACATGATCGTCGGCCTGATCGGCGCCGACGACGGTGAAATCCGCCTGGACGATCAGGTGATCACCCACTACCCCATCCACCAGCGCGCGCGCCTGGGCCTGGGCTACTTGCCGCAGGAAGCCTCCATTTTCCGCCGCATGACGGTGGAAGAGAACATCAGCGCCATCCTGGAAGTGTCCGGCCTCAAGGGCAAGGAACTGGAAAAAGAGCTGGACCTGCTGCTGGACGACCTCAACATCGGCCACCTGCGCGACAGCAGCGCCTTGTCGCTGTCCGGCGGCGAACGCCGCCGCGTCGAGATCGCTCGCGTGCTGGCCACCCGGCCGCGCTTCATCCTGCTGGACGAACCCTTCGCCGGCGTCGACCCGATCGCGGTGATCGACATCCAGAAAATCATCTCCTTCCTGAAGGAACGCGGCATCGGCGTGCTGATCACCGACCATAATGTCCGCGAAACCTTGCGCATCTGCGACCGCGCCTACATCATCAGCGAAGGCTCGGTGCTCGCCTCCGGCGAACCGGAAGAACTGGTCAACAACGAGAAGGTGCGCGAAGTCTACCTTGGCGAACACTTCCACCTGTAAGCGATGAAACAGACCCTTCAGCTCAAGGTATCGCAGCAGCTGACCCTGACGCCGCAGCTGCAGCAGTCGATCAAGCTGCTGCAGATGTCCACTCTCGACCTGCAGACCGAAGTCGAGCGCTTCTTGCTGGACAATCCCTTGCTTGAGCGCGGCGACGAAGCGCCGCAGGGCGAAGCGGCTGACGCCGCCGCCGGCCAGGAACAGGACGGCGCCGCGGAAACCCGCGACGAGGCCTCCGGCGACGACGGCGAGCGCGGCGCCGAGGCCGGCGAACTGAGCGACTGGGGCAGCGGCGGCCGCCGCGGCGACGGCGACGACGAACTGGACCCAATGCTGAACGTGCCCTGTCCAATCAGCCTGCGCGAGCACCTGCTGGCGCAACTGGGCGAAGTGGCGCTGCCTACGCGCGACCAGGCCATCGTTCAGTTGCTGATCGAAGAGCTGGACGACGACGGCTACCTGGGCCAAACGCTGGAAGACATCGCCAGTCACCTGCCGCTGGAACTGGAAATCGAGGCCGACGAACTGATGATAGGCCTGCGCCTGCTGCAACAGTTCGACCCGCCCGGCGTCGGCGCGCGCTCGCTGCCGGAAGCGCTGGCGCTGCAATTGCAGCGGCTGGACCCGGACGAGCCCCAGCGAGAACTGGCGCTGGCCATCGTCCGCGACCACCTGACCTTGCTGGGCAACCGAGACTACACCCGGCTGAAAAAGCAGCTGAGCGTGGACGACGCCGCGCTGCGCGCCGCCCAGGCGCTGATCGCTCGCCTCAACCCCCGCCCCACCGCCGGTTTCGGCGCCAGCGACACTCAATACGTGATCCCCGACGTCTCGGTCAGAAAACGCAAGGGCCGCTGGGTGGCCGCCCTGAACGGCGGCGCCGTGCCCAGGCTCCGCGTCAACCAGATGTACGCTCGCTTGCTGGCGGAAAATCGCGGCGGCAACGGTGAAATGTCCTCGCGTCTGCAAGAGGCGAAATGGCTGGTGAAGAACATCCAGCAGCGATTTGACACTATCCTGAAAGTGGCGGAAGCTATCGTTGAACGGCAGCAATCGTTCTTTGAACACGGCGAAGTGGCCATGCGCCCGCTGATCCTGCGCGACATCGCGGACGAGTTGGGCCTGCATGAATCCACGGTTTCCAGGGTGACCACCCAGAAATACCTGCTCTGCCCGCGCGGCCTGTTCGAGCTCAAGTATTTCTTCGGCAGCGCGCTGGAAACCGACAGCGGCGGCGAGTGCTCCGCCACCGCGATCAAGGCGCATATCCGCAGCCTGATAGACGCCGAATCGCCGAGCAAGCCGCTGTCCGACAGCGCCCTGGTTGAAGCGCTGTCCAAACAGGGAATACAAGTTGCCAGACGCACGATAGCCAAGTATCGTGAAGCCATGCAGATACCGCCGGTCAACCAGCGCAAGACGCTGTGAGCCAGGCGGCGGAATACAGCGATCCGGCCGACCCGACCGGACTGTCAACACCAGAAGGAGCTAGGGTATGAACCTCAAAGTAACTGGACTGCATCTGGAAGTAACTCCCGCCCTGCGCGAATACGTTGAAACCAAAATGGAGCGCGTTACTCGACATGTCGACCATGTAATCGACATTTCCGTTACTCTGTCTGTTGATAAACTGGTGCAAAAGGCTGAAGTCAACGTGCATCTGTCCGGCAAGGACATTCACGTGGAAGCCACCGAATCCGATATGTACGCCGCCATTGATCTGTTGATCGACAAGCTGGACCGCCAAGTGCTGAAACACAAGGAAAAGCAGTCTGAACACCGTGCTCCGGCGCCTGAAGCCAGCCTGTAATCCCTTGAATTGGAAGGCGGGAGCCTGCGGGTTCCCGCTTTTCTTTGCACTTGCCCGTTTTCAGTACTATCAAGGCAACGTAGAATTGCCGGGTTTTTCTCAGCCGCATGCATAATCCAATATGAACCTCATCGGCAAAATCCTGACCCCCGAACACGTGTTGCTGGATCTCGATGTCGCCAGCAAGAAGCGTGTGTTCGAGCAGGTCGGCCTCTTGGTTGAAAATACCCGGGGCATCGCGCGCAGCGAAATCTTCGATTGCCTGTTTGCCCGCGAAAAACTCGGCTCCACCGGCCTTGGCCAGGGAGTGGCGATTCCCCATGGCCGCGCGCGCGGCCTGAAGGAAGCAATGGGCGTGTTCATCCGCCTGAAAGCGCCTATTCCGTTCGACGCCCCCGACGGCAAACCGGTGCAGTGCCTGTTTGTGCTCTTGGTGCCGGAACAGGCCACGGACCTGCACTTGCAAGTGCTGTCCGAGCTGGCGCAATTGTTCTCCAGCCGCCAGATGCGCGAGCAGATGCTGGGCATCTCCATTCGCGACGAGCTTTACCAGCTGCTCAACAATTGGGTGCCCAATGCCTAGCATCAGTGTCCGCCGGCTGTACCAGGAAAACCAGCAGAAGCTCAACCTCACCTGGGTTGCAGGAACCGGCGGCGCCGACAATATGATAGGCAACGACGAACAGCGCCCGACTCAGGCGCTGGTCGGCCACCTCAACTTCATCCACCCCAACCGGGTCCAGGTGCTGGGCCTCGCCGAGGTGGACTATCTGAACCGGCTGGAGCAGTCCGCCGCCAAGACCGCGCTTGATCAGCTGTTCCACAAGAGCATGTCGGTGGTGATGGTGGCCAACGACCAGCCCGTGCCCAAGCTGCTGCGCGACTACTGCCACACCCACAACGTCCCGTTGATGACCACCAAGCTGGAAAGCCCCTACCTGATGGATGTGCTGCGCATCTATCTGGCGCGGGCGCTGGCGGTGTCCACCGTGCTGCACGGCGTCTTCCTCGACGTGTTCGAGATCGGCGTGCTGATCATGGGCGATTCGGCGATGGGCAAGAGCGAGCTGGCGCTGGAACTGATTTCCCGCGGCCACGGCATGGTGGCAGACGACGCGGTGGAGTTGTACCGCATCGGTCCGGACACGCTGGAAGGCCGATGCCCGCCGCTGCTGCGCGACTTCCTGGAAGTGCGCGGCCTTGGCATCCTCAATATCCGCACCATCTTCGGCGAAACCGCGGTGCGGCCCAAGAAGGTGCTGCGGCTGATCATTCATCTGGTCAAGGCCAATGATCAGGCGATGCAGGCGTTGGACCGCCTCAACATTCAGTCGGAAACCCAGGACATCATCGGCGTCACCATCCGCAAGGTCGTGCTGCCGGTGGCCGCCGGCCGCAACTTGGCGGTGCTGGTGGAGGCCGCGGTGCGCAACTACATTCTGCAGCTGCGCGGCATCGACAGCACGCGCGAGTTCATCGAACGCCACACCAACTTCCTCAGAGACCAGGAAAATGCGCCTGATATTGATTAGCGGCCTGTCCGGTTCCGGCAAGTCGGTGGCGCTGCGCGCCCTGGAAGACGCCGGCTTCTACTGCGTGGATAATCTGCCGGCCACCATGCTGCACGAGGCGATGTCGCTGTACGCCGACTACGGCTACGAGCAGATCGCCATCAGCGTGGACACCCGCTCCGGCCCGTCGCTGGGCGCCTTGCCGGCGGAAATGGAAAAACTGCGGGCCCAGCAGGTGGACGTGCGCCTGCTATTCCTGGAAGCCACGCCCGCCACCCTGGTCAAGCGCTTCTCCGAAACCCGTCGCCGCCATCCGCTGTCCGGCGCCGACGTCACGGTGGAGGAAAGCATTCTGCTGGAACAGGACATGCTGGCCGAGATCATGGAGTTGGGCACCCGCATCGACACCAGCGAGCTATCCGCCAACGCGCTGCGCAGCTGGGTGCGTGAACTGGTGGACGCCGACAGCAGCCGGTTGACGCTGATCTTTGAATCCTTCGGCTTCAAACACGGCCTGCCGCGGGACGCCGACTTCGTTTTCGACGTACGCTGCCTGCCCAACCCCTATTACGACCCGCAGCTGCGCCCCTTCACCGGCCGCGACCAGCCCATCATCGACTTCTTCCAGCAAACGCCGGAAGTGCAACAGATGGTGGGCGACATCCAGCAGCTGGTCAGCAAATGGCTGCCCTGTTTCAGCATGGAAAACCGTAGTTATCTGACCGTCGCCGTTGGCTGTACCGGCGGCCAGCACCGCTCGGTCTACATCACGGAACAACTTGCCCGCCTGTTCGCCGCCGAACAGGTGTTGGTGCGCCATCGCCAGCTCTACCGCCAGAACTGAACGCGTTCGGGCCGCCCGCCTAAAGGAGACATTCATGCGCCCGATCAAAACCGTCACCGTCGCCCTGACCGGCGCTTCCGGCCTGCCCTACGGCTTGCGGCTGATCGATTGCCTGATCGCCGCCGGCATCCGCGTCTGGGTGCTGTATTCGCAAGCCGCCCAGGTAGTGGCCAAACAGGAAATGGACCTGACCCTGCCGTCGCGCTCGGCAGAAGCCCAACAGTGGCTGATGCAACGCAGCGGCGCCCTTGACGGCCAGCTGGCGGTGTTCGGCCGCGAAGAATGGTTCGCGCCGGTGGCGTCCGGCTCCAACCCAGCCGACGCCATGGTGGTCTGCCCGTGCTCGATGGGCACGCTGGCCGCCATCGCCCAGGGCAGCAGCGACAACCTGATCGAGCGCGCCGCCGACGTCAGCATCAAGGAACAGCGCAAACTGGTGCTGGTGCCCCGCGAAGCCCCGTTCTCCGCCATTCATCTGGAAAACATGCTCAAGTTGGCCCGTCTTGGCGTTGTCATCCTGCCGCCGTCTCCGGGGTTCTATACTCATCCCAAGACCGTGGACGACATGATCGACTTCGTGGTGGCGCGAATTCTGGATCAGCTCCGCATAGACAATCAATTGACGCCGCGCTGGGGCGAGCCCGCCTCGGACAACCCCGCGGCGCCCTAACCAGCCGCCGCGCCGCTTGCGGCCCGGCCAACGAGGAGCATCGGGATGCCGACACAAGACCAAAGCATTCTCAGCCTGGACGCCTTGCGCCAATTGGAGCGCCAAGCCACCGACGCCGGCTACAACCTGATGCAGCGCGCGGCGATGGCTACCGCCGACTGGGTCAGCCACCACCTGCCCAGCACCTCCCGACTGCTGATCTGCGCCGGTCCCGGCAATAACGGCGGCGACGCCTTGTACGCGGCGCTGGAACTGATGCGCCGCCGCTTCCGCGTCGATGTGCTGGTGCCCACCCAGCCCACCAGCCCCGCCACCTCGGAAGCGTTGCATGAGCTGGAACAAGCGCAAGGCCATGTGATGTTCGACCTGCCGCGCGACTACCGCGCGCCGCATCTGGTCATCGATGGTCTGTTCGGCGTGGGCCTGAGCCGGGACTTCGACCTAGAATGGACCACCCTGATCGACCGCATCAACCAACTGGGCAGCCCCATCCTGGCGCTGGACTGTCCCAGCGGTCTGGACGCCTATACCGGCGTGCCCGCCAACACCGCGATCCAGGCCAGCCACACCCTGACCTTCCTATGCCAGAAACCCGGCCTGTTCAGCGCCTCGGGCGCCGACCTGGCCGGCAACGTGGAGCTGGACCTGCTGGACTGCCCGCCTAGGCTGATTCCCGCGGCGGACGGCAGCATTAACCAGCCGGACGTCCGCGCGCTGCTGCGGCCGCGCAACAGTCACAAGGGCCTGTTCGGCACCGTCTGCGTGATTGGCGGCGCGCCGGGCATGCTGGGCGCGGCGCTGCTGGCCGGACGCAGCGCGCTGGCTTGCGGCGCCGGCAAGGTCCATGTCTGCCCGCTGGACGACCGGCTGCCGGTGGATCCGGTGGTGCCGGAACTGATGATCTCCGCGCTGGACGAAGTCGCCGATCTGCCCGACGCGGACGTGCTCGCCGTCGGCCCCGGCCTCGGCCTGCAAGAGCTGGCCAGCCGCCTGCTGGACCAAGTCATCCAGCAGCCGCAGGCGCTGGTGCTGGACGCCGACGCGCTCAACCTGCTGGCCAACGACCACGCCGCCGCCGCGCTGATCGCCAAACGCCAGGCCGGGACCATCCTGACCCCGCACCCGGCGGAAGCCGCGCGCCTGCTGGGACAAAGCACCGAAACGGTGCAAAAGGACCGCCTGCTGGCCGCGCGCCGGCTGGCCAACCACTTCAACTGCGTGGTCGTGCTCAAGGGCGCCGGCAGCCTGATCGTCGGCCCGGACGGCTTTTACCACTTGAACACCAGCGGCGGCCCGGCGCTGGCGGTGGCAGGCCAGGGCGATGTCCTGACCGGCATCATCGCCGCGCTGCTGGCCCAACGCATGGAGCCTTTCGAAGCCGCCAGCCTGGCGGTGCACATCCACGGCCTGGCCGGCGATGATTTTGAAATGGAAACCGGCGGCCCCATCGGCCTGTCCGCTTCCGACACCGCCTGGCGCGCCAGCCTGATGCTGAACCGGCTGATCCAGGAACGGGCGCAGGAACAGGCAAGCTGAAACCCAGGCGAGCTCCCCGGTGAAAATCCATTTGCATTAGAATGGGTCATCGGCGCGCGGGCCGGCGGCATGGCCGTCCCGCGGCCCCTCATCCGTCACCCTGGGGATTACCTTGCAGTCACAATCTAAAGCTTACGCCTACGGACTCGCCGCCGTCCTGGCCTGGTCCACGGTGGCCAGCGCCTTCAAGATCAGCCTCGCCCATCTCAGCCCGGCTCAACTGGTGCTCTACGCCAGCGCCGCCTCCCTGCTCTGCCTGCTTGGCTTGCTGGCCGTCCAGGGCCGGCTGCCGGAGCTTGCGCCGGCCTTGCGCCGCCACTGGCGCGCCTCTCTTATCTTCGGCGCGGTCAACCCGGCGCTGTACTACCTGATCCTGTTCCAGGCCTACGCGCTGCTGCCGGCGCAGGAAGCCCAGGCCATCAACTACACTTGGGCCTTGACCATGAGCCTGCTGGCGGTGCCGCTGCTCAAGCAGAAACTGCAGCGCCGCGACATCGCCGCCGCCTTGGTCTGCTATCTGGGCGTGCTGGTGATAGGCACCCGCGGCCAGCTGCTGGAACTGCGGTTTTCAGATTCGCTCGGCGTGGCGCTGGCGCTGGCCTCCACCCTGCTGTGGGCCGGTTACTGGATCTTCAACGCCCGCGACACGCGCGAACCGGTCATCGGCTTGACGCTCAATTTCGCCTTTTCGCTGCCGTTGAGCCTGGCTTGGTGCGCCTATACCGGGCAACTAGGCCCGGTGGCCTGGCAAGGTCTGGCCGGCGCCGCCTACGTCGGCGCCTTCGAAATGGGCTTCACCTTCGTCTTGTGGCTGACAGCGATGAAGTTGACGCCGAGCACCGCCCGCATTGCCAATCTGATTTTCCTGTCGCCGCTGCTATCGCTGGCGCTGATCCATTTCCTGGTCGGCGAAGCCATCCTGCCCTCCACCCTGGTCGGGCTGGGCCTGATCCTGAGCGGACTAGCGCTGCAAAAGCTTGCCCCGCGCGCCAAGCCCGCCGCGGCGCTGAGCGCCGACGGCGGGAGCTAACCTCGCTCATCCGGATTTGGTATTCGCGCCAGAACTGCCTAGGATTCAGTGTGGGCACTTGGAACTGTGAACATAATGAAAAGCATAAAAACCAAATTGATGTTCTGGTTGATGGCCTGGATCACCGCCATTCTGGGGACGACGGGTCTGTTTTCCTATTTGCACAACCAAGAACGCAATGAGGCCGATTACCAATCCCAACGCGCCGCGGTCAAAGCCCGCTTGGCGATGTCGCTGCCGCACAGCGTCTGGCAACTCGACGACGAGAACGTCAGGCTGACGCTGGACAGCGAACTGAGTTGGCCGTCCATCATCGCCATCAGCGTCAAGGGGGAATCCGGGCTAAGCCTGGGCCGCAGCCACGATACCGACGGCAGCATCCGCGACATGCCGCCGTCGGAGGAGCCGCGTTCGGACGATATGCTGAACATCCCCATCATCTATCAGGGCAAAGAGCACTTGGGCAACGCCACCGTCTACCTGTCGCGCCAGGCTTTGGCCAAGCATCAGCGCGACCAACTGATCGAACTGTCCGCCCAGATCCTGCTGCTGGACGTGATGATCTTCATGATCATGTCCTTCAACCTGCAACGCTTCCTGTTCCAGCCGCTGGCTCGGCTGCAGCAGGCCTTGAACACCGCCATTCGAGCGCCGGACGCCAGCGGCGCTCAAGTCACCCATGTCGCCGACGACGAGATCGGCGGCATCGTCAACGGCTTCAACCGCATCGTGGCGCGCACCGCCGGCGACCTGGCCAAACGCACCGAGGCCGAAGCCGTGGCCCGCGCCGAACGCGACCGCGCTGAAGAGGCTTATCGCCAGTTGATGGAAGCGCAGCAAACCCTGGTGGAAACCGAGAAGATGGCCTCGCTGGGTAGCCTGGTGGCCGGCGTCGCCCACGAGATCAACACCCCGGTGGGCATCACCCTGACCACGGCCTCCCACCTGGGCACCGCCACCAGCCACATCATAGAAAAAGTGGACGGCGGCACCGTCAAGAAAAGCGACTTCCAAGCCTATCTTGACACCGCCAAGGAATGCAGCGACCTGATTCTGTCCAATGCCGAGCGCGCGGCCAACCTGATACACAGCTTCAAACAGGTGGCGGTGGATCAGACCAGCGAAGCGCGCCGCAGCTTCCAACTGCAAGACTATCTGAATGAAGTGATCACCAGCCTGAAGCCGCGCTTCAAGCATGCCAATACCACCATCAGCGTACAGTGCGAGGAAGACATCCTGCTGGACAGCTATCCCGGTTCCTTCGCCCAAGTGGTCACCAATTTGATGGTCAACTCCCTGGTACACGGCTTCGAAAATCGCAGCAGCGGCAAAATCCTGATCGAAGCCCGGCGCAATAACCCTCATTACATCACGCTGACGCTTAGCGATGACGGCAAGGGCATCCCGCCGGAAAACCTGAGCCGTGTATTCGATCCCTTCTTCACCACCCGCCGCGGCAGCGGCGGCAGCGGCCTCGGGCTCAACATCGTCTACAACATCGTACGGCAACGCTTGGGCGGGTCGATCGAGGTGCACAGCGAAGTGAACAAAGGCACCACTTTCACCATCACCATGCCCTGTTCCGCCCCGGTCAATCAGAGCAAGGAGAACATAGCATGAGCGACATCACCAACCAGGAAGACGACTGGCTGCTGGACGATGACGCTCCAGCAGAACCCACGTCCGTCGTGAACGATGGCCGTCATCCATGGAAAATCCTGATCGTCGACGACGAAAAGGACGTCCACACCGCCACCCGCATCGCGCTGCGCAATATCCGCTACAAAGAACGACCGCTGGAACTACTCAGCGCTCACTCCGGCAAGGAAGCTTATGAAGTGGTGCGCCAGCATCCGGACATCGCGCTGATCATGCTGGACGTGGTGATGGAAAGCGAGGACGCCGGGCTGAAGCTGGTGCACCAGATCCGCCAGGACCTGAAAAACGGCCTGGTGCGCATCGTGCTGCGCACCGGCCAGCCCGGGCAGGCGCCCGAACAGGAAGTCATCCTCAACTACGACATCAACGACTACAAGACCAAGACCGAGCTGACGGTGCAAAAGCTGTTCACCACCATCATCTCCTCGCTGCGCGCCTACGAAAACCTGCTGTCGCTGGAGAAAAACCGCCAAGGCCTGTCCAAGATCCTGGAAAGCGCCTCCGACCTGTACCAGCTGTATTCGCTGCGCGAGTTCGCCTCCGGCGTGCTTCGCCAGATCAGCGCGCTGTTGGACATCGGCAGCGATGGCATCCTGTGCGTGCGCAACGACAACAGCAACGGCCGGCCGGAACTGGAAATCCTGGCCGCCTCCGGCAACTATGAATCGTTGGGGCAAAGCGGCGATCTGAGCCCCTTCCCCGAGCTGGAGCAGGTGATCCTGCGCTCCTTCGCCGAAAAACGCAGCATCTACCAGCACCCTTACGACGTGCTCTACATCACCTCGCGCAACGGCCGCGAATTCATCATCCACTTCACCCCGCAGTGGCCGCTTGAAGAAGTAGAGCGCGACCTGCTCGATGTATTCTGCCAGCGTATTTCCGCCGCCTACGACAACCTCTATCTCTATAGCCAGCTACGCAGCGCGCAGGAAGCCACGGTAGTGGCGCTGGCGGACTTGGCGGAATTCCGCGATACCGACACCGGCAACCATGTGTTGCGCGTGCAGAGGCTGACCGACGCCATCGCCTGGCAGATGCGCGACAACGGCGCCTATCCGGAGCTGATGGGCAAGGAGTTCATGGACATGGTGGGCATGGCCAGCATCTTGCACGACGTGGGCAAGGTGGGCACCCCGGACCACATTCTGTTCAAACCAGGCAAGCTGGACCCGGACGAGCGGGTGATCATGGAACAGCACGCCACCATAGGCGCGCAGATACTGGCCAGATCAGCCAGCATGGTGGAAGGCATGAGCTATCTGTCGCTAGGCTCGGAAATCGCCGGCGGCCACCACGAGCACTTCGACGGCAACGGCTACCCCAGAAAGCAGAAAGCCCAGGAAATTCCACTGTCGGCGCGTATCGTCGCGGTGGTCGACGTGTTCGACGCCCTGCTCAACAAGCGGCCCTACAAGGAACCGTGGACGCTGCGCGACACCATGGACTACATCTCCGGCCGCGCCGGCAGCCAGTTCGATCCGGAAGTGGTGCGCGCTCTGGAAACCCTGGTCAAAGAACGCCGGTTGCAGGATTTGCCGGATGAGTAAGCGCGCCTCGGGCGCTGAGCAAAGCCGGAATAAAACAGGGCGAAAACAGCGCTTGCGCTGATTTCGCCCTTCTTCCGGCCCGCCGCTACGGGAGGACTTCAAGCCGTGGCTCAGGCCACGTAGAACAAGACGCTGACAAACTGGCAGACGCTGCCGCCCAGCACGAACAAATGCCAGATGCCGTGACCGTGGCGTATTTTCTCGTCGTTGAGAAACCAATAAATGCCCACGCTGTACAGAATCCCGCCCAAGGCCAGCCAAAACAGCCCGCCGCTGGGCAGCGATTCAATCAGAGGCGGCAACGCCACCAACACCAGCCAGCCCATCACCACGTAGAGAATCATCGACAGCAAACGGGTACGCCGCCCCAATGTCAGCTCCTGAATGATGCCGAACACGGCCAAGCCCCAGCTGACGCCAAACAGGCTCCAGCCCCAAGCGCCGCGCAGGGTCACCAGCGCGAACGGCGTGTAACTGCCTGCGATCAGCAGATAGATCGCCGAATGGTCGCACTTCTGCAGCACCGCCTTGGCGCGTCCGCGAAAGCTGTGATACAGCGTGGAAATCAGATACAAAGCCACCAAAGTGGCACCGTACAGGCTGAAGCTGACCACTTTCCAGGGGTCGCCCTCACGCGCAGCCATGGTCACCAGCACCACCAGGCCGGTAATGGCCAGCAAGGTGCCGATCAAATGGGAAATCCCGTTGAAACGTTCCCCGTGATACATAGGTATTATCCTTGCGCCGGCATCGCTCCGGCTTGACGTGCAAAAACTTTTGGAGCCGCTAGCGGGCTCCGGGTTCAATTGTCCGCCTGTTGCCGCCGGCACGCCAGCCCTTTCTCGTCGCGCCAAAACAAAAGCGGGCCGCAGGCCCGCTTTTGCTTACACGGCGAATCCGGCGCCTGTCGACGATCGCTCAGCGGATCGCCAACCGGCCGCGGCTCAGGCGCCCAGCGCCTTCAGCACCTCGTCGCGCACGGTTTCCACCGCGCGGGTGCCGTCGATCTTGATGTATTTCGGCGCCTTAGCGTCGCCGCTGGCGGCGCGCTCGCCGTAGAAGCCCACCAGCACCGCAGTCTGTTCGTGGTAAACCGCCAGGCGCTTCTTCACGGTTTCTTCCCGGTCGTCGTCGCGCTGGACCAGCTCTTCGCCGCTCACATCGTCCTTGCCGGCCACTTTCGGCGGATTGAAGCTGATGTGGTAGGTGCGACCGGAGGCCAGGTGCACGCGGCGACCGGCCATGCGCTCGACGATGGCCGCGTCCGGCACGTCGATCTCCACCACGTAGTCGATGTCCACGCCGGCGGCGATCATCGCCTCCGCTTGCGGGATCGTGCGCGGAAAACCATCAAACAGGAAGCCATTCGCGCAATCCGCGTCGGCAATGCGCTCCTTCACCAGGCCGATGATGATGTCGTCGCGCACCAGGCCGCCCGCGTCCATGATCGCCTTGGCTTCCAGGCCCAGCGGCGTGCCGGCCTTGACCGCGGCGCGCAGCATGTCGCCAGTGGAGATTTGCGGGATGCCGAATTTTTCCTTGATGAAATTGGCCTGGGTACCTTTGCCGGCGCCAGGCGCCCCCAACAGGATCAGTCGCATGAAGATCGCTCCGTCAATTTGAATAAGATGATTTGATATCGAAATCCGGGCCGCGCCGAGGCGGCCCGGCTTATGGGTTCCGTCCGTCGCCCAGCAAGCGGCGCACGCGTTCCAGGTCCTCCGGCGTATCCACGCCGGCTGGCGGCGCGGACTCTACCACCGCCACCTTGATGGCGAAGCCGTGCCACAACACCCGCAACTGCTCCAGCGCTTCAAACCGCTCCAGCGGCGCCGGTTCCAAACGGTTATAGGTCTTCAGAAAACCCGCCTGATAGGCGTACATGCCGATATGCCGCAGCACTGGTAGATCCACGGGCAACGCGCTCGCATCTTGTGCAAAGGCGTCGCGGGCATAGGGAATCGGCGCGCGGCTGAAATATAACGCGCGGCCGGCGTGGTCCAGCACCGTCTTGACCACGTTGGGATTGAACATGTCGGCGGCCTCGCGGAACGGATGCGCCAAGGTCGCCACCGGCGCGTCGCCGGCGGCCAAGAGCGCCGCCAGTTGGTCGATCAGTGCCGGGTTGATCAGCGGTTCGTCGCCTTGGACATTGACCACGATCTCATCGTCGGCCAAGTTCAGCGCCTGCGCCACTTCGGCCAGCCGGTCGGTGCCGCTGGCGTGGTCGGCGCGCGTCATCAGCGCTTCAATGCCGTGAGCGCGGCAAGCGGACAGCACATCGTCGTGGTCGGTGGCCACGATCACCCGGCTTGCGCCGCTCTTGGCCGCCTGCTCGGCAACCCTCGCCACCATGGGTTTGCCGGCGATGTCGGCCAGCGGCTTGCCCGGCAAGCGGCTGGATGCCAGACGCGCGGGAATCACCACGCAAAAGCCGCGGCTCATTTTATCTCTTCTTCCGGCGCCAGTTCGCGGGCCTCGGCTTCCAGCATCATCGGAATGCCGTCCTTGATCGGGTAAGCCAGCCGGTCGCCCTTGCAGATCAGTTCCTGCTTGGCCTTGTCGAAAACCAGCGGTCCCTTGCACAACGGGCACACCAGAATATCCAGGAATTTAGCGTCCATGTTTTATCTTCAGTCGATCCAGAATCCAAGCGCTCAGATCAGGCTCCAACTCCGCCTGAACCGGCAAAACCCATAGTCTAGCACGCTGCGCTGCATCATGAATCACCCGCCGCAGCTTGACCGCGTCCTTGCTAGTGACGATCACCGCGTCCATGCCGGCCGGCAGGTCGGCGGCTTCGAACTGATGATGATCTGGCCAGGCCAGACAAAGCTCCGGCCGCAAGCCCAAGCCGGCCAGCGTGTCGAAAAAGCGCTGCGGGTGGCCGATGCCGGCCATCGCCGCCAAGCGCAAGCCGGAGAAATCCGCCGCCGCTCGCGTCTCGTCGGGCGCATCCAGCCGCTGCAAGGGTGCGGGTCGCAGACGCATGGCAAAACGTCGCGGCCCGGCCGGCAGAGCCAGGCCGGCGGCATCGCCGCCATTGACCACCACCGCATCCACCGACCCTAGCCGCGACCACGGTTCTCGCAAAGGCCCGGCGGGCAACAAGCGGCCGTTGCCCCCTCCGCGCGCGCCATCCAGCACCACAATCTCCAGATCGCGGCTTAGCCGATAATGTTGCAATCCGTCGTCGGTCAATATCAGCTGCACATCAGGGTTCAGCGCCAGCAGATGGCGGCCGGCGGCGACGCGGTCCCGCCCCACCACTACCGGCGCGCCGCCGGCGGCCAGCAGGAGCGGCTCGTCGCCCACCTCCTCCGGCGAACTATCCGGCCGCACCAGCGTGGGCTGGCGATGACTGCCGCCGTAGCCGCGGCTGATCACGCCCGCCTTGACGCCGCCTTGTTGCAAATCGCGCAACAAGGCCAAGGTCAGCGGCGTCTTGCCGACGCCGCCGACATTGATGTTGCCCACCACCACAACCGGCGCGTCCAAACGTTCGGCGCGCAGCCAGCCGCGGCGGTAAGCAAAGCGCCTGGCCGCCGCCAACAGGGCAAACAGCCCTTCCAGCGGAGCCAGAAGGGCTGTCAGCCACCAACGCGGCCGATACCATTGCCGTTCTATCCAATGCATGCTGCTATTGCGAACGGGTGGCGAAGGTCAACTGGTTGAGCCCGGCCTCGCGCGCCGCCTCCATCACCGTCACCACGGATTGGTGCGTGGCCTTGGCGTCGGCGTTGACAATGACGATGACGTCGCTCTTGCCCGCCGCGTCGTCCTTCAATTTATTCAACAAAGCCGCCTTGTCGCCGGCGGCGAGTTTCGCTTCGCCCACCGCCATCTCTCCGTTGGCGGCTACCGCCACGGTGATTTCCGACGACTTGGTCTTGGCCTGCTCGCCCTGAGCGGCCGGCAGATTGATCTTGAGTTCGGCGAACTTGGAATAAGTGGTGGTGACCATCAGAAAGATCAGGATCACCAGCAGCACGTCGATCAGCGGAATAAAGTTGATCTCGGGCTCTTCGCGGCTGCGGCCTCGGCGGAAATTCATGCTCAACTCCCGTTTTTACGCTCGCCGTGCAGCACTTCCACCAGCTTGACCGCCTGCGACTCCATCTCCACCAACAAGCCATCCACCTTGGAGCGGAAATGACGATAGAACATCATGCTGGGAATGGCCACGATCAGGCCGAAAGCGGTGTTGTACAGCGCGATGGAAATGCCGTGCGCCAGCGCCTGCGGGTTGTTGCCGGCCGGCGACTGCGAACCGAAGATCTCAATCATGCCTATCACCGTGCCCAACAGGCCCAGCAGTGGCGCCATCGCGGCGATGGTGCCCAAGGTGGTCAGCAAGCGCTCCAACTGGTGCGCCACCACGCGGCCCTCGTCCTCGATGGCTTCCTTCATCACTTCGCGATTGCCGCCGACGTTGCGCAAACCGGCGCAAAACAGCCGGCCCAGCGGCGAATGCGCCTGCAGTTTGCGCAACAGCTCCTCGCTGGCGCCGGCGCGGCGGTATTCCTGCAAGGCCTGCCCCAGCAGGCCCTCCGGCGCCACGCTGCCCTTTCTCAGGCTGAACAACCGTTCAAAGATAATCGCCAGCGACACGACCGAGGCGGCGATGATGGTCCAGATCGGCCAGCCGGCCGCTTCAATGATTGACCACACGAGGGGGTTCTCCGAAAAACGATTGCAAACACTAGGGTCCGCCGCGCCGGCTCGACTCTTGCGAAACCCGGAGCGACAGACCCTGAACTTTAGCGGCATCCATGCAGATTCAGCAACCGGCGCCGCCGCGCGCGGCCGTCGCCGCAACCGCAAACAGACGCTTAGAACCTGTTTACGATCTGCTGCGCGTCGGCGATACGGCGTTGAAACCCGCTTCGAAATGCTCATGTACCACGCGTACATTCCGCTTTCTCAGCCGTTTTCGCCTTGTCTCGCCTTAGCTCGCGAGATTGTAAACACGTTCTTAGCGACGAAAACTGCGCAGAGTTGTCAACAAAGCCGCCTAAACCCATCTTTTATAAAGGCTTTCGAATACTCGCCTTATTTCGTCGGCGGCGCTCGAAACTCAACTTGACGAAAGCCGCGCCAGGCAAGGATTTCAAGCAAATCTATCAATTTCGCGACCATGATTGGGCACTGCCGCTTTTTTAACCTTTGCCAGCAAAAGCCAAGCCCCGGCAAGCAATCCACACTGTTATCCACAAGGTTATTCAGCCGCCGCTGTGGATAATTGCCTCGCCTCAATCGCGCAAGGAAATCACGCGCCAGTCCTGCTGCTCCGCGTAAGCGCGCAAGGTGTCGTCCGGATCCACCGCCACGGGGTGGTCGACCAGCTTCAGCAAGGGCAGATCGTTGTGCGAATCGCTGTAGAAAAAGCTCTGGCCGTAGCTGTTCATGCTCAAGCCGCGCTCATCCAGCCACTGCTGCAAACGGGTGATCTTGCCCTCCTGGAAACTGGGCACGCCGCTAACGCGGCCGGTAAAGCGTCCATCCTCCTCTTCTTCCAGCTCGATGGCGATCAGGTGCTCCACGCCCAGCTCGCGGGCGATCGGCCCGGTGATAAAGCGGTTGGTGGCGGTGATGATGATGATCTCGTCGCCCTGAGCCGCGTGCGCCGCCAGCAAATCGCGCGCTTTGCGGGTAATGATGGGCTTGATGTGCTGCTCCAGGTAGTCCGCGTGCAAGGCGTCCAGCTCTGCGCGGCTGAAGCGCTTCAAGGGCTCCAGCGCGAAAGCCAGATACTCGTGGATGTCCAGCGTGCCCTGCTGGTACTGCTGATAGAAATAATTGTTGCGCTCGTCGTAATGCGCTTGCTCCAGAATGCCGCGCTGGATCAGAAAACGCGGCCATTCGAAGTCGGAATCGCCCGCGATCAGGGTGTGGTCGAGGTCGAACAGCGCCAAGTTGCGCAATGCGGTGGTATTGGTCATGGTTCCGGGCTTGCGGTTTGCAAAACGTTTTTCACCAGCGGCACGGTGATCGGCCGCCTCATGGCCAGAGAGTAGCGGTCCAATATGTCAATCATGCCTATCAGGCTGGACAGGTCGCGCCGCCAATGCGTCAGCAAGTAGCGGTAGACATCGTCCGGGATCGACAACTGACGGCTGGCGGCGTGGCTGCGCAGCGCGGCCAGTTTGTCCTCGTCCGACAGCGCCTTGACCTCGAACACCAGGCCCCAGCCCAGCCGGGTGCGCAGATCGTCGCGCACCGCCAGGGCCATCGGCGGCTGGCGGCCCGCCATCAACAGCCGCGACTCGCCGCTTTCTTTCAGCGAGTTGTAGAAGGAAAACAGGGTAATCTGGTCGTCCGGCGCCAGGTCGTCGACGTGGTCGACGGCGATAAAGCTGGCCTCGCGCGCAAAGTCAGGCAGATGCTCGGTCTTGCCGTCCAGATAGATGGAGGCGCGCCCCAGCCGCTCGGCGTGGGCGATCCAAGCCTGCAGCAAATGCGTCTTGCCGCAACCTGGCTCGCCCCACAGATAGATGAAGCGCTCGCCGGCCTCGGCCGTCAGCGCTGTGATCACCTCGCGGTTGCGTTCGGCCAGGAAATTATCGAAGGCCGGCAAGGGGGTGGGCGTCAAATCAAGTATTAACTGGTCCAAGTGAAGGCGATCAAACTGGGTTTTGATGTCTATTTCTGATTTTACGCTGATAAAAGCGTGTGTTGAAATACGCGCGCGCCAGAAAGCGGCATATCACCAAGGTGGCGGCCGCCATCGGCAAGGCCAGCAGCAGGCCTGCGAAGCCCAGCAACTGGCCGAAAGCGAGCAAGGAAAAGATCACCGCCACCGGCGATAGGCCGATGCGCTCGCCCACCAGCCAAGGGGTGATCAAAAAGCTTTCCAGCAACTGGCCCGCGCCGAACACGCCCAGCACCAGCAGCACATCGCCGGCGGAATCAAACTGCAGCGCGGCGGCCAGCCCGGCCAGAGCGAAGCCGAGAAAAGTGCCCAGATAAGGGATAAACACCAACAAACCGGCCACCACGCCGATGGCGATGCCGGACTCCAGCCCCAGCAAGGCCAGACTGGACGCGAAAATCAGCGCCATGATCAGCATCACCGACAGTTGCCCGCGCAGGAATTCGCCCAATACCCGGTCCAACTCCCCCGCCAGGGACTCCACCTCGCCCGCCCAGCGCCGCGGCACCAGCGTGGCCAGCGTCGCGGCCATCCGCGGCCCATCCTGCAGGAAATAAAACAGCAGCACCGGCAACAACAGCAGGTTGAACAACAGGCCGGCCAGCATGAAGCCGCTCTGGGTCGCCCGCAGCGCCACCGCCGACAGCGCGCCCTTCAAAGCGCCGGCGTTGGCGGCCAGCACTCGCTTCCAGCCGGCCGCGTCCAGTTCCAGATGGATGGCGAACTCGGTACGCAGCCAGGGCAGCACCCGCCCCTGGGCGAAATCCGCCAAGACAGGCAAGCGGTCTATCAAGCCCTGGGTCTGCTTGAACAGCATGGGCGCCACCACCAGCAACAGGGCGATGGTGGCTGCCATGCCGGCCAACGTCAACAGGCCGGCGGCCAAAGGCCGCGGCAAGCCTTTCCCGGCCAGACAGCGCATCGCCGGGTTGAGCACATAAGCCAGCACCGCGGCCACCGCGAACGGCGTCAGCGCGGCCGCCAACTGCTGCAACAGCCAGCCGGCGAACAGCAAGGCTGTTGCGCCGATGACCCAGGGAATCAGACGGTTTTGGGAGCGTTTCATCGCGACTTCAGTTAAAATGTGCTGCTTTCGCGTCGGCGAAAGCTTGATGTAAAAATACTTCAAGTTTGCAGAAAGCGAGTTTACCTTGAACACCACTTCCCTCAGTTACCGTGATGCCGGCGTCGACATTGATGCCGGCGACGCGCTGGTCGAGAACATTAAGCCTTATGCCAAGCGCACCATGCGCCCGGAGGTCATCGGCGGCATCGGCGGTTTCGGCGCACTGGTGGAGATTTCCAAGAAATACAAGGAGCCGGTGCTGGTTTCCGGCACCGACGGCGTCGGCACCAAGCTGAAACTGGCCTTTGACTGGAATCGTCACGATACCGTGGGCATCGACCTCGTGGCAATGAGCGTCAATGATATCCTGGTGCAAGGGGCGGAACCGCTGTTCTTCCTCGACTACTTCGCCTGCGGCAAACTGGACGTGCCCCAAGCCACCGACGTGATCAAAGGCATCGCCGCCGGCTGCGAACAGGCCGGCTGCGCGCTGATCGGCGGCGAGACGGCCGAAATGCCCGGCATGTACCCGACCGGCGAATACGATCTGGCGGGCTTCGCCGTCGGCGTGGTGGAGAAGAGCGCCGTGATCAGCGGCCGCGACATCGCCCCCGGCGACGTAGTGCTGGGCCTGAAATCCAACGGCGTGCACTCCAACGGCTACTCGCTGGTGCGCAAGATCATCGAACGCGCTCAGCCGGATCTGGACGCGCCGTTCGAGGACGGACGCAGCCTGCGCGACGCCATCATCGCCCCCACCCGCATCTACGTGAAACCTTTGCTCAAACTGATGCAGGCGCTGCCGGTCAAGGGCATGGCCCACATCACCGGCGGCGGCATCACGGAGAACACCCCGCGCGTGCTGCCGGAGCATGTCGTCGCGCAGATCGACGCCGCCGCCTGGCCGCAGCCCAAGTTGTTCCAGTGGCTGCAGCAGGAGGGCAAGGTCGATAGCCAGGAAATGTACCGCACTTTCAACTGCGGCATCGGCATGGTCGTGATTGTGGCGGCGGAGAACGCCGATCAGGCCGCCGCGTTGCTGCAAGGCGAAGGCGAAACCGTGTACCGGATCGGCGCGGTGCGCGCCCGCAATGGTGACGAGCATCAAACCCAGATCGCCTAAAGCGCTGCGTTGGATGCTACTGGCGCCGCTGGCCCTGCTGGCGGCGTTTGTCATTTATCGCGAGGCCGTCATCCTGGCCGATCTCGACCGCTGCCTGGACCAGGGCGGCAGCTGGCACGAACAGCAGTTGCGCTGCATCACGGATGCCGCCGACTGGGAACACTATCTGGCAACGTCTCCGTCGATTCCAACATGAAGAATATCGTCATCCTGATTTCCGGCCGCGGCTCCAATATGCAGGCCATCGTCGACGCCAATATCGCCGGCGCGCGCATCGCCGCGGTGATTTCCAATCGCCCAGACGCCGCCGGCCTCGCCTGGGCGGCCGAGCGCGGCATCGCCACCGCGGCGCTGGACCACAAAACCTTCGCCAGCCGCGAGGACTTCGACGCCGCGCTGGCGCAGCTGATAGACAGCCACCAGCCGGATCTCGTGGTGCTGGCCGGCTTCATGCGCATTCTCAGCGCCGGCTTCACCCGCCGCTACGAAGGCCGCATGCTGAACGTGCACCCGTCCTTGTTGCCGGCCTTCACCGGCCTAAACACCCACCAGCGCGCGCTGGAAATGGGATGCAAGGTAGCCGGCTGCACCGTGCACTTTGTCACCGCCGAACTGGACCACGGCCCCATCGTCGCCCAGGGCGTGGTGGAAGTGCTGGACAGCGACGATGCCGACACACTGGCCGAGCGCGTGCTGAAACTGGAACACCAGCTCTACCCGGCCGCCGTGCGCCGCTTCGTCGCCGGCGAACTGAACATCGTCGCCGGGAAGACCTCCAGCCGCGCCTCCGTTGCCGGCAGCCTGATGGCGCCCGCGCCCTGAATCCATGAAAAGCCGTCGTCTGATCCTGCTGGCCCTGGCCCTGTCGCTCGCCATTCATCTTGGCGTGCTGGGCTCCGGCCTGCTGCCGGAGGTGCGGCTGGAGCTGCCGCCGGACCAGGATTTGCGCGACATCAGCGTCAAGATGCAGGCGCTGGACGCCGACGAACCGGCGGCCAAGACAGCGCCGCAAGGCGCCGTGGCCCAATTGCGGCCGGCAGCGCCCAAACCGGCGCCGGCCAAGCCCAAGCCCGCCGCCAAGAAGGCGGAAGCCTCGGCGCCGCAGGCGGCGTCGGAACCGGTCGTCGCTCAGGCGCGGCCAAGCAAGAAGGCCAGCAGCGCGCCGGCGGCGGAGCCCAAACCCGACGCCTCCATGCCCAGCGCGGAAAGCAAAACCGCCTCATCGGCGCCGATCGCCGATAATATGGCGGCGAACGACAAGGACGAGGCCAGCGCGCCGACGGCCGAAGCCGCCGCCGCCGACGATGGCTATCTCCACCCCAAGAGCAAGCTGCGCGGCTTCCCCCGTCAAGCCACGCTGGGCTACCAGGTGTTCTACGGCTCGGCGATGCTGGGCACCGGCACGCTGGACTGGAGCCGCGGGGACGGCGGCTACCGGCTGGACATCAACGCCAACCCCTTTATCGGCCCCAAGCTGCGCTATCTTTCCGAAGGCCGTTTCAAGAGCAAGACCGGCTTGCTTCCGGACAGCTTGCAAGCCTGGCGCGGCGGCCAAGTCAAAGAGTCCGCGCATTTCGACTACAATGCGGGTCAGCTGCGCTACGGCGATCAAGGCGACAAACTGATGGATCTGAAGCCCGGCGCGCAAGATGTGTTCAGCCTCGCTTTCCAGCTGGGGCTGAAAGGCGGCGAACTGGGACCCGAACCCATCCAGATCACAACCGGCAAGAAAGTGTACGAATACCCGATGCGCCCCAGCGGCGAGGCCGATTACGACACCGGCGCCGGCAAGATCCGGGTTATCGTATTCCGCGCCCAGGGCGACGGCGACATTAATGAATTCTGGCTGGCGCCGGAGTTCTCTAATCTGCCGGTGCGCATCCAGCGCATCGACAAGGATAAACGGATTGACCTCAGGGCCGTCCGCATCGACGTGAACGGCGCGCCGCAATGGAAGCTGCCGCCGCAACCCACGAGAAAACACAAGAATGACTATTAATCACCATCAACTGAAACATATCGAAACCGTCATCGGCCAGATGATCCGCTTCGACAGGCCTGCCGACGCGGTGTTGTCGGCTTATTTCCGCGAACACAGCAAGCTGGGCGCCAACGACCGCCACATCATCGCGGAAACCGCTTTCGGCGCGCTGCGCCGCCTGCTGCAATTGCGCGCGCTGATCGCGCCGGACAAGGCCACCCCGCGCCGGCTAGCCCTGGTGGCCCTGCTGAAAATCCACAAGCTCAACGTCAAGGAGCTGGGCGAGGCCGCCAGCGCCGGCGAAAAGGAATGGCTGGGCCAGATCAAGGGCAAAGTCTTGCCGGCCAGCCTGGAAGTGGACGCCGAGCTGCCGCAATGGGTGATTGAGCGCCTGGGCGAACAAACGCCGGAACAGGTGATCGCGCTGGGCAAGGGCCTGGCGGAAGGCGCGCCGCTGGACCTGCGCGTCAACACCATGAAGATGAAGCGCGACGAATTGCTGGGCCGCTTGCAGGCGGACGGCCTCGAATGCGAGGCCACGCCCTACTCGCCGCTGGGCATTCGTCTGAAAACCAAGCCTTCGCTGGCCAAGCACGAGCTGTTCAAAGCCGGCGTGTTCGAGGTGCAGGATGAAGGCAGCCAACTGCTGGGCCTGATCACCGGCGCGCGTCGCGGGGAAATGGTTGTCGACTTCTGCGCCGGCGCCGGCGGCAAAACCCTGCTGCTGGGTGCGCAGATGGCCTCCAGCGGCCGCTTGTACGCTTTCGATGTTTCGGAAAAACGGCTGGCCAAGCTCAAGCCGCGCCAAGCGCGCTCCGGCCTGTCCAATGTCCACCCGCAATTGCTGGCCTCGGAAAACGACACCAAGGTCAAACGCCTGGCCGGCAAGGCCGACCGCGTGCTGGTGGACGCGCCTTGCTCCGGCCTGGGCACCCTGCGCCGCAATCCGGACCTGAAATTCCGCCAAAGCCCGGACAGCGTGGCCGAACTGAACGCCAAGCAGGCCTCCATCCTGGCTTCCGCCTCCCGCCTGGTCCGCGCCGGCGGCCGCTTGGTCTACGCCACCTGCAGCTTGCTGCCGCAAGAAAACCAAGACATCGTCGCCGCCTTCCTGGCGGACCACCCCGATTTCAAACTGGTGAAAATGGACGAGGTGTTGGCGGAACAGAAGATCCCGCTACAAATGGGCGACTACCTGGAACTGAAGCCACAGTTGCACAATACCGACGGTTTCTTCGCCGCCGTACTGGAAAAAAACGCCTGAGCATGCCTCAACCCCGGCCGCTGATGCGCCCGGGGTTTGTCTTTCAACTCAATACGCCTTACCATTGAATATTAGAAAAAACTCACATATTCTTCCGCAAAGGCCGGCTCCATGCCAGACTCCCCCACTGCCAGACAAGTCCGCAGCCGCGTCCAGCGCCGCCTGCGCTACCTCTACTTGTCCGCAGTCCTGTGGCGCCGCCACATCCCGATCTGGACCGCCGCCATTCTGATTGGCCTGATGGCCAGCGTTTTCGCCAACGGCAGCCATCTGTCGCACGCTATCTTCACCCGCATCTACGATAATTCGCCTTACTGGAGCCTGCTGATCACCCCGGCCGGCCTGGCGCTGGCCATCTGGCTGATGCGACATTACTTTCCCGGCTCCGCCGGCGGCGGCATCCCGCAATCCATCGCCGCGCTGGAAGGCGGCATGCAGGCGCTGCGCGAACGCATTCTGACCATACGCGCCGCGATCGGCAAAATGCTGCTGACCCTGATCGGCATCAGCTCCGGCGCCACTTTCGGCTACGAAGGCCCCATCGTGCAGGTGGGCGCGGCGATCAAGTATTCGCTGAACCGCCACGCGGCGCTGCGCCACGAAGGCGCGGCTCGCAGCTTCATCCTGGCCGGCGGCGCCGCCGGCGTGGCCGCCGCCTTCAACGCGCCGCTGGCCGGCATCGTGTTCGCCATCGAGGAGATGGGCCGCACCTTCGACTTGCGCGCCAGCTCCACCATTCTGCTGTCGGTGATCGTGTCCGGCCTCACCGCCACCGCCATCCTCGGCAATTACAGCTATTTCGGCATGGTGTCGGTGAATATGGAGCTGGAGCAATCCTGGCTGGCCATCCCCGTCTGCGGCATCATCGGCGGCCTGCTCGGCGGCGTCTGCTGCCGCATCATGCTGGCGCTGACCCAGCGCCTGCCCGGCCCGCTGCACGGCTGGCGGCTGCAAAAGCCGGTGCTGTTCGCCGCCGGCTGCGGCCTGGCGCTGGCGGTGATCGGCATCGCCAGCGACGGCGTCACCTTCGGCACCGGCTATTTCCGCGCCCGCGAAATCATCGAGGGCAGCGGCGCCGGCATGCAGGGCTACGGCCTGCTCAAGCTGCTCAGCATGTTCATCAGCTTCATCAGCGCGGTGCCGGGCGGCATGTTCGCGCCGTCGCTGGCGGTGGGGGCCGGCTTCGGCCTGAACATGGCCAATCTGCTGCCCTTCCTGCCGCAGACCCTGATCGTGCTCTTGGGCATGGTGGGCTTCTTCGCCGGCATGACCCGCGCGCCGATGACCGGCTTCATCATCGTGATGGAAATGACCGACTCCTCGGCGATGATCATCCCGCTGATGGCCACCGCGCTGCTGGCGTCCAATGTGTCGCGGCTGATCACCCGCCGCGCGCTGTACGACGGCCAGGTGCACATCTTCCTGCGCCAGTGGCACGCGAACCAACCGCAGCCAGCCAAGCAAATTGACCCGCGGGCGGACGAAAAGTAAAATAACCCATTGAAACGCTCGGGTATTTCGCCGAAGTCAGGCGCAAGACCCGCAGCCAGATTGACGATCCAAGCAAGGACCACTGAATGAGCGCGCAACAAACCATCCAGCAAACCGTGACCGACAACCCGGTAGTGCTGTTCATGAAGGGCTCGGCCCAATTCCCGCAATGCGGCTTCTCCTCCCGCGCGGTGCAAATCCTCAAGGCCTGTGGCCTTGAACAGTTCGTGACCGTGGACGTGCTGCAGGACGCCGACATCCGCCAGGGCATCAAGGACTTCTCCAACTGGCCGACCATTCCGCAGCTCTACGTCAAAGGCGAGTTCGTCGGCGGCTCCGACATCATGTATGAAATGTTCCAGAACGGTGAATTGCAAGAGCTGCTGAAAGACCTGTAAGCACCTCTCCCCGGTCCCGGCCAACGCCGGGACCTTTGTTTTTGCAGCGGAATTTACCGTTTCGAAAACACCCGCCATGTCATACAATCAGGGTGACATCCGCTTGCCCGACCCAAACCGCCCCATGCCGACACATCAGGAAACCAAAGCCGCCCTCAGCCCCGCCAGCGCCATGCCCATCGAAGAGATCTGGCGCGCGCTGGTCAACGATCAGCTCATCCCCTGGTTTCAACCGATAGTCGAAATCTCCAGCCGCAAGGTGATCGCGGCCGAAGCGCTGGCGCGCTGGCAGCACCCGGCGCTGGGCGTGCTGTCGCCGGTCAGCTTCGTGCCGGCGATGGAAGAGCGCGGCATGATCCGCGAACTGACCGAACTGATCCTGGAAAAATCGCTGTACGCCTGCAGCGATTGGCAGGAACGCGGCCATGACATTCCGGTCACCATCAACCTGACCTCGATGTCGCTGGACGACGACAGCCTGTGCGAGCAACTGCTGCAGAAAGTGCGCATTCTGGGCCTGGAGCCAGCCAAGCTGACCTTGGAGTTCTCCGAATCCACCTTGCGACAGCACTGGCAGAAAGCCGACGCGCAGCTGGCCCAGTTGCGCACCGCCGGCTTCGGCATCGGCATCGACGAATTCGGCATCGGCGTCACCCTGACAGACAAACTGCTGATCAGCCATTTCAGTCTGTTGAAAGTGGATCGCGCCTTCGTCCAGGGCGTCAGTTCCAACCAGCATCTACAAGCCATACTGCGCGAAGACATCGGCCTGGCCAAAGCGTCCGGGCTCACCACGGTGGCCATTGGCGTGGAGGACACCGCTGATCTGGCCACGCTCGCCGAACTAGGCTGCGACGCGGTGCAGGGCTATATCTGCAGCCCGCCGCGGGCCGCCGCCGAATTCTTGCAGTGGATTTCGGAATGGGAAAAGGGGTAAAATACCGCCCCATACCAAATGCCCCGCAGGCAGCCCAAGACCTTCCGAGGCTGTCGGCTTCATATAACTAATACTAAGAGCTGCTTTTGGCGCGCCCTCGCCGAAAGCAGCTCTTTGCCAAGGTATGGGAACGTCTCATGAACATCACCGTCGTCCAGCATCCGCTGGTGCAACACAAACTCGGCCTGCTGCGCGAAGCCGATACCAGCACCATGAAATTCCGCCAGTTGACCCAAGAACTGGCGCGCCTGCTCGCCTATGAAGCCACCCGCGACTTCGAACTGGAAAGCGTCACCATAGACGGCTGGTGCGGCAAGATCGATGTCCAGCAAATCAAGGGCAAGAAAGTCACCGTAGTGCCTATCCTGCGCGCCGGCATCGGCATGCTGGACGGCGTGCTCGACCTGGTGCCTTCCGCCAAGATCAGCGTGGTTGGACTGGCCCGCAACGAGGAAACGCTGGAGCCGGTGTCCTATTTCGAGAAGTTCGTCGGCAATCTGGACGAACGCATCGCCATCATCATCGATCCGATGCTGGCCACCGGCGGCTCGCTGGTCGCTACCATAGACCTGCTCAAGCGCAACGGCTGCAAACAGATTAAGGCCGTGGTGATGGTGGCCGCGCCCGAAGGCGTGAAGATCGTCAACGACGCCCATCCGGACGTGCAGATCTACGCCGCCTCCCTCGACAGCCACCTGAACGAACATGGCTACATCATTCCCGGCCTGGGCGATGCCGGCGACAAGATCTTCGGCACCAAGCAAGCCTGATCATGAGCCATTCCAGCGCCGCTGCTCCCGTTTCGGACGCGGCGTTTTTTTGCGCGCCTCATCCGGTCTCAGCCATGACAATACGCCCCGCAGCCGCCAGCGACTTGCTCGCCATCTGCCGTCTTGCCGACGAAATCAATCTGCAGCACCACCTTGCGTTGCCGCACACTTTCGCCGATAACGGCGCCGCAGACCGCGACAGCGCGTTCTGGGCCGGTCAGCTGAACACTCCCAACGCCGGGCTGCTACTGGCGGAGACCGATGGCGAGGTCACCGCTTTCATCGCCTTGACCCTGCAGGACCTTACCCTCCCCTTCCTGCTGCCTCGACGCATTTGCCGTGTCGCCACGCTAGTGGTCACGGCGGAGCGGCGTGGGCAGGGCCAGGGTTCAGCCTTGCTGAACGCGGCCGAGGACTGGGCGCGGCGACATTCGGCCGACGAGATCCGGCTAGAGGTGAAGGATTTCAACCAAGCCGCGTTGAACTTCTACTTGCGCCGAGGCCTGGAACCGCAAGCGCGCATTCTCGGCAAGCGGCTGCTTTAGGCCAGCCCCCCCCATTCAGACAGAGACGACCCCAGAGGCTAAAATCATGCTCCAACAACTCAAGCTGGCTGTGTCCGGCGCCCAGATCCTGTTCGTCGCCTTTGGCGCGCTGGTGCTGGTGCCGCTGCTGACCGGCCTCAATCCGGCGATGGCGCTGCTGGGAGCCGGCATCGGCACCCTGCTGTTCCAGTTGTACACCGGGCGCCAAGTGCCGATCTTCCTCGGCTCCTCCTTCGCCTTCATCGGCCCCATCATCTATTCGATGCACACCTGGGGCCAGGGCGCGACGCAGTTCGGCCTGTTCTGTGCCGGCTTCATGTACTTCCTGTTTTCCGCCGTGGTCCGCTGGCGCGGCATGGCCTTCGTCAACCGGCTGCTGCCCCCGGTGGTGATCGGCCCGGTGATCATGATCATCGGCCTGTCGGTGGCCACCGCGGCCTCCGGCATGGCGATGGGCCTCGCCGGCGGCAAGCAGGTCACGCCTTACGCGGTCTCCATGCTGCTGGCGGCGATCTCCCTGACCACCACCATCATCGTGTCCATCTTCGCGCGCGGCCTGTTCAAACTGGTGCCCATTCTGGCCGGCGTCATCGTCGGCTATATCGCCGCCGCGCTGTTTGGCGTGGTGGACTTCGCCAAACTGGCGGCCGCGCCCTGGTTCGCGATGCCGGCCTTCCACAGCCCGGAAGTCAACTGGGCGGCCGCGCTGTTCATGCTTCCGGTGGCCATCGCTCCGGCCATTGAACATATCGGCGGCGTGATGGCGATAGGCGGCGTCACAGGCAAGGACTACACCCAATCGCCCGGCCTGCACCGCACCCTGTCCGGCGACGGCCTGGGTGTCTGCGTAGCCGGCCTGATCGGCGGCCCTCCGGTGACCACGTACGCCGAAGTCACCGGCGCGGTGATGATCACCCGCAACTTCAATCCGGTCACCATGACCTGGGCCGCGCTGTTCGCCATCGCCATGGCCTTCTTCGGCAAGTTCAACGCGCTATTGCAGTCCATCCCGCTGCCGGTGATGGGCGGCATCATGGTGCTCTTGTTCGGCACCATCGCCTCCATCGGCCTGAAAACCCTGATCGAGGCCAAGGTGGACCTGATGGAACCGCGCAATCTGGTGATCATCTCGGTGGTGCTCACCTCCGGCATCGGCGGCCTCAGCCTGAAGCTGGGGGATTTCGAGCTGGCTGGCGTTGGCCTTTGCTCGCTGCTGGCCATCGTGCTGAACCTCTTGCTGCCCAAGCAGGCCACCAGTCACGACGGCATCGTCGAGGGCCAGGACATCTAAGAGTCTGTTCATAATCTGCTGCGCTTCGTGAGGCGTGACACGGTGAGTACCGCTTCGAAATGCTCATGTACCACTTGACCATGCCGCTTTCTCAGCGGTTTTCGCCTTGTCTCGCTCTTGCTCGCTAGATTTTGAACTGGCTCTAAGAACCTGCCCGCGGCACGCATGCCCGGCCGGCCTCCTCACGGACGCCGGCTTTTTCACGGCCGGAGTTCGCCCGCTTCCACCGCCTGCTCCAAACGCTGAATGAACCACTGCAACGCCTTGCCAGGCTGTGCCTGCTTCCAGGCAAAGCACATCTGGTGGTCCGGACTGTCCTCGGCCACTTCCTTGGCCACCAGATCCCCGCTGGCCAGATAAGGCCCCACCATGGAGCGCGGCAGATAGCCGCTGCCCAGGCCGGCCAGGATCACATCCAGCTTGGCGAGGCTGCTGTGCACGGTCAGCACATCCTGACCATCGAGCAAACCTCCGGTGCGCGGCTGCAAGCGTCGTGAAGTGTCGCCTATCGCCACTGCGCGGTGCTGACGCAGCACATGCGGCGGCAGCGGCTTATCCTCCGCCGCCAGCGGATGACCGGCGGCCACCACCAGCACAAAATCGTAACTGCCTATGGTGCGGGTGAAATAGTCGCCGGGAGGCGGCATATTAGGCGCGCCTATCACCAGATCGGCGCGGTCGTCGTACAGGGCGTCCCAAGTGCCGCCGAAAATCTCGCTGCGGAAAATCAGTCGCGTGGCAGAAGCCAGTTGATCGAATTCCGCGATCAACGGGATTACCTGGCCAAAGTCCACCAGATCCCCGATTACGATGCGCAACTGATGCTCCCAGCCCTGGGCTTGCTTGCTAACCCTCAGCTCCAGCTGACGCGCCGCGTCCAGCAGATGGCGGCCGTCCTTGAGCAGACGCTCGCCGGCCGGCGTTAGCCGGGCGCGGTGTCCGCTGCGATCGTATATCTGCACGCCCAAACTCTGTTCCAGCTTCTGCACGGTGTAAGTCACCGCGGACGGCACCCGGAACAAAGCATCCGCTGCGGCGGCGAAGCTGCCGTGGTTGTCGATGGCGTCCAGCACCAGCAAAGCGTCGAGTGATAGTTTCATATTCAAATTTACTGATGGTTCAGTGCAAATCATTCCGCTATCTGCGGCTAAAAAACATCCTTAATATTCAGTCACTAAGTCGCTCAGCCTGCCAGAGCGGGCAGCTCGACTCCTTAGCGGAGCACCGGATCGATTCTAGCATTTTGAACATCCAGGCCGCCGCCAAGCCACTTAATCGCACAAGGATTTTGACCATGTTGAAGCAAACCGTTATCGCCGCCCTGTCTCTGATCGTTCTGTCCGGCGCAGCCGCAGCCGGCGGCGAAGGCGCCAGCAACGCCCGTGAAATGCGCGAGCGCATGCAAACCCAGATCGCCGCCAAGCAGGCGCAAACCCCAGCCCAGGCTCAGCAAGCCAAATAAGCGCGCCTCCCACACTTTACAAGGAATTCCCCATGTTGAAACACACCGTTATCGCCGCCCTGTCTCTGATCGTTCTGTCCGGCGCCGCCACAGCCGGTGGCGAAGGCGCCGGCAACGCCCGCGAAATGCGCGAACGCATGCAAGCCCAGATCGCCGCCAAGCAAGCTCCGGCTCCGGCCCAGACCAGCCAGGCAGGCCGCTAATCCAGCTTTGTAAACACGATCAAAGTTCATTAGCACACGATCACAATCGTTTACCGCACTGCGGCAAAGCCCGCCATAGAATGTCGACTCAAGCCCTGTCGCCGGACCCAAACAGTCCGGCCGTGGCAAGATCGCAATGAAAGGAAATCACCATGAAGAAAACCGTACTCACCGCACTATCCCTGATCATCTTGTCCGGCGTAGCCATGGCCGGAGGCGAAGGCGCCAATAACGCCCGCGAAATGCGCGAGCGCATGGATGCCCAGATCGCAGCCAAGCAAGCCGCCGCTTCTCAGCAAATCCCAACAGCCGGCGCTCAGACCAACCAGTCCGCCAGCTAAGATGGCAAGCCGCCCCTCCCGCCGGCGCTCCGCGGCGGGAGGCCAAGCCCCCCGCGAAACGCGATTCACACTCGTTTGCAAATTGATCGCCGCCATGACCGGACAAAGTCCCGGCACTCACTAGAATTCAATGGCGATGCAGGCCGCTAAAACAGCGACAAGCTTCGCCAGGCCCTTAGCCGACCTCCGTCGACGCCCTGCGCCGAGCCGGTCGACCGGTCGATTTGCCATGAAAGGAAACATCATGCTGAAGAAAACCGTACTGACCACTCTGTCCCTTATCCTGCTGTCCAGCGCCGCGATGGCGGGCGAAGGGTTGTCCAATATGTGGGAAATGCGCACGCGCATGGACGCGCAATTGCAAGGACAGCAGCAGCAAGCGCCGCAAGCGCAAGACGCAGCCGGCAAGTAAACCGCGCGACACTCAGCCAGCGCCCGCCCACGCGGGTGCTTTGTCATTCCGGCCGGCGCAAGCGCGCCATGATCAGCGTGTCTTCATAACGGCCGGCGCGCAGCTGCTCCATCCGCCGCCGCCCTTCCAGCTCAAAACCGAATTTGCGGTACAAGGCGATCGCCGGCTCGTTGTCGTGCACCACCGCCAGCTCCACCCGCAGCAGCCCCAGCCAGTTGTCGGCCAGCTCCAGCACCGCCCTCAGCAATGCCGATCCCACGCCGCGGCCATGCCAGTCCGGATGCACGACGATGAACAGGGCGGCCGCGTGCCGGATGCGCGGACGCTCATTGCCGATCAGGCCGGCGTTGCCTATGACCCGACCCTCGGCGTTGCAGGCCACCAGGGAATGCACGTGCGGCTGCGTTTGCGCCAGCTTCCGCCGCCAGTCGTCCACCGATTGGTAAGGCAGTTGCAAAGTATTGGCCACCACTTCCTCCAACACCATCATCGCCGCCAAGGCCGGCGCATCCTCCGGCTCAACCTTCCTGATCAGTAAATCGTGCATAACATTCCCCCGAAGATTGCAATTCAGAAATCACCATCATGACTGGGAGAAGCTTGCAACGGCAAGAGCGATGACAATCAGATGCCGTGATGGCGCATGTCCGGGCCAAAAGCGGTATCCTGAACACCGCGACCAAGACCAATAAGCAAAAGGAGAATAGGATGCTGATGCACAAGGAACAGGCCAGCCTGCTAGTGGTGGACATCCAGGAAAAGCTGGCGCCGGCGGTAGTGGACGCGGCCGGCATGGCGGCGCGCTGTCGCTGGCTGATAGGCGTGGCCGCCGATCACGGCCTGCCGGTAGTGTTTTCCGAGCAATACCCGCGCGGCCTGGGGCATACCCTGCCGGAACTGCTCGCCCAAGCGCCCGACTCGCAAGTGGTAGAGAAAACCCACTTCTCCTGCGTTGCGGCGAACTGTCTGCCGGAAACAGTCCTGCTCCGGCCTCAAACCATCGTTTGCGGCATGGAGGCCCACGTTTGCGTGCTGCAAACCGTACTGGAGCTGCTGGAACTGGATAAACAGGTCTTCGTGGTGGCGGACGCGGTATCCAGCCGCAAGGTGTCCGACATTGAGCTGGGTTTGCAGCGGATGCGAGACGCCGGCGCCGTCATCGTCAGCAAGGAAATGGTGTTGTTCGAATGCCTGCGCCAAGCCGGCGGAGAGCACTTCAAGCGAATGAGCCAGCGTTACCTGGTGGGCGAGCAGCCATAACGCAAAAATGAAACGGGGCCGTCGGCTTCGCCGATCGACCCCGATCCAAGGCGGCTTTGCCGCTCTCTTATCCCCTTTGGAGACTGGCGCGAGACGCTGGGCCATGCCCTGGCGTCACCAGATCGCTTTATATTTAGCAATTGCCGTGCCAAGTTAACAGTAACTGGCCAAGCCATTGATTAATTAATACCTTTGCAACACAAGGCCGCTCAAAGCATGGTGTAATGAATGCCTGCGGACACAAATTGCACCAAATCAAGGCAAAAACCCCAATAGGACGCACCAAAAAAGTGCAATGCGCGGCGACGGTCTGAACTTTCTCAACCTCTCCTACGCCTAATATCCGACTACACTCGGCGGTTTTGCATCCGGCCCAGATTTGCTCCACAGGCCACCTGCAACACCCCGCCACTCAACGGGCAGCCGCCGCAGCCCGCCACGATAACGACAATAGGAAAGCACATCATGCAAGCAAGCGTTTTCAAGGACATTCTCAACACCCTGCCCTCCATCGACGATATCCGCGCCATCGTGCTGCTGGACGCCAGCGGCGAGCCGGTCGGCCGTTTGGAAAATCAGCCCGGCACCGCCGGTTCGGTACGCGTCTACCATGCCCTGATCAAGAACCACGGCCACATTGACCGCAAGGCCGCGCGCGAAGGGCTGGCGCTTTACGCTGAACATACGCCGGACGCCCGCGCCAATCCGGGCAAGCACCCCAATATCGACCGCCTGCTGTCCATCGCCGAGGCCGACGCCCCCGGCCTGCGGGCGCGCCTGGTACTGAACCAGGACGACTGAAACGCCCCGCGCGCCCAAACAAAAAGCCCGCTCGGATGAGCGGGCTTTTTCGTAAAGCGATTCCCGAAAGCGGAAATTAAGCTTCGGCAACAACCACGATCTTGATCGGGGTAACAACGTCGTGATGCAGAGCGATCTCGATGTCGTACTCGCCGATGGCCTTGAACGGGCCGTTCGGCAGGCGAACTTCGAAACGCTTAACCGGCACGCCGAAGGCGGTCACGGCTTCAGCAACGTCGACGTTGGTCACGGAACCGAACAGACGACCGTCAACGCCGGCTTTCTGAGCGATGGTGACAACCGCTTCGTTCAGCTTCTCGGCGCGGACCTTGGCGTCAGCCAGGATCTCGGCTTGCTTGGCTTCCAGTTCGGCGCGGCGAGCGTCGAACTCTTTCAGGTTGGCTTCGGTAGCGCGCTTGGCTTTGCCTTGCGGAATCAGGAAGTTACGACCGTAACCATCCTTGACTTTAACCACATCACCCAGTTGACCCAGGTTGGCAACTTTTTCGAGCAGAATGATTTGCATCTTTTAAGTTCCTTTCCCGGCTTAGTGCTGGTCGGTGTACGGCAGGAAGGCCAGGAGGCGAGCACGCTTGATAGCAGTGGTCAGCTGACGCTGGTAGCGGGCCTTGGTGCCGGTGATGCGAGCCGGGATGATTTTGCCGTTTTCGGCGATGAAGTCCTTCAGGAGATCAACGGATTTGTAGTCGATTTCCTTGATGCCTTCTGCCGTGAAGCGGCAGAACTTCTTGCGCTTGAAGAGTTGACGAGCCATTTTGACTAACCTTTTACAAATTCAACATATTCGATATTGAGCACTAACCGCGGATTCCTGAGGCTGCGCTGGGACAGAAAGCCGGTGAGGTTCACCGTGTTTCCCGCCAGTTTCCCGGAAAACTTCCGGGCTTCTTCGCCTATCAGCACGGCCTGTATTTCGCAGGCCACATCCCGATCAAAACCGTGAGCTGTCTGTCTGGACTGATGCTTGAGCCACATTTCCAATACCGGCAAGCCGGCGGGGGTGTATCTCAGCGCATCCTCGCGGTCGACCGTGGCGGTCAGAGCCAGACGGTTCTGCAAGACTTCGCTCCTCGCCTATTAGGCGGAAGCTTCAGCCTCGGCTGCCGGCTGCTGGGCGTCCAGCAGGTTCTTGGCCTTTTCGTCCTTCATCATCGGGGACGCTTCGGTAACCGCGCGATCCAGCTTGATGGTCAGGTGACGCAGAACAGCGTCGTTGAACTTGAAGGCGTGTTCGATCTCGGCCAGGGTTTCGGACTGGCACTCTACGTTCATCAGAACGTAGTGAGCTTTGTGCAGCTTCTGGATCGGGTAAGCCAGTTGACGGCGGCCCCAGTCTTCCAGACGATGGATCTTGCCCTCAGCGGCCAGAACCATGCCCTTGTAGCGCTCGATCATGGCCGGAACCTGTTCGCTCTGGTCCGGGTGGACGATGAACACGATTTCGTAATGACGCATGTTAACTCCTTGTGGCTATTGAAGCCTTTTGCCATGCAGTTGCAAAAGGCAAGGGGTTGAAACCGCGGCATTCTACGCGCTTAGGCGGTGACAAGCAAATAAAATCAGTGCCTTCCGCGCCGCGGGGTATGCGTATGTGGCAAAAACGGCGGCTTGGCGTCTGCAAGAGTCCCGAGGGCGTGGACAAACGGATTCTCAGAGCCTGTACAAAGGCTCGCGAACCAGGGCGAGACAAGGAGAAAACGAGCGAAAAAGCCGAGTGTACGAGGGGTACATGAGCATTTTGAGCTTGTACTCACCGTGCAACGCTCCACGAAGCGCATCAGACTTTGAACAAGCTCTCAGAGCTTTTTGTCACGCGAGATGTCCACCACCACCCCATTGCTCAAGGTCACGGTGGTGGTGTAGGGAACCGCGTCGTTGGCAAGCCAGGACAGCGTACGGGTACTAGTTTCCACCACCGTGTTGGCGTCCTTGGTTTTGACCGTCGGACCGTTGCTGCTGTAGTCGGGGGCGCCGGTCTGAGATACCAGCTCGGCCTCGGACATGCCCTTATGCAGCTTGATGTAGACCTCGAACGGGATAGGCCCCGCCGTGGCCAGCGCGGAAACGAGAGAAAGCAAAACAGCGAGCGGGGTTTTCATACGTACTCCTTTGCGGCGGCGCGGTTCAGCGCACTTTTTTGACCACATCTATCAGTTCGGTCACCATGCCGGTGGCGTCGCCCTGATGCAGCGCGCGCGCCACGCAGCCTTTCATGTGATTTTCCAGCAGTTGCATGGACACCGCGTCCAACGCCGACTTCACCGCCGCCACTTGGGTCAGGATATCCACACAGTAGCGATCCGCCTCCACCATGCCGCTGATGCCGCGCACCTGGCCCTCAATGCGCGCCAGCCTCTTGACCAGCGCGCTCTTCCCCGGCTGCACCACGGTTTTATCGGAAAGCGGGGCCGCTGCGTCGCAACAGCCGTCCTGCGGTTTTTCTTGCGTCATGTCCATCCTAATCCAAGCGGGTTCAAAGCGAGCCCGGCCATGCTTAAAACAGGCCGGGCAACAATCATTGTGACGCAGTTGCGCACGGCCGCCTAGGCCTCTACTTTCAGCATGCCCATCATCCCGGCGTCCTCGTGTTCGAGGATGTGGCAGTGGAACATGCGCAGGCCTGGCATGTCCTGACGGAAACGCAGTCGCAGCGTCTCCCCGGCGGAGACATTGGCCACGTCGCGCCAGGCCAGGAACGGTTCATCGCGCCAGACGCCGTCCTTGCGGCGCGCCAGCGCCTGGAACTGGGTGCCGTGAATGTGGAAGGGGTGGTCCATATCCGCTTGGTTCACGATCTCCCACTCTTCCACCACCCCCACCTTGCCCACAAAGTCAGCCCGTCCCATATCGAAGGTTTTGCCGTTAATCAGGAACATCGCGGCGGGATTGGCCATATCCTCGGACAGCACCACTTTGCGCCGCACCGCGGGCTCGCCCAAGAGCTCGATCTCGCGCAGTCTCGCCGGCAGCTGCGCAGTGGTTTCGGTCTCGGCCCCGCGGCGCAGCTCCAGCAGCGTCAAGGTGTCTTCCTGCTCGGCCGACATCATCTTGCCGCGCCGATACGGCAGGGCCAACAGGCCGGCGCCATGACCAGGCGCGAAGCGTCCGGTCACCACCAGCTCGGCGCGGGCACCGGGCGGCAGCGAGAGGCTGTCGATGCGGCGCGGCCGCTGCAGCAGGCCGCCGTCGCTGCCGACCAGTTCCAGTTCATGGCCGGGCAAGGCCAACTTGAGCACGCGCGCACTGGTCGCGTTCCAGATCCGCCAGCGTTGACGCTCGCCCGCGCCCAGCGTCAAATGCGGTCTCCAAGCGCCGTTGACCAGCACGAACTGGCCTTCGCGGCCGTCCATGCGGTCCGCTTCGCTGCTGGCCGCTATCTTGCCTTCGGCGTCCAACTTCAGGTCCGACAACACCAGCCTTTGCTCCGGCAGATGCGCCAGCGGATCGCTGCGGCTCTTGACCACGAACACGCCGGCCAGCCCCATATACACCTGCTCGGCGGTATGGCCGTGCGGGTGCGGGTGATACCAATAGCTGCCGGCGCAGCCTTGCGGCAAGGTGAAACGGTATTCGCGGCTCTGCCCCGGCGCCACAGGGTCTTGCGGATTGCCGTCCTGGTCCGCCGGAATCGGCAGGCCGTGCCAATGAATGGTGGTGGGCTGGGACAGGCGGTTTTCGAAATGCAGCCGCACCTCGTCGCCTTCAAACACTTCTATCGTAGGTCCCGGCACCTGGCCGTTATAGCTCCAGAACACGGTAGCGGGCTTGCCCGGCAGCAGCGGCAACGCTTGCGCGCCGGCGCTCAAACCAGCTTGAAACACGCCGGGGGCCGCACTCTGATTGCGCAGCAGCGGCAGGACCGGCAAGGCAAGGCCCGCCGGCAGGCCAAGGCCGGCCGCGGCCGGCGCCGTCTCCGCGCCCATCGCGCCATGCCCCATCGCGCCATGATCGACGGCTGACGGCTGCGCCGCCCAGGCCTGCCGCAGCAGCGGAACCAAGGCCAACGCCGCGCCGGCGCCGATGAATCCACGTCTATCCATCACTGCACTCCTCTCTTAATAGGATACCCAGGTAAGGTATCAACAAGACTATGGCTGCGCCAGATCGGTTCCAAATTCTGTCTACTTTTTTAGGCCGGCATCTGATCACAGTCAAACCGAGCGCCCAAAGAAAAGCCCCCGCGTTGCGGGGGCCTGGTTTTCGGGACAACCGGAATCAGTCGGCCTTGGCCTGGGCCAGCGTGCGCTGGCGACGGCTTTCCGACAACACCATGCCGGCGGACACCGACACGTTCAGGCTCTCCACGGTGCCGAACATCGGAATGGACACCAGCACGTCGCAGTGTTCGCGGGTCAGCCTGCGCATGCCCTCGCCCTCCGAGCCCATCACCCAGGCCAGCGGGCCGGCGGCGTCGCAGTGATAGAGGTCGGTGTCCGCCTCCATGGTGGTGCCGGCGATCCAGATGCCGGCGTCTTTCAGGTCTCGCAAAGTGCGCGCCAGATTGGTGACCGTGATATAGGGAATCACTTCCGCCGCGCCACACGCTACTTTGGACACAGTGGCGTTGAGGCCGGCGGAACGGTCCTTGGGCGCGATCACCGCGTGCGCGCCCATCGCGTCCGCCACCCGCAGGCAGGCGCCAAGATTGTGTGGATCAGTCACGCCGTCCAGAATCAGAAGCAAGGCCGGCTCGCTCAGATTATCCAGCACGTCGTCCAGGTGCACGAAATTGCGGCTGGCGTCTATGGTGGCCGCCACGCCCTGGTGGCGGGCGTTGCCGGTCATGCTGTCCAGGCGCTCCTTGTCGACGATGTGCAGCTTGATGCCTTCCTCGGCGGCCTTGTCTATCACCGCCTTGGCGCGGGCGTCGTGGCGGCCGCCGGCCAGCCAGATTTCCAGCAGGCTCTTGGGGTTCTGCCACAAACGGGCATTGATGGCGTGAAAGCCGTGGATCAGGCGTTTGTTGCTCATGGCGATTCTCTAATGACAATCCCGCCATTTTAGAGCGCGCGGCGGTTCAGGGCAAAACCGGCTTGCTTTCAGCTGCCCAGCACCTCCACGCCGGACATCAGCTCCAGTTGCCGCTGCTCGCCCACGGCGACGATGCCGGCCAGCAAGGCAGGCAATTCCGCCGCCGGCACCGGGCGGCCAAAATGATAGCCCTGCAGCAAGGCGCACCCCTTGCTGGTAAGGAATTGCGCCTGGCGCTCGCTCTCCACCCCCTCCGCCACCACCTGGAATTGCAGCTTGCGCGCCATCGCCAGGATGGCCTCGGCGATGGCGGCGTTGTCGCCGTCGTCCGGCAAGCCTTCAACGAAGGATTGATCAATCTTCAAAGTGTCCAGCGGGAAACGCTTCAGACTGGACAATGAGGAATAACCCGTGCCGAAATCATCGATGGACAAGCCCACGCCCAAGGCCTTCAACTCGCCCAGTTGGCGCACCGCCTCCACCGGGTTGAGCATGATCATGCTTTCGGTGATTTCCAGCTCCAGCCGCGCGGCGGACAGGCCCGCGGCCCTCAGCGCGTCCGCCACCTTGAACGGCAGCATCTGCTGTTCAAACTGGCGCGCGGACAGGTTCACCGCCAGCCGCGGCACCGTCAGGCCCTGACGGTCCCAGGCCGCCAACTGGCGGCAGGCCTCTTGCAGCACCCAGTCGCCGATGGGTTTGATCAGGCCGGTTTCCTCCGCCAGCGGGATGAAGCGGCCCGGCGGCACCAGGCCCAGTTGCGGATGGCGCCAGCGGATCAGCGCTTCCGCGCCCAGCACCCGGCGGCTGACCGCGTCCACCTGCGGCTGGTAGTGCAGCTCCAGTTCGCCGCGCTCCAGCGCCAACCGCAGGCCGTTCTCCAGCAGCAGGCGTTCGAAGGTCTGGGTGTTCATTTCCGCGGCGAAGAACTGATAGGTGTTCTTGCCCGCCTCCTTGGCGCGGTACATCGCCACGTCCGCGTTCTTGAGCAGGGTCTGGGCGTCGGTGCCATCGTTGGGATAGACGCTGATGCCTATGCTGCCGGTGACGTAGACCTCGTGGTTTTCCAGCCGCAGCGGCTGGCCCAGCGCCGCCAGCGTGTCTTCTGCGGCGGCCACAAGGGCGGCGGCGTCCTTGAACCCTGTCATCACCAGGGTGAACTCGTCGCCGCCCAGCCGCGCCAGCAAACCCCGCGCGCCCACCGCCCGCTGCAAACGCAGCGCCGTCTCGCGCAACAATTCGTCTCCGGCCTGATGGCCGAAGGAGTCGTTGATCAGCTTGAAACGGTCCAGATCGATGAACATCACCGCAAGCGAGCCGCTGGCGCAATCCAGGCTGATGATGGCTTCGTCCAGCCGCGCGGTCAGGCTGCTGCGGTTGGGCAGTTGCGTCAGCGGATCGTGATTGGCCAGAAACTGCAAGCGTTCCTCGGATTGCTTGCGCAAGGTGATGTCGGAAAATACCGCCACGTAGTTGCTGAGCGCGCCGCCGGCGTCGCGCACCGCCGAGATCGCCAGCTCTGCCGGATACCACTCGCCGCTCTTGCGGCGGTCCTGCATCTCGCCCTGCCAATGGCCGCGGTCCGCCAGCGCTTCCAGCATCGCCTGCCGGCCCAGCTGCTTCTGATCTCCAAAGATGCGCGACACCTTGCCCAGCGCCTCGTCCTCGGCGTAGCCGGTAATCCGGCTGAAAGCGTGGTTGACCGCGATGATGCGCGCCTCGGCGTCCATCAGCAGAATGCCTTCCGCCGAGTTTTCGAACACCTTGGCCGCCAGCCGCAGATTGGCGTCCGCCGCCAACCGTTCGGAAATATCCATCACCACGCCGATGATGGCCTTCTTGCCCTCGTAATCGAACAAGCGGCTGTGGATCTCCACGTCCACCACCACGCCGTCCTTGCGCACCGCGCGGGTGCCGTACTGCAGCACCGCGATGTTCTCGCGGTAGCGCTTGACGATCTGCTGGCGGATGCGCACCGCCTCGCCCGGCACCAGCAACAGGTCCATCGGCATGCCTTCCAGCTCCTTGGGCTGATAGCCGACAATGGCCGCCAGCTTGGGATTGGCGTAGATCAGCTTCTCGTCCTGCAGGATGTAAATGCCTACCAGCGATTGCTCCACCAGAGCGCGGTAACGCTCCTCCGCCTCGCGCTTGGCCTTTTGCTCCTGACGGGTCTGAGTGATGTCGGTATCCACGCTGCCCACCCCGGCCGGGCGGCCATGAGCGTCGAACAGGGGAAACTTGGTGACCAACAAATGGCTGAGCACCCCGTTGAACAAGAAGCTCTCTTCAAACTGGCGCGGCTCCAGGCAGGACAGCACCACCGCGTCCTGCGCGCGAATTTGCGCGGCGTCCGCCGCGTCGAACAGCTCTTCCACCGTCAAGCCCTGCATGCCCTGAGGCGAGCGGCCCACCCGCCGCGCATAGGCGGCGTTGGCCAGCAGGAAGCGGCCGTCCAGCCCCTTCAGCGACATCATATTGGGACTATTGTTGACCAGGGATTCCACCCTGGCGCGAAATTCACGCAGCGCGCTCTCGTTCTGGCGATGGCCATCGGCCAACACCGATACCAGCAGAGTCGCGCAGCTCAAGGCCAAGGTCAGCGCCACCTCGCTGGCGCCGTTGAGCACGCTGGCGTGCATGGTCAACTCCGGCGCCAGCACGTACAGCGACAACAGACCGAGCACCCAGGCCCCCACCAGCGCCGCGCCGCGAAAACCCACGCGGAAAGCAGCCCACAACATCAGAGGAAAGAACACCAGTTGGCAGGGCAGCGAATAAGCGAGGCTACTGCCCAGCAGGCTAAGCCACGCCACGCAGGCCAAAGCCAGGATCAGGCCGGTTTCCAACACCTGACGCCGCGTCGGCGTTGCGCCGGACGCATACAAGGCCGGCGGCACGCACAAGGACAGGGCCAGCCCGGACACGCCCCAAGCCTGCGCCGCCCACGACCACAAACCCTCCATGCCGAACCAGCGCCATCCGGCGCCGGCGGCCAAACCGGCCAGCAGAACCGACGGATAGCAGGCCAAGCGCAGCAGCAGCCGCAATAAGTCCGCCGGCTGACGCACCGCCAGCCCTCCGCGCAAGCCGGCCGCGTACAGACCGGGCACCAACGCGTACAGGCTGATCAGCAGCAGAGCGGCCCATTGCGGCGACGACCATTGAGCGGCCAGCGCGGCGGCGGCCAGCGGCCACCACCAGGACTGCCGCCAACCGCGACGCAAAAGACGATAACTCCATACGCCGTGAGCCAGAAAGGCCGCCAGCGAAAACCCCAATACCGGCTCGCGCGGCCAGAATGCCGTGCACGCCAAAAACCCGAGAAACACCGCCGCGTCCCGGCAAGCCGATCCGACTGTCACACCACCCCGCCCCCGTTCGCGCCGGCGCTCTGCCGCGCGCCGCAATTAACTTTGCATTAAAAAATCAAATGCATATATGCCAAATGAAAAACAAAACCACCCGACTGACATACAATATATGCAATTGCCGGATGCAGCCAGACAATGCCGATGAAAATATTCACCCCGCCGAACACAAGCCGCGCCGACCTTGCGCAAGCCCAGCGAACGGCGCGCGGCGGACGGCTGCTATAATCCCGAAACCGCCAAGCCCGAAACCGCCAAAACTAGTGAAGCAGCATGTTGGATAATCTCCCGCGGATACCTCCCGCCAGTCAGAAAACTCGTCACGGACGCCTGCCCGCCGGGCTGGACGCCAACATCGTCGCCCGCCTCGCAGCCCAGCGGCGTCCGCTGCTCATCCTCGCCGCCGACGCGCAATCCGCCCAACGCCTGCAAGCCGAGGCCCCATTCTTTGCGCCCTCGCTGCGCGTGGCGCTACTGCCGGACTGGGAAACCCTGCCCTACGACCACTTCTCCCCCCACGGCGAACTGGTCAGCGAACGGCTGGCCACCTTGTGGCAGATCCATCAGCGCGAATGCGATGTGATCATCGCCCCGGTCGGCACTGCGATGACGCGGCTGGCGCCGATAAGCTATTTGCTGGGACGCACCTTTTTCCTGCAGACCAAGCAGCGGCTGGACGTGGAACAGCTGCGCGCCAATATGGTCACCGCCGGCTACCACCACGTCACTCAGGTGATGGCCCCGGGAGAATTCTCCATCCGCGGCGGCTTGATCGATCTGTTCCCAATGGGCTCGGCGCTGCCTTACCGCATCGATCTGTTCGACGACGAAATCGACAGCCTGCGCACCTTCGATCCGGACAACCAGCGTACCCTGTACCCGGTACCGGAAATCCGGATGCTGCCGGCGCGCGAGTACCCGGCGGATGAAAGCGGCGTCACCGCCTTCCGCCAGCGCTACCGCGAACGCATCGAAGGCGACCCCAGCAAAAGCCGCATCTATAAAGACGTCTCTCAAGGCCTGTGGCCGGCCGGCATCGAATACTTCCTACCGCTGTTCTTCGACGACACCGCCACTCTGTTCGACTACTTGGGCGACGACGCGCTGATTGTGTTGCACCATGATGTGCAACACGCCGCCAACGTCTTCTGGCAAGACGTGGAAAGCCGCTACGACATGGCGCGCGGCGATCTGGAACGCCCGGTACTGCCGCCGGCCGACATTTTCCTGCGCCCGGACGAACTGATGGCGCGGCTCAAACCCTACGCCCGCATCGAACTGGCCGGCGACGGCGAGCTCGCGGAAGGCTGCGCCCCGCTGCCGGAGCTGGCGGTGGAGCGCCGCGCCGAGCAGCCAATGCACAAGCTGGACGCCTTCATCCGCAGCGGCCGTCAGCGCATCCTGATTACAGTGGAAAGCCTGGGCCGCCGCGAAACCGTCCACCAGTTCCTGCAAGAGCACGGCATTAAGCCGCGCCCGGTGGACGGCTGGGCCGAATTCATCGCCGGCGAGATGCCGCTGGCGCTCTGCGTGGCACCGCTCTACACCGGTTTCGCCCTGCCCGGCGCCGGCATCGCCGTAGTCACCGAATCCGAGTTGTACCAACATGTGGCGCGCAGCCACACCCGCCGCAAAAGCGCGCGCGCCGGTTCCGACTCCATGCTGCGCGACCTGGCCGAAGTCAAGGCGGGGGATCCGGTGGTGCATGAGCAGCACGGCATCGGCCGCTACGTGGGCCTGGTGTCCATGGACCTGGGCGAAGGCGAAACCGAACTGATGCAACTGGAGTACGCGGACAGCGCCACCCTCTATGTGCCCGTCAGCCAACTGCACCTGATCTCCCGCTACGCCGGCGGCGCGGCGGACCAGATCCACCTGCACAAGCTGGGCAATCCAGCCTGGGAAAAAGCCAAGAAACGCGCCGCGGAAAAAGCCCGCGACACGGCCGCGGAACTGCTCAACCTCTACGCGCAACGCGCCGCACGGGAAGGCCACAGCTTCAGCCTGTCCCATCAAGACTACGACGCCTTCGCCGCCGGTTTCGGCTTCGAAGAAACCCCGGACCAGGCCAGCGCCATCGAAGCCGTGGTTCAAGACATGTGCTCCGGCAAGCCGATGGACCGGCTGGTCTGCGGCGACGTCGGCTTCGGCAAGACCGAAGTGGCGCTGCGCGCCGCCTTCGTCGCTGTCCTTGGCGGCAAACAGGTGGCGGTGCTGGTGCCCACCACCCTGCTGGCGGAACAGCATTTTCAGAATTTCTCCGACCGCTTTGCCGACTGGCCGGTGAAAATCGCAGAACTCTCCCGCTTCCGCAGCGCCAAGGAAAGCAAGGCCTCGCTGGCCGGCCTGGCCGACGGCGGCATCGACATCGTCATCGGCACCCACAAGCTGGTGCAGCCGGACATCCAATTCAAGAACCTGGGCCTGGTTATTATCGATGAGGAGCACCGTTTCGGCGTGCGCCAGAAAGAACAGCTCAAACGGTTGCGCGCCAATGTGGACGTGCTGACGCTGACCGCGACGCCGATTCCGCGCACCCTGTCAATGGCGCTGGAAGGGTTGCGCGACTTCTCCGTCATCGCCACCGCCCCCAGCCGCCGGCTAGCGGTGAAAACCTTTGTCAGCCCGATGGCCAACGGCGTGATACGCGAAGCGGTACTCCGCGAACTCAAGCGCGGCGGCCAGGTTTTCTTCCTGCACAATGAGGTGGACACCATAGAAAACATGCGGGAAAAACTGGCGGAACTGGTGCCGGAAGCACGCATTGGCGTGGCCCACGGTCAATTGCGCGAGCGCGAGCTGGAACAAGTGATGCGCGACTTCCTGCAGCAGCGCTTCAATGTGCTGCTGTGCTCTACCATCATTGAAACCGGCATCGACATCCCCAACGCCAACACCATTCTGATCAATCGGGCCGACAAGTTCGGCCTGGCCCAGCTGCACCAGCTGCGCGGCCGCGTCGGCCGCAGCCACCACCAGGCCTATGCCTATCTGCTGACGCCGGAAGGCATCACCAAAGACGCGATGAAACGGCTGGAGGCCATCCAGATGTCCGAGGAGCTGGGCGCGGGCTTCTACCTAGCGATGCACGACCTGGAAATCCGCGGCGCCGGCGAGGTGCTGGGCGAAGGCCAATCCGGCGAAATGCAGGAAGTGGGTTTCTCTCTGTTCACCGAAATGCTCAAACAGGCGGTGCGCGACCTCAAAAAAGGACGCACTCCGGACCTAGACGCGCCACTGGGCGTCACCACTGAAATCAATATGCACAGCCCGGCGCTGCTGCCGGACGGTTATTGCCCCGACGTGCACGAACGGCTGGTGCTGTACAAGCGGCTGGCCACCTGCGAGAGCGAGCAGGAAATCGACGACATTCACGAAGAGCTGATCGACCGCTTCGGTTTGCCGCCGCAAACCGTCAAGACCCTGATAGACAGCCACCGCCTGCGCCTGCTGGCCAAGCCGCTGGGCGTGCAAAAGCTGGACGCCAGCGAGGTAGCCATTCAGGTTCATTTCGTCAAGAACCCGCCGATAGACCCTATGAAGATCATCCAGTTGCTGCAAACCAAGCGCAATTACCGGCTGGCGGGCCAGGACAAGCTGCGCGTGGAGGCCGATATCCAGGACGTGGCGCTGCGCGTGGTCAGGGTCAAGGAACTGCTGAAGGAGCTGAGCGCCTAAGAACCTGTTTACGATCTGCTGCGCTGCAGCGATACGGCGTTGAAAACCGCTTCGAAATGCTCATGTACCACTCGTACATTCCGCTTTCTCAGCCGTTTTCGCCTTGTCTCGCTTTTGCTCGCGAGATCGTAAACACGTTCTAAGAGCGGCCAACAAAACGTCTGATCTTGCGTTGCACCGCCTTGCCTCAGCCGTGAAACTGATTGTTGTTAGCCGATCTGAAGAAGAGGTTCACGATCTCGCGACGGATCATGAATCTTTCCTTCGGTGCACCAGCGACGGTCAAGCCAAAAGCATAACCGTCCGGCAAAACCAAGCCGTCGGCATCCGCCCCGGACGAAAGAAGAAAGCGCTTACTTGAGCAATATCAAGACAAACGAGGACAGCGACTCTGAGGCAAAAAGCCTTGCCCCTTGTTTTTACAGGAAAAATTAACGTCACAGGATTGAAACCGAAAACCCTGTGGATAACTTTGTTGATAAAACTGTGCAAATATGCTCTCAAGCCAAGCGCCAAGCCGTTTTGGGCCGGAGCCCGCCCTGGATAAGAAAACAATCAAGTTATTGATTTTGTTGAATTTTTTAGAGATATCAAACGCTACGCAAGCCAAGCTGCAACTCGCTTTAGCTGAAAATATTTTCCACCCACCGCTGTGGATCACTTGACAACCATGTTTTTTACCGCACCCCAGAACGACGTCATCAGCGTCTCCTCCCTCAACCGCATGGCGCGCGATCTGCTGGAAAGCGGACTACCGCCGATGTGGATAGGCGGAGAGATCTCCAACCTCACCCTGGCCGCGTCCGGGCACGCCTATTTCTCCTTGAAGGACGGCGGCGCCCAGGTCCGCTGCGTGATGTTCCGCGGCAAGGTGTCGCAACTGCCCTTCCGCCCGGCCGAAGGCATGCAGGTGGAGCTCAAGGGCACCGTCACCCTGTACGAGGCCCGCGGCGACTTCCAGATCAACGTCGATCAGATGCGTTCCGCCGGCCTGGGCCGCCTGTACGAGGCCTTTGAAAAGCTCAAGGCCAAGCTGCAAGCCGAGGGCCTGTTCAATCCCGCGAACAAGCGCCCCTTGCCTGCCCACCCAGCCGCCATCGGCATCGTCACCTCGCCGGCCGCCGCCGCCTTGCGCGACGTGGTCAGCACCCTGCGCCGGCGCATGCCCGGCATCCCGGTGATTCTCTACCCGGCCCAGGTGCAGGGTGAAGGCTCCGCCCAGCAAGTAGCCGACGCCGTCCGCCGCGCCGGCGAACGGCGCGAGGTGGACGTGCTCATCGTCTGCCGCGGCGGAGGCAGCATTGAAGACCTGTGGTCGTTCAACGAGGAAATCGTCGCCCGCGCGGTGGCCGCCAGCCCCATTCCCACCGTCAGCGGCGTCGGCCACGAAACCGACTTCACCATCTGCGACTTCGTCGCCGACAAGCGAGCCCCCACGCCCACCGCCGCCGCGGAACTGGTTTCCCCCAGCCGCGAACACCTGAACGCTCAGCTCGAAACCGCCAAGCGCGGCCTGGAACGCGCACTCGGCCGCCTGCTCACCGACAAGTCTCAGCAACTGGATTACTTGGCGCGTCGGCTGGCTCATCCGGGCGAAAAGCTGCAACGCCAGCGCGAGACGCTCCAGCGTCAGCAAGAACGGCTGCAACGCCGGCTGAGCGGTCTGTTCGAACAACGGCGCTGGGCGCTGCAACTGGCGGACAGCAAGCTGCAGCGCCGGCGGCCGGACCTGGTGCATGCAGCCCAAGCCATGGACCGTTTGCAAACCCGGTTGCAACGCGCGCGCCAGGACCTGCTCATCCGGCAAACGCAGAAGCTGGACACCCTGGCCGCCACCCTGTTGGCGCTCAACCCTGAAGCGGTGCTGGCCCGCGGCTACGCCATCGTGCAAAAACAGGACGGCACCGCGGTCAAGTCCCCGAAAGAGCTCCGCAACCACGAACGCGTCAGCCTGCTTCTGGCCGAAGGCAGCACCGAGGCTGTGATTGACCATCCACAAGGCGCGCAGCCCAGCTTGTTCTGAACCCAAGCTGCGCAGCCAAAAGCGAATGGGGGGCCGTGGCCCCCGTTCGCCAGAGCTTCGGCGCAGCCTGAATATCCCCGCGGCGCCAAGCCGCAAAACAATGACGATTCGCTTGAGATGCCAAAACGTTTACTCATTTGATATTTAACTGCGCTAGCATCCGGCGCGGGAAATAACGCCAAGCGCGTCTTGCCCATTCGTCTTTGAGTCTGTTTACGATCTCGCGAGCAAGGGCGAGGCAAGGCGAAAACAAGCGAAAAAGCGGAGTGTACGAGTGGCACATAAGCATTTTGAGTTTGTACTCACCGTGCAACGCTTCACGAAGCGCAGCAGACTTTGAACAGCTTCTTACCGCAGCCAGGGAAGCTTCATGTCGCCGGTACACAAGTGGGAAATCACCGTCGCCGCCAGCGGCTACTGTCCCGACCTCGCCCATAATTTCTTCGGCAACGACATCGACCTGGGCTACGAAAACGACCACATCGGCATGCAGTTCTACGCCTATTCTCGCCATATCGACGAACTGAGCACGTTTCCCAACGTCTCTTGCAGCTGCTGCTCAACGACCAGCGTCAGCAGCATGCCGGTCCAGTTTCTGGGCTTCAGCGCTTACGAAAACGGCTGCCGCTATCCCATCAGCGCCCACCGGATCGAAGAAGAACCGTTCAGCCACAACCCCAGGATCGACCAGATTCACACCCGCTACGAGAATTCCCGCCAACGCTACCCGTCCTATCTGCTCTACCTGGCCAAGCACGACCCCTGCCTGCGCGATCTGCTGTTCCTGCTGGGGCTGATCTCCACCAACACCACGCTGGAAAATGTGCTGGCCTGGAGCACGCTGTACAAGATACTGGACAGCGTCAAACACTACGCCAAGGACATCGACGCCTTCGCCGACCCGGAGCAGCTCAGCCTGTTCACCGCCGCCTGCAACAACACCAGCATCCTGGGCATCTACGCCCGTCACGGCGCGTCGGAGAACCCGCCGCCCAAGCGCGCGCTCACCGATATCGACGACGCCAGCGCGCTGATCGCGGGCATGACCGCACGCTTCTGCCGTAGCTACATCGCAGCCAAATATTCCTGAAAAACGGTTGCCGCTCTCGCAACCAATGGCATTGCGGGTTTTCGTGGGGGTACAGCGGCCGGCCAAGTCCACGCCTGCCGGAGCCCCCCATGCCCGAATCTAGCGGAGCCTTCGAACACATCCTGGCCGCCTATGAGCCGGCAACCCGCGGCCTGCCTTACTTGACCTGCAGCAGGTCCGCCAGATGAACGTCCACGCCGCCGGCCGCGCCCACCGCGTTGACGTGGTCGAAATAATCGTACCAACCGCTGGCGCGGATACCGGCCAGCATCGCCTCGCAGGCCTCTTGGCTCGGCAGGCTCCACACGCCCAGGAAACGATAGGGCACAGCCTGATCCGCGTCGGCGGAAATCTGGCTTAAAGTCAGCAATTGAATGCCCAGGCCAGGCAGCGCCTCGATATTAGTTTTGACTTGGTCCAGGAAATCGGTGCGGTGCAAAAAACTCAAAGCCAGCCAAGCCGGCTTTGGGCTGTACAGTTCCACCAGATAATGCGCCATTTAGGGTCTCCATGAGCATGAACAGCCGAAGCCGCGTCCTCCAGATTAAGCCGCGCTCGGCTTCACATGTCATTGCATCTTATTGCCAGCTGAAAAACTTTGATGTTATAAAAAGCATCCGCCCGCTCCCATTGGAATTTCGGTGAGCGGCGCACAGCCACCGCGGCTACCGCCGCGCCAGCCAGATCCCCCAACAAGAGCATTCCGCGCGCCCCTCCCTGCCTGGCAGCAGCCGGGCGTCGGCGGCATTGCCATCGCAGGACAAAGATTCATCATGCAGTGTAGACACGCCCTATTGCTGTCGCTGGCCGCCTTGAGCGCGAGCCTGACGGCGGCACCCCTGCCTTCTTACGACTTCGCCTTGAAAGATCCGTGGGACGCTCGCGCCAAACCATCAATGAAGCCGACGGATAAAAAGAACAAGCCGCTCAAGTTCAAAAGCGCGGTGCAGTTGAAAGACCTGGACGCCGGCCCTGATTTTTCGGTCAAAGCGGATCTGAGCACGCCCAGCATGCGGGAACGGAGGCAAAGAGAGCGGATGCAGCATTGCATCGGCATCAACCCGCCCCCGGGTTGCCCCAGCGCCGGCTTCAACCCGCTGCCGCGTTGCTTCGGCCAGAGCAATTGCGAGCAACACGCCCCCCCGCCGGCTCATCCGCTCAGCGGCCCCACCCGGCAGCAGCCGGGAGATTACTCGCTGCGCGGCAGCTGGCTGCCGCGTTGAGACGCAAAAAACCCGCTCCTTGCGAGCGGGTTTTTCATTGCGGCTGGAAGCGGGCAAACGTCAGCGGGCGTTTTGCGCCAGCCGCGCCACTTCCTCGGCGCTGCGCTTGTGGTAGCCCAGCAGATAGTAGGCCACCACAAGGAAGGCCAGCCAACCCGGGCCAATAATCAAGGCGATGCGAGTGTCCGGGAAATAAGCCATCAAGCCCACCACTAGGATCAAGAATCCCATTGCGATGTAAGAACCATACGGCCAAAACGGCATCTTGTAGGCCAGCGCCGCCAGCTGCTCGCGGCTCAGAGTGCGACGGAAGCGCAGTTGGGCCAGCAGAATGATCACCCAGGTCCAGATCGCCCCAAAGGTGGAAATCGCGGTCAACCAGGTGAATACCTCCTTGGGCGCCAGGTAGTTGAGCAGCACGCCCATCAGCAGCGCGAATACCGACATCAGCAAGGCGAACACCGGCACGCCTTGGCGCGACACCTTGGCGAACACAGGCAGCGCCTGCTGTTGCTGGGCCAGGTTGTACAACATGCGGCCGGTGCTGAAAATACCGCTATTGCACGAAGACAGCGCGGCGGTGAGCACCACGAAGTTGATGATGCCGGCGGCGGCGGGGATGCCCAACTGCTCGAAAGTCAGCACGAAGGGGCTGCCGCGGGTGCCCAGTTCATTCCACGGGTAAATAGCCAGAATGACGAACAGCGCGCCGATGTAGAAAATCAGAATGCGCCAGAATACCGAATCCACCGCGCGAGCCAGCGCTTTTTTCGGGTTCTTGGCTTCGCCGGCGGTCAGGCCCAGCATTTCCACGCCCAAATAAGCGAACATCACCATTTGCAGCGACATCAGCACGCCGCTGAAGCCGTTGGGCATGAAGCCACCGTGACTCCATAGATTGGAGATGCCGGTGGCCACCCCGCCGTGGCCCAGGCCGAACACGATCATGCCCAGGCCGCCGATGATCATCAACACAATAGTGACGATTTTGATCAGTGCGAACCAGAACTCGAATTCGCCATAGGCCTTGACCGCGATGAAGTTGACGCCGCCCATGGCCACCAGCGCGGCCAGGGCCCAATACCAGGCCGGAATGTCCGGGAACCAGATACCCATGTAGACGCCGACGGCGGTGATTTCCGCCATGCAAGTCACCAGCCACAGAAACCAATAGTTCCAGCCAGTCAGGTAGCCGGCCAAGGGGCCGAGGTAATCCAGCGCGTAACGGCTAAACGATCCGGCCACCGGGTTATGAATGGCCATTTCTCCCAGCGCGCGCATGATCAGGAAGATGGCGAAGCCGCCTAGGGCGTAAGCCAGCATGATGGCGGGGCCGGCCATTTTGATGGCGGTGGCCGACCCCAGAAACAGGCCGACGCCAATGGTGGCGCCAAGAGCCATGAGGTTGATATGCCGCTCTTCCAGTCCCCTGTGCAGGGAGTCCTGAGCAGGTTGCATAGTTGCTCCTTTAACTGTCTTTGTATTGCGTAAGGGTTGAGGCCTTGGCGCTTAGAACCCGTTTACCATCTGCTGCGCTTCGGCGATACAGCATTGAAAACACCCTAAAAATGCTCATGTACCACGAGTACATTCCGCTTTTTCGGTCGTTTTCGCCTTGTCTCGCTCTTGCTCGCGAGATCGTAAACACGTTCTTAGAGCCTGTTCACGATCTCGGGAGAGCATTTCGGAAAAGGCACTCACGGTGTAACGCTCCGCAACACCCAGCAGGTCGTAAACAGGTTCAAGAGCAGCGCCGCCGCCGATGTTATGGCTTGGGATTGTCGTTGTAACCCATAACACATGGGGCAGGAGATTACCTCAAGACCTTTGTCATGTCATGTTTCAGAATATAGATACGCGCAAGAAGCATAAATACGACTCTTAATGCCGATTCCCCCGCATCGGCGCCAACATCCCCCTGCGCGCAGCCCACCACCGGTCTTGATCTTCGGCATCCAATAGTCCTACCAAAGCCGACAGGTGCTATCAATAAAGCGTTGAATCGGTTTATCGAGCCGGGAGCATGCACCTATGCGGCACCACAGCCTCAGCCTGAAGCTCAACCTGGCCTTCATGCTCATCATGTCCGTCCTGCTGGCGGCGTTCGGCGCGCTGGACTACTGGCGCACCCAACAGGAATTGCGCCAGGCGCTGGACAGCGAAATCGCCGCGATCGGCGCGCGGCTGGCGACAAACCTGGCCGGGCCGATGTGGAATTTCGACAGCGCCCAAGGCTTGCGGGTGCTGGAGGCGGAGATGGGAAAACGCGCGCTCCGCGGCATTTTCGTCCGCGACGCCAACGGCGCGCCGTTCGCAGGTTACCGCCGCGAGGCCGACGGCTCGCTGCTTCGCGTCGGAAAGCCGGCCTCTGATGCGGATATGACCCGCGAACGCATCGTGGTCTTTCACGACGGCGCGACCGCGCGCACTGTCGGCAAACTAAGCCTGCAAGTGTCCACGGAAGAAATCCGCGAGAAACTGCACGCGGTACTGTGGCGGGTATCGGCGGAAATCCTGCTGCTGGATCTGGTCACCGTCATGGTGCTGTCCCTGCTGGTGCGCCGCCTGCTGCATCAGCCCATCCGCGAAGTGAGCCAAGCCCTGCACGCCATCGCCGATGGCGATCTGACCGCACCTCCGCGCTACACCAGCCAGGACGAGCTGGGCGACCTGGCAGAATCCACGCGCCGGCTGGTGGCTAAGCTGGCCGGCATTCTGGGACATATCGACGCCTTCTCCTCGGACCTGGCCAACGCCGCGCGTCAGATCAGCCAGGCAGTGGACACACTGAGCCAGCAAGCGGCAGAGCAGGCCAACAACATCGACAAGAACAGCGCCAGTCTCGAACAGATCTCCGCTTTCGTGTGGAAGAATCGGGACGATGCCCGCACCACGAACCAGATGGCCAGCGACAGCAGCAGGCATGCGGCTGCCGGTGGCCAAGCGGTGGACGAAACCATCGCCGCGATGTGGGATATCGCCAATAAAGTGCTGATCATCGACGATATCGCCTATCAAACCAATCTGCTGGCGCTGAATGCGGCGATAGAGGCCGCGCGCGCCGGCGAACACGGCCGCGGCTTCGCGGTGGTGGCAGGAGAAGTGCGCAAGCTGGCGGCGCGCAGTCAGCAGGCGGCCAAGGAAATCAGCCAGCTGACGCAAAGCAGCGTGCGCCGCGCCGAACACGCGGGCGAACTGTTCAACCAGATGTTGCCGACGATACAAAGCACCGCCAGCTTCGTGCAAGACATCAACCAGTCATCCAACCAGCAAGCGCTGCAGGTGGAACAGATCAATCAGGGCGTCAGCGAAATCAGCCGGTCGATGCAAGCCAACGCCGCGGCGTCGGAACAACTGACCGCCACCGCGCGCGGCATGAGCGAGCAGGCGGTGGAGCTGGCGCAGACCATAGGCTATTTCAAATACTGAGCCGGCCGTTGCGCAAAGAAAAAACCGCCGGGCTGACGCGCGGCGGCTTGAAGGGCGGCTGCGGGGCTCACACCGCCTTGAGCTTGCCCTTGGCCGGGCGCTCCTCGGGCTTGGCTTCCGCGCCCGCTTCGCGCTCCCAGCTTTCCTTGTAGGCGCGGCCGTAATAGCTGTCCAACAGCAGCTGCTTCAATTCGCTGATCAGCGGGTAGCGCGGGTTGGCGCCAGTGCACTGGTCATCGAAAGCGGCTTCCGCCAGCAAGTCCACCTTGGCCAGGAAGTCCGCCTCGGCCACACCGGCGGCCTGAATGGACGCCGGAATGTCCAGCGTGCGCTTGAGCGCGTCCACCCATTCGATCAGCTTCTCCACCCGCTCGTGGTCGCGACTGGCTTCCAGGCCCAGGTGGCGGGCGATTTCAGCGTAGCGCGCCACACTCTTGGGCCGGTCGTACTGGCTGAAGGCGGTCTGCTTGGTCGGCACATCGGCGGCGTTGTAGCGAATCACATTGCTGATCAAGAGCGCGTTGGCCAGGCCGTGGGCCAGGCCGAATTCGGCGCCAATCTTGTGCGCCATCGAATGGCAAACGCCGAGGAAAGCGTTGGCGAAGGCGATGCCGGCGATGGTGGCGGCGTTGTGCACCTGCTCGCGCGCCTTGGGATCGCCGGCGCCGTTGCGATAGGCGGACGGCAGGTAATCCTTCAACAGCTTCAGCGCCTGCAAAGCCTGCGGGTCCGAATACTCGTTGGCCATCACAGAAACGTAGGCTTCCAGCGCATGAGTCACCGCGTCGATGCCGCCGAAGGCGGTCAGCGACTTGGGCATATTCATCACCAGATTGGCGTCGACAATGGCCATGTTCGGCGTCAGTTCGTAGTCGGCGATCGGGTATTTGACCCCGGTGTTCTCATCGGTGACCACGGCGAACGGCGTCACTTCCGAACCGGTGCCGGAGGTGGTGGGCACCGCCACCAACTCCGCTTTGCGCCCCAGTTTAGGGAACTGGTAAATCCGTTTGCGGATGTCCATGAAGCGCAGCGCCAAGTCTTCGAAATGCACTTCCGGATGCTCATACATCACCCACATGATCTTGGCCGCGTCCATCGGCGACCCGCCGCCCAAAGCCATGATCACGTCAGGCTTGAAAGCATGCGCCAGGTCCGCGCCCTTGCGCACCACCGCCAGCGTCGGATCGGCAGGCACCTCGAAGAACACCTCCACCTCCAAACCCATTTTCTTCAGCAGACGGATAGGCTCGTCCACGAAACCATTGTCGAACAGATACTGGCCGGTGACGATCAGGCAGCGGCGTTTGCCGGACAGGTCTTCCAGCGCCACCGGCAGGCAGCCGCGGCGGAAATAAATGGACTTGGGCAGCTTATGCCACAGCATGTTTTCGGCCCTCTTGGCCACGGTCTTCTTGTTGATCAGGTGTTTGGGGCCTACGTTTTCCGAGATAGAGTTGCCGCCCCAGGAGCCGCAGCCCAGGGTCAGCGACGGCGCCAGGCTGAAGTTGTAGAGATCGCCGATGCCGCCTTGCGAGGACGGCGTGTTGATCAGGATGCGCGCGGTTTTCATCTTGTCGCCAAAGTAGCGGATGCGCTCTCCTTGCAAGTCCTGATCGGTGTACAGCGCCGAGGTGTGGCCGATGCCGCCCATCGCCACCAGCGCCGCGGCCTTGTCGCAAGCGTCGATGAAGTCGCTGGCGCGGTACATCGCCAATGTCGGCGACAGTTTTTCATGGGCAAAGGCTTCGGCGGCGGATACATCGCTGACTTCGCCGATCAGCACCTTGGTGGCCGGCGGCGTTTCGATGCCAGCCATCGCTGCGATCTTGGCCGCGCTCTGGCCGACGATGGCGGCGTTGAGGCCGCCGTCCTGCAGAATCACCTTGCGCACCGCCTCCGCTTCGCGTTTGGACAGGATGTAGCCGCCGTGCTTGGCGAAGCGCTCGCGCACCGCCTCGTAGATTTCGTCGACGATGATGACGGACTGCTCCGACGCGCAGACCACGCCGTTGTCGAAGGTCTTGGACATCAGGATGGAGGCGACGGCGCGCTTGATGTCGGCGGTCTCGTCTATCACCGCCGGGGTATTGCCGGCGCCGACGCCGATAGCCGGCTTGCCTGAGGAGTAAGCGGCCCGCACCATGCCCGGCCCGCCGGTGGCCAGGATCAGATTGAGGTCAGGGTGGTGCATCAGTTGATTGGACAAGGCCACCGAAGGCTCGTCTATCCAGCCGATGATATCCGGCGGAGCGCCGGCCGCCACCGCCGCCTGCAACACCAAACGCGCAGCTTCGCAAGTGGAGCGCTTGGCGCGCGGGTGCGGCGAGAAAATGATGCCGTTACGCGTCTTCAAGGAAATCAAGGCCTTGAAAATGGCGGTGGAGGTGGGGTTGGTGGTGGGCACGATGCCACAGATCAAGCCGATCGGCTCGGCGATGGTGATGGTGCCGAAGGTGTCGTCCTCGGCCAGCACGCCGCAGGTTTTATCGTCCTTGTACTTGTTGTAGATGTATTCGGAGGCGAAGTGGTTCTTGATCACCTTGTCCTCCAACACGCCCATGCCGGTTTCCGCCACCGCCATCTTGGCCAGCGGTATCCGCGCGTCCGCGGCGGCCAGCGCCGCCGAGCGGAAGATGTGGTCCACCTGCTCCTGGCTGAAGCCGGCAAACGCGGCCTGCGCTTTTTTCACACGCGCCACCAGCGCGTCCAATTCCAATTCATTGCCTACGGTCATTTCAAGTCTCCCAAACAGTTAAACCTGTTGCGGCGAGAAAATGACTAATTGGTGACAATTTATTTTCATTTATGAAAATATAATCTAGACAATATTATTGTCCATTCACCGCTCATTCTCATCGCTTAAAAACTTTCTTGTAGCAAGCGCATTACATCAATACGCTTTCAACGCAGAAAACCCTGTCGCCCGCAAACGCGAAACCATAGCGGCGGCATCAATAAGCTCATGCTAAGCGAAAAAACGATATTCGTTTTTGCGCATTGCCAAACAAATACGGATTAAGCGGAGAAAAAATGTCCCAACCGGAATCATGAGGGGAAAAGCGCGCGCATCCGCTGTAATGGAGACGCTACCGCGCCGACGCCGCGCAAATAGAATGGCCGCCTGACGGCGGCCATGGCGGCAAAGCAAAAAAGCGGCGTGCCGCTATTTCATAAAGCTGTATTTAAAGAACTGGCCGGCGCGGGTCATTTCACGGATCTTGGCCGGATCGGTCTCGCCGTTCAGATTGGTGATCACCAGCTTGCCATAGCCTTGCTTCAGATCGTTGCGGAAGTCGTAGAACGCGCCCAGCACCGCCAGCTTGCCGGCCTCCACTTCGCCGGCGTAGGTCATGATCGCAGTTTCCACTTGGTTGTTGACGTTCAGCAGCGCGCCGTTGGTGGGGTCAATGCCCTTGGGAATATCGATGGTGGCCAACTCTTTGCGTATCGCCGGCTCCAGAGCGCCGTAGTCGCCGGAGGCGGCTTTGATCGCACCGCAGGCGGCATGGCCGATGATGATCAGCAAGGGGGTATGCAAATGCCTCACCCCGTACTCCACCGAGCCCTCGGCGGTGGCCAGTTGATTGCCGATGTCGCGCACCATGAACAGATCGTTGACCGCGTCGGCGTGAAAGGCGTTGGTTTGCACCCGGGAGTCCGAGCAGGTCACCACGGTGGCGCGCGGGCTCTGATGCTCGGCGAATCGCTCGAAATAGGCCTTGTCGTGCGACTTCATATAGCGGGCGTTGGCTTCGACGATAGCGTCCACCACGCCGCGCACTTGCTGGGCTTCGGAGGCGAGATGCGCACCGGCGTGCGCGTCACCGTGCTCGGCCGGAGCCGCCTTGCGCTTGGGCTTGGCCACGCGGCGCTTTTTCACCGGCGCATGCACTTCCGGGCTGGGCTCGCTCAAATTCTTGGCCGCCGGCGGCGGCGCCATCTTCACCGCCGGCTCCAATTTCTCCGGCGGCTTGGTTTCGGCATGTTTGGCCTCAGCGGGCTTGCCCTCGGCCGGCTTGGCTTCCGCGTGCTTCGCTTCGGGCTTGGCCTCCGCTTTAGCGGCCGGCTTGGCTTCGGGCTTGTGTTCCGCTGCCGGAGCTGCCGGCTTGGCCGGTTCCGCCTTATGGGCGTCGGGCGCCGCCGGCTTCAACTTCAGCGGCAACTTGATCACCGTCTTGGGTTGAGACCCTTCGGCCGGCGCGGCCTCTTCCGCCCAAACCTGAGCCGTCAACAACAGCAGACAAAGCGCCAGTTGGCGCTTGCGTCCAAGCATCCCCATTTACAGCTCCTTATTGTCATCTTGGCGGTCATTATATTTATGCAATATCGGCCATGTTTGATAAAACTGAAAGACGATATTAATTGACCTGCAATTAATACAAAATTATGACAATAACTTAAACAAGAGATGCTCCGCATGCAAACCGCGACTACGACTCAGCTGCTTTGTATCCAATACTCGACAATGCGTCCCTCCTCCACCCGATAGCAGGCGCTGCCGATTTGCCGCACCGGCTCGCCGCTGCCGGCCAGATTTCGCCCAATCTGAGTCCAGCGCGCGTACGCCTTGTCTCCGTCCACCAGCAGTTCGTCCACCCGAAGTTCGAAAGCGCCGTAGTCGCGCAGGAACTCGCGCACGTGCGCCGCGTAATCCGCCGGGCTGCGCTCCAGCGTGTACGGCGACTCCGCCACCAGTTGATGCGCCAATACCTTAGCCGCCAGATAGTCGCTCGCCGCATCCGGATTGCGTCCGGAACGCACCTCGTTCAAAAACCCCGTTACTACCGCTCTGGTATCCCGCATTTTCGTTTCTCCTCGATTCAACATCACGGTTAATGAAATACTCGTCGGTTCCGGGCGCAATCGACCGGATTGGCGCACTGCCGCCCCCCGCTCAACGCCGCATACCTCACGCGCTCCAGCTCCTCGGTTTCGTCGCGAAGCGCGCGCTGCGCGTGGGCCCGCATGCCCTCCCACCACAAGCGGCCCAGCCGCCCCCAAAACCGACCCCAAGCCCCCTTGATCCCCCATGCCATGATGCGCTCCAATTGTTCTGCTATTGATCAAGAAAGCATGCTAATCTACATGCCCATACAATAAAATCCGTGAAATACCCACACACTGTTCTGAAATGAAAACAAACCACCCTCCCTCTCCGGATGCTCTGCTGGCCTTCGACGCGCTGGCCCGCCACGGCAGCTTCACCGCGGCGGCCGACTCGTTAGGCTGCGCCAAAAGCCGCGTCAGCCAATTGGTCAAACAACTGGAACTGGAGCTGGGCACGGTGCTGGTGCTGCGCAATACCCGGCGCGTGGCGCTGACCGAGGCCGGCCAACGGCTGGCCATACACGCGCGCCAATTGCGCGAGATGCTGGACCGGGTGCGCGGCGACGTGGGCAATGTTCAGGATTGCGTGGAAGGCCCTCTGGTGATCAGCTCCGCCTCGGCCTTCGCCCAGTTCCTGCTGGTGCCCATTTTGTCGGAGCTCTCCAATCAGTACCCGGGGCTGGAGATGCAGTTGCAAGTGGAAAACCGGCTGCAAGACCCTGTGGCCGAAGGACTGGATTTTTGCGTGCGCACCCGTAATGTCTACGACGACGGACTGGTGGCCAAACCGCTGGGCTTCATGCGCGAAACCGTCTACGCCTCGCCCGGCTACCTTGCGCAAGCCCCCAGACTGGAACACCCGGAGGACTTGTGCCTGCACCGCGTGCTGTACGACTCCAGCAAGGCCCCCAGCGAAACAGTGGAATGGGCGCTGGAAAAAGACGGCGTCTATGTGCGCATGCCGGTACGGCCGGTGCTCAGTTGCAATCAGTATTCTCCGCTGGTTTCCGGCGCGGTGGCCGGCTGTGGCCTGGCGCTGCTGCCCCACTACGTGGCCAACAGCTTTCTCGCCACCGGCCAGTTGGTGCCGGTGCTGCCGGGCTGGAGCCACGACTGCTGGCCGGCTTTTCTGGTCTACCCTTACCGGCACCCGTTGCCGCGCAAGAACGAGGTATTCATCCAACACGTGGTGCCGCGGCTGCGCGCGCTGCTGGCGGCGGAACCGCAAACGGCTTGATCCAGACCAAAACGCGCGGCACCTCCTATGGGCTATGCTGGCGCGCGACCCGGCGCTCGGGAAAAGCGCGGGCAAACGATTGGAAAGGGATTTATGCAACACAGCGATATTCTCATCGTCGGCGGCGGCATGGTGGGCTCGGCGCTTGCCGCCGCGCTGTCCGGCCACGGCCTGAGCATTGCGGTGCTGGAGCAGACGCCGCCCGCCCCGTTCGACGCGACTCAGCCGCCGGATCTGCGGGTTTCGGCGATCAGCCCCGCCTCGGCGCGTTTTCTGGCGGGCATCGGCGCCTGGGACGCGGTCCTGGAAATGCGCGCGGCCCCCTATCTGCGCATGCAGGTGTGGGAAGGCGAGGAAACCGACGGCACGCTGTTCACCGCCGAGGAGGCCGGCGAAGCGGCGCTCGGGCACATCGTGGAAAACCGAGTGGCGCAATTGGCCGCCACCCAAGCCCTGCTGGGAAAAGCGGACATCGACTATCTGGCGCCGGCCGCCATCCGCCGCATCGTCTACCAGCCCTTCGCCTCGCGCGTGGAACTGGAGGACGGCCGTCAGTTGAGCGCCCGCTTGCTGGTCGCCGCCGACGGCGCGCGCTCATCGGTGCGCGATGCCGCCGGGATCGGCGTCACCAGTTGGGATTATCCAATGCACGCGCTGGTGGCCTGCTGCGAGCAGGAACAAACACAACAGGACATCACCTGGCAACGCTTCACCCCCACTGGCCCGCAAGCCTTTTTACCGCTGACCGGCCAATACGGATCCTTGGTCTGGTATCACCGCCCTCCGGAAGTCCAGCGTTTGCTGGCGCTGGACGAGGCGGAACTGGCCGCGGCCTTTCACGCTGCCTTTCCGCGCAAGCTGGGCAATATCCGCCGCATCGTGGCCAAGGGCAGCTTTGCGCTGACCCGCCGTCACGCGCAGCGCTATGTCAAGGACGGCGTGGCTCTGGTGGGCGACGCCGCCCACACCATCCACCCGCTGGCCGGCCAAGGCGTGAACCTGGGCTTCCAGGACGCGGCCAAACTGGCCGAAGTGATCCTTGAAGCCGCGGCCCAAGGCCGGGATTTTGCCGCCGTCGACGCGCTGCAGCGCTACCAGCGCGCGCGCAAACCGGCCAATCTGGCCATGCAAACCGCGATGGACGGCTTCTGCTATGGTTTTGGCAACGACATTGCCCCGCTGCGGCTGGCGCGCAAGCTGGGGATGCGCCTGGCTAATCACGCCGGCCCGCTGAAGCGCGAAGCGATACGCTACGCGCTAGGGTTGAGGGGCGGCTGACGCCACACGCATTTCTCCTTGCTCGCCACGGCGTCATCGCGGTTTAGCGGCTATGCTGAAGCGTTCGGACTTCATCCCCGCCAGCGCCGCTTTCACGGCTGGCCGGCCACCGCTCAAGGAGACTGCCCAATGAAACGCCTGCCCTTGCTGGCCGCGCTGGTTTGCGCCTTAGGTTCGCTGTCCACGCCTGCCTTGCCCTTCTCTCTTCCACACGGCCCGCTGTTCAGCCAGGCAGGTGGCAGTGGACATGACGGAGGAGGAGGTTCCGGCGGCGGTGGACATGAAGGCGGAGGCGGCGGTTCTGGCGGAGGTGGGCATGACGGCGGCGGGGGCGGTTCCGGCGGAGGCGGACATGACGGCGGAAGCGGCGGTTCCGGTGGCGGCGGACATGACGGTGGCGGGGGCGGTTCCGGCGGAGGTGGACATGAAGGTGGCGGCCCAGGCTCCGGCGGCAATCACGAGGGAGGCCCGCAAGGCGGCCATGCTCCCGGCAATGCCGACGGCGGCCCGCAGCATGGGGCCCCTCCCGGCGGAGCGCCTCATGGCGAACCTCCGGGAGATCGTCGCGCGGCGCCAGGCGCCGACGACGCGGCCGCTCAGAACAAAGGCCAGCAATAAGCCGGCGGATAGAACAAGGCCGCGCCTAAAGGCGCGGCCTTGTTTATGGTCCGGAGGCGATAGCTAACCCCCTCTCAGACCGCCTCCACATTGTTATGAACCTCGCTATCGCGCAACACTACCTGCGCCCATACCGCAGCATCCATATAGTACTGGTTGACCAAATCGACGTCGAAATCCAGCACCTTGGCCAACGCCTCGATCTGTTCAGTGTCACCCTGCTCGCAAGCCAGCGCCATCGACAGGAAAGGCGCGAACATGCCGCGTTGTTCCACCACCGCCTCGCGCACAGGCGAGGCCAGCTCCAGTGGGTCCAGTACATCGGGGAAAGGCGCGCCCAGCAAAACGTCCAGCATGGAAAACATGCCGGTGAGGAATAGATGCTCGGCCTCCACACGGTTACCGCGGTAGCTGCCCATGCGCTCCAGCAAGCGGGCGCGGATCAGTGATTTTTCCAGCAGCGACACCGCGGTGCCGTCGTCCTTGCGCGAGGTGAACAGCAGCATGGACAGCCACTTGAACAAGGTTTCCCGGCCCAGCAGCAGCAAGGTTTCCTCAATGGTCTGCACCTTGCGCGACAGGCCGTGCACCGGCGAATTCATGAAACGCAGCAATTTGAACAGCAGCACGGAGTCCAGCTTGAACTGGGTTTCGATCTCGGCGGCCGCGGCATTGGCGCGCAACATGCGCATGATTTGCAGCACCCGGGTCTGGCTGGCATCCACCTTGCCGCCTTCCAGCGCGCGGACGGTGGCGATGAAAGGCCCGTGGAACAGGGCGAAGCGATTATGTCCCGGCCCGCGCAGACAGACATCCAGATCCTCCGCGGTGCCGACATTGCGCGCCATCCAGCGCACAGTGGGGTAACGCTTGGGCAATTGATCCAGGATGGGCTCCAACACCTTGGCCGACGGCGCGTCGAAATCCAGAATCATGAAGTCCATGCGGCTGAAAAGATCGTTCTGCAGATGGGCCGGCAAGCAGCCCGGATCATAGGCGGCCGGCTCCAGCGCGAAACGCATCGCTTTTTGCTTGAGCGCGTCCAGCCGCTTGATCATATCCTCGGACACCGAACCGGTCTGCGACGGCTCCAGCACGAAGATCACGCTGCTGGCCGGCATATTCGACAGCATCGGCTCGTCCAGGGTGTCGATGGAGATATGGACAAAGGCGCGGCGGAAGGCCAGCAAGCGGAAAATGTCCATATTCTGCAGGGTGCTGAGCATCAGCCTGTCAAACTCCTGCTGCTTGCCGGCTGCGATATTGCGCTTGCCCTGACGCACAAAGAAATCGTAAGCCACCACCCGCTGCAGCCTGTCCATCACCGGCTGATGGGAAACGAAGCCCAAAGTGGGCGGCAAATCCAGCGGCGGCGCGTTCTCCAACTGCCGGCTGGCCGGCGAGTCGTGAGCCAGCTCGGTGAACGGCGCGGGCACAGGCTGTTCGTCGCTCGTGGAGTCCGAAGATTTCTTCATACGGCCGGTCAGGCCGCTGATCAGATTTTTCAGCATGTTCCATCCTACCGGATATGCCGGCGTCGTCCCGGCTTACGGTTTACAGTCTAGCCGATTCGGCCGGCAATTCTGGGAGTATCTACCGAAACATCGCCGCATTGCGCGCGATGACGCATAGCGTGGTCGATCAACACCAGCGCCAGCATCGCCTCTGCGATGGGGGTAGCTCGGATGCCGACGCAAGGATCGTGGCGGCCGTGGGTTTCCATGGTCAGCGGCTGGCCTTGCTTGTCTATCGAGCGGCGCGGCTGGGCGATGGAAGACGTCGGCTTAATGGCGATGGACACCTCGATGTCCTGGCCGGTGGAGATCCCGCCAAGCACGCCGCCGGCGTGATTGCTGGCAAAGCCCTGTGGCGTCAGTTCGTCGCCGTGCTCGCTGCCGCGCTGGGTCACGCAGCCAAAGCCGGCGCCGATTTCCACGCCCTTGACCGCGTTAATGCTCATCATTGCGTGGGCGATGTCGGCGTCAAGACGGTCGAACACCGGCTCGCCCCAGCCCACCGGCACGTTCTCGGCCACCACCCGCAGCCGCGCGCCGATGGAGTCCAGACTCTTGCGCACGCTGTCCATATAGCTCTCCAGCTGCGGCACCACCTCGGGGTCTGCTGCAAAGAAGGGATTGCCGGACACATGCTCCCAAGCTTTGAAGGGAATGGCCACTTCCCCGATCTGAGTCATATGGCCGCGGATAACGATGCCGTAGCGTTCATGCAGCCATTTCTTGGCGATGGCGCCGGCGGCCACCCGCACCGCCGTTTCGCGGGCGGAAGAACGGCCGCCGCCGCGCGGGTCGCGGATGCCGTACTTATGCCAATAGCAATAATCCGCATGACCGGGACGGAAGGTGTCGGCGATATTTCCGTAGTCCTTGCTGCGCTGATCAGTATTGCGGATCAGCAGCGCGATCGGCGTGCCGGTGGTCTTGCCCTCGTACACGCCGGACAGGATTTCCACCGAGTCCGGCTCGCGGCGCTGGGTGACGTGACGGCTGGTGCCGGGCTTGCGCCGGTCCAGTTCCGCCTGGATGTCGGCTTCGTTGATCTCCAGCCCCGGCGGGCAGCCGTCCACCACGCAGCCAATGGCCGGGCCGTGGCTTTCGCCGAAGGAAGTCACCGTGAACAACAACCCCATGGTATTGCCTGACATCTTCACTGTCCTTTGTATTCGGAATCCTTGGCGAAGATTCTAGCACGACCCGCCAGGCTACCAGCCGGCCGCCGTCGCCATGCGGCGGCGAAACCAACCGGTGATGGACAAACGCTGCCGGCCGGCCGGCAACACTTCATGCCAGAAGCGGTCGGACAAAAACAGCGCCAGGGTGCCGGCTTCCGGCCGGACATCGACATGACGCTCGCCCTCCTCGTCCAGGTACAGGCGCATCTCGCCGCCGGCCTCGGCCGGCCAGTCATCGTTCAGATAAAGCACCGCCGTCAGCGCGCGCGCGTCGTCATCGCGAAAGCGGTCCAGGTGTTTTTTATAGAAAGCGCCCTGCGGATACACGGCGAAGTGGGACTCCAAGTCTTCCAGGCCCATGTAAAACGCCTGGTTGACCGCCTGTCGGACGGCATCCAGCTTGGAGAAATACAAGGAGGCGGCGGAGTCCGCTTGCTCCGGCTCCAGCCACAGCACCGAATCCGAACGGATTTCACTGCGGCGGTTCTGCTGCGCGGCGCGCCCAACGGCGGCCTCATGGAATTTTCCCTGCTGCCAGTTGATCAGGCACTCCTCGCGCAGCAGGCGGATTTCTTCAACGGTGAACAGGCTGCGGTCCACGACCCAGCCCTGTTCGGCAAGGTTGTCGATAACGGGCCCCAGCAAATAGGGCGAAACTTCAAAATCTTGTGTCATGGTTCATTCTCCCAGGCGCGATTTCTACCACAGCCGCGCCTCCAGGAAAATGTGATTTATCAGTAATTTTCGACGACCTCCTCGTAACGCCCATGCAGCCATGCCAATACCAGCGGGAAATGGTCCCGGATGGCATCAGGATGGGTCAATAATGACACATGGTTGTAGTCGTGCAGGTGGCCGGCGCGCCGCGACAGCAGACGCAGCCGCGACAGATGCGGGCCGGATTCATCGCGAAAACGGCGCACGTCTTCAGGATGGCCGCGACAGGGATCGTTGCCGGCGGCAAAGTACAAGACTGGCGGCAAGCGCGCGCTTTGGGCGGCGGCGCCGTAGTCGAAGCCGTCGTCGCTATCCACCCAGGGCTTGGGCTGCGCCCACAGCTTGCTTTGCAGATGACTCTTGTCGCTCTCATCGTCCGCCCCCAGCCGGATGCGCCGCGCCGGCAGGTAGCCGAACAGGCGTATCAACACACGCGAGGCGATATTCCACATGAAGTCCACCTCCACCAGCTTGTTCAGATTGCGCACCCTCACGCTGCGCTTGCTGCCGAAGTAGACCAGGCTGGCCACTTGCTCCGCCAGCTCGGGAAAACGGATCAGGCAGCTGGACATGTGCACGCCGCCCCAGGAATGCGCCATCCAATGCACCGGCGCGCCGTTCTTGAGTTCGCGAATGTGGCGATGCAGCGCCGGCAGATCCTCGCAAATGGTCTCGGTCTGCCCGTGGCGCGAAGCGCGGCTGATCTTGGGCTGGCTGCGGCCGCGGCCGCGCAGGTCGGCCACAAATACATCGCAGCCGGCCTCGGCCAAATAATGGGCCAGCCCTCGACCGGACTCGCTGTAAAAAGTGCGGCCGTTGGCCATCACCCCGTGCAGCAGCAACACCGGCGGGCCGTCCTCCCGGCAATAAATGCGTTTCAGATACAGTTGCTCGTCGCCCACCGCGACAAAGTGGTCTTGCTGGCGCTTTTCCATGCGTTCTCCTCGTATCGGCGTCTGCTTCGTCGTCTGCGCGACGATTCAAACAAGCGCTTGATCATGACAAAAAAGTCGTCAAAGAGAAAGCTCGCCACGCGTCACAACCGGTACTCCATCTCGCAAGCCAAGACGAAAACGGCGGAGAAAGCGGAACGTACACACCGTACATGAGCATTTCGAAGGGGTTTTCAGCGCCGTATCGCCGACGCGCAGCAGATCGTGAACAGGTTCTCAGATCTTCAAAGCCGCAGCCTGCCAGCACCCGATGCCCCGGGCCTGTCGCAAGGCCTCGCCGCGCAACGCCAGCCACCAGGCCAGCGCGCACAAGCTCGCCATCACAGCGAACAACACCCCGCCGGACGCGCGGGCCAGCATCCAGCCGGCCAACATCGGCCCCAACGCCCCGCCCAGGCTGGCCAGATTCTGCGCGCCATAGTAGACGCCTTTGCAGTCCTCCGGCGCGATCGCGTCTATGTACAGGTATTCGGCCGGCACCAGCACGATCTCCCCCACGGTGAACACCAGCATCGCAGCGCACATGCCCAGCAGCCCGCCGGGCGCCCAGCCCAAGCCCAAAGTCCCCAGCCCCAGCAGGAGGAAGCCGGCGCCGATGGCTTTCATCAAACCGGAGCCCCTGATCCGCCGGCCCAGCGGATATTGCAGCAAAACCACGCCAACCGCGTTGCAGCTGATCAGCGCCGACATCCAACGCAACACCTCGGCCTCCGGCAGCGACTGCATCAGATACAGGGGCAGATAACTGGAAAAGCGGGCGTACACCAAGTTGGCCAAGGCACAGCTCAGGGTGAACAAGACCAGCACCCGGTCTTGCCGCAAACGGCCCAGCGTCGCCAGAAAGCCCGGAGCCGGCGCGCCGGCCTCCCGGCGAGGCGCACAGGAGCCGCGCGGGGTCGCCAGGCCTCCCGCCGCGGCCAACACGATCGCGCACCAGAACGGCCAGTCGCCTCCCCAGGCCAGCAGCAGGCTGCACAGCAGCGGCCCCAGCGCCCAGCCCACGTTGGCCAGGGTGTAGCGCAAGGAGAAAGCCTTGCCGCGCCGCTCCGGCGGCAGCAAATCGCTGATCAAGGCCTTGATCGCGATGCTGTGCACCGCCTGGCCGATCTCGCTGAGCGCCAGCGCCAACGCGCTCCACCACAACTGCTGGCTCAGCGGCAGCACTAGATAATTCAGCGCGATCAACGCCACGGAGCCCAACAGCACCGGCCGCCGCGGCCAATGATCCAGCAAATGGCCGCCGTACAAGCCCATCAAGGCGGACAGCAGCAAGACTCCGCCCAGCAGCAAACCGGTCTGCTCGCCGTTCAAGTTCAGTTGCCGCCCCAGAGTCAGCACCAGCAAGGGCGCGATCACCGCCCGGCTCATCGTCAACAACCAGGAGCTGGCCAGCAAGCAACGCACCTGGATTTCTTTTTCGTCAATCATGCCAACGCCTATGCAAACAGGAAGTTCCCCCAGTATCCTGCTAAAAGCGGAATGCAAAAATGGATGAAAACAGAACAAATCGCTTCCGCTTTTAGCGGAGTCCTCAGCGGGAAGCAGACATGAAGCTGGAACAACAATATCAGGCGCTGCATCAGGCCTACGCCGACCGGCAGCCCGCGCAGCCGGGGCTGGCCGAACTGTGCGCACTGTGGAAGTGCAGCGAGCGCAACGCCCGTTTGCAACTGGCCAAGATGCGCGCGCGCGGCTGGCTGTCCTGGGAGCCTGGCCGGGGACGCGGCCGCAAATCGCGGCTAAGCCTGCTCTGCCCGCCGGAACAACTGGAATGGCAGCGTCTGCAGCGCCTGCTGCGCGACGGCAAACTGGAGCAGGCCTTCGCCCAATTGCCGCCGCAACGGCGCGAACAATTGCTGAGCGCGCTGCCGCAATACCTGGGCAGCGCCGCGCAAGGCCGCTGTCTGCGCATCCCGATACCGCATGCGCCGTTGAGCCTGGACCCGGTCACCGTCAGCGGCCGACTTGAGTCCCATCTGGTCCGGCAGATATTCGACCGGCTATGCCGCTTCGACCGCGCCTTGCAAAGCCTGCAAGGCGGTCTGGCCCACCACTGGGAGAGCGACGCCGAGGCCCGACGCTGGCGCTTCTGGCTGCGCCCCGGCCTGCAATTCCACGATGGCGCGCCCTTGCAAGCCGACGCTGTGGCCGCCAGCCTGTTGCGCCTGCGCGAACCGGACAACCCCTATCAGCGGCAATACCGCCATCTAAGCTCGGTCGAGGTCCACGACGTGCTGTCCTTCAGCTGCAGCTTGGACGACGCCGATTTTCTCTGGCCGCAGCGGCTGGCCACCGCCAACAGTTCCATCGTCCCCTTGCGGCGCAATGCCGACTTCGACCGCCTCCCGATAGGCAGCGGGCCGTTCCGGGCGCTGCGTCACAGCGAGCAGCGTCTGAGCCTGGCCGCCTTCGCCGGCCATTACCGCGAGCGGGCGCTGCTGGACGAGATCGAACTGTGGTTCATTCCCTCCGGCGACGACGGCCAAGACTTCCACCTGCGCCTGGATTACGCCAACGACGACGCCAACGGCACGCTGCAGTCGGCCTGCACTTATCTGCTGCTGAATCCGGCGCTGCCTGACAGCGAGCGCGCGCCGCTAATGCGCTGGCTGGCGGAGCCCGCGCTGGTCCTGGCCAACGACGCTCTGCAAACGCCAGCGCAAGGCCTGCTGCCAGGCTGGCGCCACCCCTTGCCGCAAGCCGAGCGCCGGCCTAGGCTCAACCATACCCGGCTGCGCCTGTTCCATTACGACCTGCCCTGCTTCCCGCCGCTGGCCGCCGCCATCCGTCAACGCCTGGCGGGACTGGCCATTGAGTTGGAGATCCACGCCCTCAGCCGACTCGCTTTTTTTCACGACCAGGACTGGTGGCGGCAGGCCGATCTCATGCTGTGCAGCGAGGTACTGCACGACGATCGCGACTATAGTTGCCACGAGTGGCTGGGCACCCGGCAACCGTTGCAGCGCGGCCTGAGCGCGGAGGCGCAGGCGCGGCTGAACGCGCAGTTGCGGGATATTCAGCGCCAAGCGGACAGCAGGCGGCGCATGGCCGGATACGCCGCCATCGGAGATTGGCTGTGCGCGGAAGGCTGGGTGCTGCCGCTGTCTCATGAGCGCCAGGGGCATCAGGCCAGCCCGCAACTGGCCGGCCTGCAAATGAGTGAAAACGGCTGGACCGATTTCGCCGGCCTGTGGCTGCGGCCTGTCCCATCGGACTGGCCGGCGTGAATCGCGCCGAATTCCTCCCTCGCGGGGGCTTGAGAATCGGCGCGGCGTCCCTATATCGACAACAGGGCCCGTTACACACCTAAACCATTGATCAAAAAGGAGAGTAAGATGAACATCCTGCCTTCCCGCGGCAATGTTAGCCTGTTTGACGAACTGTTCCGCGACTTCACCCCCGGCTTCTTCATCAAACCGCTGCACGGCGATCCGCTGCCCAGCCAGATCAAGATCGACGTCAAGGAATCCGAAACCCAGTTCACCGTTCACGCGGATATTCCCGGCGTCAGCAAAGACGACATCCACGTGGAAGTGGACGGCCCGCTGGTTACCATTAAGGCGGAGGTGCGCCAGACGGACAGCGAGCGCAAAGACGAACGCCAACTACGCACCGAGCGTTTTTACGGCGCGGTATCGCGCAGCTTCCAACTGCCGGCGGAAATCGAACGCAACGCGGCCAGCGCCAAATACGAAAACGGCGTGCTCAGCCTGACGCTGCCGAAGAAACAAGGCAGCCAAGGCGGACAGCGGCTGCGCATAGAATAAGCCTCGCGGCAAATACGCCTCGTCGGCCATGAAAAAAGCCCCGGTTTGAAACCGGGGCTTTGTTTTCAGCAGCGCGAGGCGGCTCAGGCTTCCAAAATCTTGGACACGATCTCGTACACGTCCTTGGACAGCGGCTGCCCGGCCAGACGCTGCAATTGCTCGCGCATCAGCGCCTGACGCGCAGGCTCCAGCTTTTTCAGCCGGCGGAAGGCGTTGACGATGCGGCTGGCCACTTGCGGATTGATCGCGTCCAGCGCCAGCACCTGATCGGCCAGGAAGCGGTAGCCGCTGCCGTCGGCGGCGTGGAACAAGGCCATATTGGCGCCAAAGGTGCCAATCAGCGCGCGCGCCTTATTGGGGTTCTTCAAGGTGAAGGCAGGATGCTGCATCGCCGCCTGCACATGCTCCAGCGTGCCCGGCAGCTGGCTGCTGGCCACCAGCATGAAGAACTTGTCCATCACCAGGGCGTCGCCCTGCCAACGGGAGGCGAAAGCGGTGAAGCAATCGTCGCGTTCGGCGCCGTCGCGATCGCGCAAGGCCAGCATCGCGCCCATCTGATCGGTCATATTGTCCGCCTCCCGGCACTGCTTGGCGGCGGCTTCCGCCGGCCAGGCGTCGTCCAGGCGGTTCAACATGGCCAACGCGCGGTTTTTCAGATCGCGCTTACCCGCGTCTTGCGGCTTGTAATCGCGGGTCTGGCTCAGCTCGTACGCCTCGCGCCACTCGCCGCGCAGCGCCTGCGCCAACTCGTCCAGCACGAAATCGCGTACCTGATGGATGCTTGCCGGATCGGCCTCCTCCACCATCTCCAGAATTTCCGCCTCGGAAGGCAGGGCCAGCATCAGAGCCTTGAACGCCGGATCGGCGACATGATCCTTAAGCACCGCGCGGAAGGCGGCGACGAAGGTCTCCGGCAACTTCAACTCGCCGCCGGCGGCCAGCGTCGCCAACAGCTGCTTGAACAGGCGCTCGGCCAAGGTTTGACCGGCTTCCCAACGGCTGAAGCTGTCGCTGTCGTTGGCCATCAGGAAAGCCAGTTGGTCGTCGCGCCAATCGAAATCCAGCTTCACCGGCGCGGAGAAACCGCGCAGCAGCGAAGGCACCGGCTCGGTCGGTACGCCGACGAAGGTGAAGCTCTGCTCCGCCGCCTTGACGTCCAGCACACGGGTGCCGCCCTGCGCTTCGGCTTCGCCCTCCAGCTGCAGCGGCAGGTCGGCACCGTCGGCGCCCACCAGGCCCAAAGCCAGCGGGATGTGGAACGGCTGCTTCAGTTCTTGCCCCGGCGTGGGCGGGCAGGATTGACGCACATTCAACGTATAGCTACGCGCCACGCTGTCGTAGCGACCGCTGACGCTGAGCACCGGGGTGCCGGCCTGGCTGTACCACAAGCCGAACTGGCCCAGGTCCACGTCGTTGGCGTCGGCCATCGCCGCGCGGAAGTCGTCGCAGGTCACCGCCTGGCCGTCGTGGCGCTTGAAGTACAGGTCCATGCCCTTACGGAAGCCGGCCTCGCCCAGCAGGGTGTGATACATGCGCACCACTTCCGCGCCTTTTTCATACACCGTCATGGTGTAGAAGTTGTTCATCTCGATATAGCTGTCCGGGCGGATGGGGTGCGAGGTGGGGCCCGCGTCCTCCGGGAACTGGTGAGCGCGCAGGCCCTTGACATCCTCAATGCGCTTGACCGCGCGGCTGCTCATGTCGGCGCCGAACTCCTGGTCGCGGAACACGGTCAGGCCTTCTTTCAGCGACAGCTGGAACCAGTCGCGGCAGGTGACGCGGTTGCCGGTCCAGTTGTGGAAGTATTCGTGGCCGATCACCCGCTCCACGCCCTGGAAGTCGGCGTCGGTGGCGGTGTCCTTGCGCGCCAGCACGTACTTGGTGTTGAAGACGTTGAGGCCCTTGTTCTCCATCGCCCCCATATTGAAGTCGCCGACGGCGACGATCATATAGATGTCCAGATCGTATTCCAGGCCAAAGCGCTGCTCATCCCACTTCATAGAGTGCTTCAAAGACTCCATCGCGTGCTGGGTCTTGTCCTGATCGGCCGGTTCGGTCCAGATCTCCAGCGCCACTTCGCGGCCGCGCATGGTAACGAACTTGTCCTTCAGCGCCGTCAGCTTGCCGGCCACCAAGGCGAACAGATAAGACGGTTTCTTATACGGGTCCACCCACTTCACCCAGTGGCGCTTCTTGTCCACCATGCCCTCGCCCACCTTGTTGCCGTTGGAGAGCAGCACCGGGAATTTGTGCTTGTCCGCCATGATGGTGGTGGTGAACTTGGCCATCACGTCGGGACGGTCCAGGTAATAGGTGATTTTGCGGAAGCCTTCCGGCTCGCATTGGGTGAACAGATTGCCGTTGGACGCGTACAAACCCATCAGGCTGGTGTTGGCCGCCGGGTCGATCTCGGTCTCCACCTCTAGGATGAAGCTGTCGGGCACGCCGCGCACGGTCAGTTGTTCGTCGGCCAGCGCGTAGCCGCTTTCGTCCAGGCGCTCTCCGTCCAGCGTTACCGCCACCAGCGCGGCACTGCCGTCCAGCACCAGATCGTCCTGGCGCGCGGCCTTGTCGTTGCGGGTCACCACCAGGCGCGCATGCACGCGGGTGGCGTCGTCTTCGATGTCGAAGCTCAGATCGACCCGGTCGATCAGAAAAGCGGGGGCTGCGTAATCGTTGCGATACTTGACTTGCGGCTGTTGAGCCATGTCTACGTCTCCTTCGATGCCGGCTGCGCCGGTCTTGGCTGGAGGGGAACCGCGCCGGGGAACGGCACCGTCCCGATGAATGTTAGCGGCGCAGCCACCGGGCGCCGTCGTCCTGCAACAGCAACCGGCAGGCGTCGGCAGGCGCGGCTTGCAGCTCCACTTGCACGCTGATCAGTTCGTCGCGGCGGAACCAATGCAGTTTAAGCTTATCGCCCGGCTGATAACGCGCCAGCGCCTTGTCCAGATCCACCGCTTTGAGCTTGTCTATCGCCACGATCACGTCGCCGCCGGACAGGCCGGCGCTTTGCGCCGCGCCGCCGTCGTAGACATTGAGCACACGCACGCCCTGGGCCTCGGCCACAGCCTTGACCCCCAGGCTGGCCGGCGCAGGCTTGCCGCTCAGCGCCAGACCGCCACGGTCGCCGGCGTTGGCCGCCGGCTCGAAGCGCAGCTCCACGCCCTGGGCCGCCAACAGTTCGGCCAGCGGCAGGGGCTCAACGCCGCGCAGCGCGCGATCGAAAAAGGCCTTGAGATCCAGGCCGGTAACGGCCTGCGCCTGTTTTTCCCACTCGTCCTCGGCCAAACCCTTGCCGTCGTCCAGCCACTTGCGCCACAGCGCCCGCATCACATCGTCCAGCGACTGACGGCCCTGGCTGTCGCGGCGTATGGTCAAGTCCAGCGCCAACGCGGCCAGCGCGCCCTTGGTGTAATAGCTGACGATGCTGTTGGGGCTGTTTTCGTCTTGCCGGTAATATTTGGTCCAGGCTTCGAAACTGGATTGCTCCAAGGTCTGCTTCAGGCGGCCGGCGCCGCGCTCCACGCCGCTGATGGTTTCCGCCAGCAGGCCCAGATAGCGCTTTTCATCGATCAGACCGCAGCGCACCAGGCTCAGGTCGTCGTAATAGGAAGTGATGCCCTCAAAGGCCCACAACAAACGGGTGTAGCCTTCCTGGTTCAGATCATAGGGCGTGAACGCCGCCGGCTTCATCCGCTTGACGTTCCAACTGTGGAAGTATTCGTGGCTGATCAGACCCAACAGTTTCAGATAGCCGTCGCCGATCTCCTCAACGCCCTGTTGCGGCAAATCGTCGCGGTTGGCCACCAGCGCGGTGGAAGCGCGATGCTCCAGACCGCCGTAGATGTCTTTGCCGACGAAAAGCATGAACACATAGCGCTCGAACGGAGCCGGCTCGCCAAACAATTTGATCTGGTATTCGCAAATTTTCTTGGTGTCGCGCGCCAAGCGCTTGAGGTCGGCGCGGAAACGACCGGAGACAACGAATTCGTGCGGTACGCCGCAGGCTTTGAAGCTGACTCGCTCGAAGGCGCCCAACTCCACAGGATGGTCGATCAACTCGTCGTAGGAAGCCGCCTGATAGCCGCCGAAGCCGGTTTTCTTGTCCGCGCCGCGCGCCGGCAGACTGGTCGCCACTTTCCAATCGGCGTAGGCCTTGCCTTCCGGCGGCAGGATCTCCACCGCGCAGGCCTCGTTTTCATAGCCGTCCACCGCCAGGAAAACGCTGCTGCCGTTATAGAAGCCGCGCTCCGCGTCCAGATACGCTCCGCGCACGGACAGATCAAACGCATAAACTTTATAGCGCAGAACCAGCACGCCCTTGACCGGCGCGGCTTGCCAGCTGTTTTTTGTCAACTGGACCAGCTGCACCGCTTTTCCCGCGGATTCCGCGCGAATTTCCACAATATGCCTGGAGAACTCCCGGATCATGTAACTACCGGGAATCCAAGCCGGCAAGGAGAAAATCTGGCCGTTCTTTGCGGGTTTGGAAACGGTCAGGACGACCTCGAAAAGATGCGCCTCAGGGGCGCGGGGACATAGGGTGTAGCGGACGGAAACGGTCATGATCTGCCTGCAATCGTTGCAAAACCTTCTTATTTTAGCACTTGCCGCGGGTAAACGCTGCGTTTTATGACATCTTGATCCAGGTCAAGAAGGCTGGGCCGCCAGACAATACAATCTCGCCAGTAGCAACAGTATTTGCAAGAACTGTCACGCTCGCTTGAGACATAAATAAAGACAAATGGGAAAGCGACATCCCCGGCCGTCCAAACTGGCCCGATATGGGTAATTGATTTAGAATGCCGGGTTAACTAAATGGGGAAATTGCGCTGTCGCAATACGGGATGAACTGCTAATACAGACATCAGTACCGCTGCGATCTGGGTCAAGCGCTTGATTTTAATAAAAGTCGTTTTCCCTACGGCTTCGTCTGGATACAGTCACATCAGTACAGATTGGGACAGTCGCCCGGACTTCAAGCCGTCGATTAGATATGTCACGTTCTGAGTTAGCAACCTTGGAGAAAACCCTAAATGGAAACGCAATCCACTTATAACTATAAGGTGGTGCGCCAATTTGCCATCATGACCGTCGTGTGGGGCATTGTCGGCATGTTGGTGGGCGTCATCATTGCGGCCCAACTGGTCTGGCCCGATTTGAACTTCGGCCCATGGTTCCACTTCGGCCGCCTGCGCCCGCTGCACACCAATGCGGTCATCTTCGCCTTCGGCGGCTGCGGTTTGTTCGCCACTTCCTACTACGTAGTGCAGCGTACCTGTAACGTCCGGCTGATCTCCGACAAGCTCGCCGCCTTCACCTTCTGGGGCTGGCAACTGGTGATCGTGCTGGCCGCCATCACCTTGCCGCTGGGCCTGACCACCAGCAAGGAGTACGCCGAGCTGGAATGGCCGATCAAGCTCCTGATCGCGGTGATCTGGGTTGTTTACGCCATTGTTTTCTTTGGCACCATCGCCATCCGCAAGGTCAAACACATCTACGTGGCCAACTGGTTCTACGGCGCCTTCATCCTGGCCGTGGCCCTGCTGCACATCGTCAACTCCGCCTTCGTGCCGGTGTCGCTGTGGAAATCCTACTCCGCCTACTCCGGCGCCGTGGACGCCATGGTGCAATGGTGGTACGGCCATAACGCCGTGGGCTTCTTCCTGACCGCAGCCTTCCTGGGCATGATGTACTACTTCATCCCGAAACAGGCTGGCCGTCCGGTTTACTCCTACCGCCTGTCCGTAGTGCACTTCTGGGCGCTGATCTTCACCTATATGTGGGCCGGCCCTCACCACCTGCACTACACCAGCCTGCCGGACTGGACCCAATCCGTAGGCATGGTGTTCTCCCTGGTGCTGCTGGCCCCGAGCTGGGGCGGCATGATCAACGGCATCATGACCCTGTCGGGCGCTTGGCATAAGCTGCGCACCGACCCAGTGCTGAAATTCCTGGTGGTATCGCTGTCCTTCTACGGCATGTCCACCTTCGAAGGCCCGATGATGTCGATCAAGACCGTCAACGCCTTGTCTCACTACACCGACTGGACCATCGGCCACGTGCACTCCGGCGCGCTGGGCTGGGTGGGCTTCATCACCATCGGTTCCATGTACTACCTGATTCCCCGCCTGTTCGGCCGCGAATCCATGTTCAGCCTGAAGCTGGTTGAAGCCCATTTCTGGCTCGCCACCGTCGGCGTGGTGCTGTACATCGCCGCATTGTGGATCTCCGGCGTGACCCAGGGCCTGATGTGGCGCGCGCTGAACCCGGACGGAACCCTGACCTACGCTTTCGTTGAGGCGGTCAAAGCCACCTATCCGTACCACTTCGTGCGTCTGCTCGGCGGCTTCCTGTACCTGCTCGGCATGTTCCTGATGGCCTACAACACCTTCCGCACCGTAACCGCGGGCCGTGCCGTAGACGCCAAGATCCCGGCCATCACCGCCCACGCTCATTGAGGCGCAAGGAAACATCATGGATAAGATACAAAAACTGATCGAAGAACACGTCGGCTATCTGATCGTGTTCACCCTGCTGGTCGTCAGCGTGGCCGGCCTGGTGGAAATCCTGCCGCTGGCCTTCCAGAAATCGACCACTCAGCCGGTGGCCGGCGTCAAGCCCTACACCGCCGTGCAACTGGCTGGCCGCGACATCTACATCCGCGAAGGGTGCCACACCTGCCACACGCAGATGATACGTCCGTTCCGCGCTGAAACCGAACGCTACGGTCATTACTCCGTGGCCGGCGAGTCGGTCTACGACCACCCCTTCCTGTGGGGCTCCAAGCGCACGGGCCCGGACCTGGCCCGCGTGGGCGCCCGCTACTCCGACGAATGGCATCGCGTGCACCTGATCAACCCGCGCGACGTGGTTCCCGAGTCCAATATGCCGGCCTTCCCGTGGCTGGCCAAGAATCTGGCCGACGCCGACATCGTGCCGACCAAGATGAAGGCGCTGCGCCTGGTGGGCGTTCCCTATACCGACAAAGACATCGCCGAGGCCAAAGCCCAGGTGGAAGGCAAGTCGGAAATGGACGTGCTGGTCGCTTACCTGCAAGGCCTGGGCCTTGCCTTGAAGAACGTTCGTTAAGCCATGGACTGGGTAACCATCGGGCGCTCGCTGTTCACGGTAGTGTGCTTTGCATTCTTCATCGTGGTGCTGGGCATCGCCTACAGCAAGCGCTCCAAGAACCGGTATGAGGATGCGGCCAACTTGCCCTTCCTCGACGACGACAAGGTGCAGGAAGCGGAACAAGACCAAGCTTCCAACGGAGCAAAAAAATGAGTGATTTCGTGAGCGAATTCTGGAACATCTGGATCACCGCGATCGTGCTGGGCGGCCTCGTTTGGCTGACCTATCTGGTGTTTTCACAATCCAAGATCAAGGTGCAAAAGGGCGAACAGGTTGAGATCACCGGCCACGTGTGGGACGGCGACCTTTCCGAGTACAACCACCCGCTGCCGCGCTGGTGGATGTTGATGTTCTACGTGACCCTGGCCTTCGCCGTGGTCTATCTGATCCTGTACCCTGGCCTGGGCACCTGGAAAGGCGTGTTCGGCTGGACCTCGGTAGACCAGTACAAGAAGGAACGCGCGCAGGCGGAAGCCAAGTATCAGCCGCTGTACGACCAATTCCTGAAACAGGACGTCAAGGCCGTGGCCGCCGACCCCAAAGCTCAGGAAATGGGCAAGCGCCTGTTCCAGACCTACTGCGTGCAGTGCCACGGTTCCGACGCCCGCGGCGCCAAGGGCTTCCCCAACCTGACCGACAATAAGTGGCTGTGGGGCGGCGATATCAAGACCATCCACACCACCATCTCCGAAGGCCGTCACGGCCAGATGCCGGCCTGGGGCGCGGCGTTCGGCGAGGAAAAGGTCAAGGACGTGGCCAACTACGTGCTATCCCTATCCAAGCGCAAGCATGACGCGGAGCGCGCGGTGCGCGGCAAGGAAACCTTCGCCACGGTCTGTATCGCCTGCCACGGCGCGGACGGCAAGGGCAACCCGCAACTGGGCGCCCCCAACCTGACCGACAACAACTGGTTGTACGGCGGCAGCGAGAAAACCATCATCGAAACCATCACCAACGGCCGCAACAACCAGATGCCGGCCTGGAAAGACTTCCTGGGTGAAGGCAAGGTGCATCTGTTGACCGCTTACGTCTGGGGCTTGTCCAACAACCCCAAAGCGCCGCAATAAACCGGTACTGATCTACTGCCCGCTCATGCGGGCAGTATTCTTTCGCGAGGATGTTATATGATTTCATATAACATCTCCGCTCCGATGCAGCCGCGCATTTCGCCAAGCCCATATCCCCATGGCCTTGGCCAAATCCGCAGAGAAGGAAACGCCCATGTCCGATTCGCTCAAGGAAATCCCGATCAAGGTAGAACCGCCGCGCCAAGCCGGCTCGCAGCCCGAGGCCACCGAGACCGTTTCTCTGTACGAGTCGCAAACCAAGATTTATCCGCGTGCCGTCAAAGGCCTGTTCAACAATCTGCGCGTGCTCTTCGTCGTCGGCACCCAGTTGGTTTTCCTGGGCTTGCCCTGGCTGAACTGGAACGGACGCCAGGCGCTGCATTTCGATCTGATCGAGCGCAAGTTCTATCTGTTCGGTCTCACCATCTGGCCGCAGGACTTCGTCTATCTGGCCGCGCTGCTGATGTGCTGCGCCTTCGGCCTGTTCACTTGGACCACCATCGCCGGCCGGCTCTGGTGCGGCTACTCCTGTCCGCAGACGGTTTACACCGAAATCATGCTGTGGATAGAACAATGGGTGGAGGGCGACCGCGGCAAGCGCATCAAGCTGGACAAGGCGCCGATGAGCTTGCGCAAATTCCGCCTCAAGTTCACCAAGCACGGCTTGATGATTCTGTTTTCACTGTGGACCGGCTTCACGCTGGTGGGTTACTTCACGCCGATCCGTGACCTGGTCGCCGCCGCGCCCCGCTTCGACTACGGTCCGTGGGAAACCTTCTGGATGTTCTTCTACGCCGGCTTCACCTATCTGCTGGCCGGCTTCATGCGCGAACAGGTCTGCAAATACATGTGCCCGTACGCGCGCTTCCAGAGCGTGATGTTCGACGCCGACACCCTGATTATTTCCTACGACGAGAAACGAGGCGAGCCGCGCGGGGCGCGCAAGAAAGGCAGCGACCCCAAGGAGCAAGGCCTGGGCGCCTGCATCAACTGCAGCATCTGCGTTCAAGTCTGTCCGGTGGGCATCGACATCCGCAACGGCCTGCAATACGAGTGCATCGGCTGCGCCGCCTGCATCGACGCTTGCGACGAAGTGATGGACAAAATGGCCTATCCGCGCGGCCTGATTCGCTACACAACGGAAAATGCGCTGGAAGGCAAATACCCTGAGAAGGCCATCGCCTCCCGGCTCAAACGTCCTCGCGTGATTCTGTATACGCTGGTACTCGCCATCGTCATCGCCACCGCCATCGGCTCCATGTGGATGCGCAAGCCGTTCAAAGTGGACGTGATCCGCGACCGCGCCTCGCTGGTGCGTGAAACCGATGCCGGCTGGCTGGAAAACACCTACATCATTAAAATTATCAATACTACGGAACAGAATCAGCATTTCAGGATCACAGCATCGGGCTTGCCCGGCCTGAAAGTGCAGGCCGACCGCGGCGATATCGCCGTTGCAGCCACCGGCAACACCGACGTCACCGTCCACGTGCAGGCCGATCCGCAGTACGCGACCAAAGGCAGCCATGAAATCCGCTTCCTGATCCAGTCCATCAACCACCCTTCCCTGCAAGTGGAAGAGAAGTCCAGCTTCATCGGAGAGTAATACATGCAGCATACCGCCCCCGCTCCGCGCCCTTGGTACCGCGAACCCTGGCCCTGGATTCTGTTCGGCCTGCCGCTGGTGTCCGTCATCGTCGGCGTGATGTTCCTCGCCACCGCGATCCGCACCGACGACGGCCTGGTCACCGACGACTACTACAAGAAGGGCAAGGCCATCAATATGGAACTGCGCCGCGACAAGCAAGCCTTCAATATGGGCTTGAGCGCACAGCTGATGGTGGGCACGGACCAGCGCACGCTGCGGCTGATCACCACCAGCAAGGTGCCGCTGCCCGCCGTCATCACCATGCGCATGGTTCACCCGGCGCAGGACGACTTCGACCAACAGGTGGAAATGCGCCAGGCTGGTCCCAACCTCTACCAGGCCGTGCTGCCGGCGGTGCCGGTCAAGGCCAATCATTGGTACATCCTGCTGGAAGACCAGGCCAAGCAATGGCGGCTGCAGGGCGAATGGAAGCCGGCCGAAGGCCAGACCGTTTCCCTCGGCCACCAAAACCTGGAGCCGGCGGACTGATGATGAAGCGACTGACCCGCTCCCTATGCGCATTGGCTCTGGGCCTGGCCTTGAGCGCAGCCCACGCCGGCGGTTTCGTGCCAGCCTATCTGACCGGCAATATCGCGCCTCAACAGAGCGCCACGCTGTCCCAGGCCAAGGACGTGCTCGTCAAAGTGCGCCTATTGGATCAAAGCCGCCAAGACGCGCCGCCCCAACTGCTGGCGGAGCAGATCCTGGAAAAACCACGCAGCATTCCGGCGGACTTCTCCCTGTGTTACGACAAGCAGGCGATCAAGCCCGATGGTCGCTATGTGGTGGAAGGCCAGATCTTTGTGAACGGCGAACTACGCTACAACAGTAGCCGCCAGACCGAGGTGCTGCGCGCCGGCGCCGACGAACATCCGCAACTGAGGCTGGACACCGTCGGCGGCAACTAAGCCGCCCCTCCTCCAGGCCCTGCTTCCCGCAGGGCTTTTTCTTTCCCCGCCCCCGCCGCAACGCCGATTGAGTGTTGCTGTTTTGCCTCAGCATCGCCGCGTAGAGACGCAAACCGTTCCGCAGGCCCCCATCCAGCCACAAACACGCATAAACCCTTCTCCCGACGGGATTTTCGACAATAGCCCAAATACGAAGCCGCACTGCATCCATGTCATTTTGCTTACAAATAAATATGACAAATGGAGACAGTTAGTGACGCATTTACTCTATTAATTACGATTGTATGGCAGTAAAGATTAAAAAATTTTCACATACAAACATTTCCTAGTTATTATCAAAAATTGCCTACAAAATCCAAGGCAATTAAAAAATACAACAACACCTCACTCGACCTTGCTCGTTCAAGTGGTGTCACTCAAGTCACACAAGGAAATAATCTATGTCGACCACTTCGCATCCCAAAGGGCTCTACCTGCTTTTTGTGACCGAAATGTGGGAGCGCTTCAGCTATTACGGCATGCGCGCCATTTTCGTGCTGTTCATGATCAAGGCCCTGATGTTCGACAAGGCTCACGCCGCCGACATCTACGGCACCTATACCGGCCTGGTCTATCTGACTCCGCTGATAGGCGGCTATATCGCCGACCGCTACTGGGGCAACCGCCGTTCCATCTTGGTGGGCGGCGTATTGATGGCCATCGGCCAGTTCATGCTGTTCTTCTCCGGCTCTTTGCACGACAGCAATGTGCAAAGCGCCGCCTGGCTGCTGTACGGCGGCCTGGGCATGCTGATCGCCGGCAACGGCCTGTTCAAGCCGAATATTTCCTCAATGGTGGGCCAGCTCTATCCTGAGGGCGACAAACGCGTCGACTCCGCCTTCACCATCTTCTACATGGGCATCAACGCGGGCTCGCTGATCGCGCCCTTGGTGTGCGGCACCCTGGGCGATACCGGCCACCCGGCCGACTTCAAGTGGGGCTTCATGGCCGCCGGTTTCGGCATGCTGCTGAGCCTGGTGATCTTCTCGCTGTTCAAGAATAAATATCTGGTGACCCCGCAAGGCAAGCCCATCGGCATGGCGCCCAAGCGTCACCACGACAGCGGCGAGAAAGTCGTACACGCCCCGCTCACCCGCGTGGAGAAGGAGCGCCTGGCGGTGATCCTGCTTGTGTCCGCCTTCGTGATCTTCTTCTGGTCCGCCTTTGAGCAGGCAGGCGCCTCGCTGACCTTCTTCGCCGAAGAACAGACCAATCGCAATGTGCTCGGCTTCACCGTGCCGGCCTCCTACTTCCAGTCGATCAACCCGATCTCGGTCGTGATTTTCGCGCCCATCTTCGCCCTCATCTGGACCAAGCTGGGCCAGAACAACCGCGAGCCGAACTCGCCGGTTAAAATGGCGCTGGGTCTGTTCTTCCTTGCGCTGGGCTACTTGGTGATCGCCTTCGGCGTCGAAGGCTTGGAGCCGGGCGTTAAGGTCAGCATGCTGTGGCTGGTCAGCCTGTACGTGCTGCACACCTTCGGCGAGTTGTGCCTGTCCCCCATCGGCCTCTCGCTGGTGGTGAAACTCTCCCCAGCCCGCTTCACCGGCCTGATGATGGGCATCTGGTTCCTGTCCAACGCCGCGGCCAACAAGTTCGCCGGCACCCTGTCGGAACTGTATCCGGACCCGAGCAAGCCGGTGCCGCACTTCCTCGGCTATGCCATCAACAATCTGCATGATTTCTTCATGCTGTTCGTGGCCATGGCCGGCGTCAGCTCGCTAGTGCTGTTCGCACTGTCGTACAAACTGAAGAAAATGATGCACGGCCTGCAATAAGCGCCGCGCGGCCCCGCAAGCCGGGGCCGCCAGCAAGATCCCAAAGCCGGCCTCCGCCGGCTTTTCGCTTATTCCGCCATCCACACAGGAGCGGGAAAAGGCTTTATCATACGGAGCTTCCGGCTCCTGACTCATACTCGCCGCCGCGCCCGCGCGCGCCGACGGCACCGCATCCCGAATGAAACTATCGACCCTTCCCCGCTGGCAGCAATGCGGCATCGCCGTCTTGCTGCTGTTGCTGCTATTCCGCCTCATCGGCCTGTGGACGATTCCGCTGACCGACACCACCGAGGCGCGCTACGGCGAAATCGCCCGCAAGATGCTGGAAACCGGCAACTGGGTAACACTGTGGCACGATTACGGCATCCCCTTCTGGGCCAAGCCGCCGCTTTCCAGCTGGTTGTCCGCCGCCGGCATGGCGCTGTTCGGCGTCAATGAAGCCGCGGCGCGGCTGCCTTCGCTGCTGCTGGCCATCGCCACCCTGGGACTCTGCGCTCACCTGATGCTGCGCCGCAGCGGCCGCGAAGCCGCCATGGCCGCCGCGCTGATCCTGGCCAGCAGCCTGCTCTTCCTCGGCGCCGCCGGCACGGTGATGACAGATCCGGCGCTGTTGTTCTGTGTAACGCTGAGCCAGGCCGCCTTCTGGCACGCTATTGCACGGGGCAGCCGTGGCTGGGGCTATGTGTTCTTCGCCGGCCTGGGGCTGGGCTTGCTGGCCAAAGGGCCGCTGGCGGTAGTGCTGGTGGGCATGCCCATCTTCTTCTGGGTATTGCTGCGCAATCAGTGGCTGGCGCTGTGGCGCAAGCTGCCATGGATCCGCGGCACTCTGCTGATGTTCGCCATCGCCGCGCCTTGGTATGCGCTGGCGGAGCTGCGCACGCCTGGCTTCCTGGATTACTTCATCATGGGCGAGCATGTCAGCCGCTTCCTGGACTCCGGCTGGAAGGGCGACAAATACGGCTTCGCCCACGCCACCCCGCGCGGGATGATCTGGCTGTACACGCTGGGGGCCATTTTCCCCTGGTCCGTCGCCATGCTGGCCTGGCTGGCGCGCCACGGCGCCAAGCTGCCTCGCCTTCGCCGAGACGACGACGGCTGGTTGCTCTATCTGGCCTTGTGGACGCTGATGACGCTGCTGTTCTTCAGCCTGTCCGGCAACATTATCTTCCCCTACTCGCTGCCCATGCTGCCCGGCTGCGCGCTGCTATTCGCCGAGCTGTGGCACCGCGCGCGCGGCGGCGACGCGAAGCGCAGCGCGCTGCCCGGGATAGCCGCGATCGGCGCACTGTTGATGCTGACGCTCCTGGCCTTCAACCACTACGACGGCAACCGCTACCTGCGCACTCAAAAACAGGTGGTCGCGGGCTGGCTGGCACAACAGCCGAGCGCGGACAGCGCCCTGATTTATTGGAGTGGCCGCCGTGAATTTTCCGCGGAGTTCTACTCCCACGGCCGCGCGCGCACCACGCAGGATCCTCAGCAACTGCGCGCTTGGCTGGCCGGCAAGGCCGGCAGCTTCATCGTCTGCGACGTCAACGGTCTCGAACGGCTGCCCGCCGACGTTCGCGCTCGTTTCACCGAGCGCGCCCGCTTCAACATCATGAGCGACACCATGTTGCTGCTGGCCGATACCGCGCCGGCGGCCCCGACCGAGGCCAATTAATATGAGCAACGCCTTCGTCCCTCCTTATCTGCTTGGCCTGCGCGCCAAAGAACGTCCGGCCGATCCGCTGGTCAGCTGCGTGGTGCCCGCCTACAACGAATCCGCCAACATCGTGCCGATGCTGCAGACCCTGCATCAGTTGCTGAACGACGCCGGCTACCGCCACGAACTGGTGGTGGTGGACGACGGCAGCCGCGACGACACCGTGGAGCAGGTGCTGACCCACGCCGCGGAACTGCCGGTGACGCTAATCCAGCTGTCCCGCAACTTCGGCAAGGAGATCGCGCTCACCGCCGGCGTCGACCATGTACAAGGCGACGTAGCCGTGCTGATCGACAGCGACTTCCAGCACCCGCCGGAGATGGTGCCGGTGTTTCTGGAGGAATGGCGCAAAGGCTACGACATGGTCTACAGCGTGCGCAGCAGCCGCGAAGACGAGTCGCTGGCCAAGCGCCTGTTCACCCATGCCTTTTACCGCCTGGCCAACAGCGGCAGCCGCCATAAGATGCCCGCCGACACCCAGGACTTCCGCGTGCTGGACCGCTGCGTGGTGGAAGCCTTGCGCCAGATGCCGGAGCGCAACCGCTTCATGAAGGGTTTGTATCACTGGGTGGGCTTCACCCAACGTCCGATGCCGACCCAGACCCGGGAGCGCCGCGCCGGCCAAAGCAGCTTTAACTACCGCCGGCTGCTGGATTTGGGCATCACCGGCCTTACCGCCTTCTCCAATATGCCGCTGCGCATCTGGACCGTGATCGGCTGCCTGATTTCGCTGTGCTCCATCGCTTACGCGGCCTGGGAGCTGACCCATACCCTGCTGTTCGGCAATCCGGTCAGCGGCTGGCCAACGCTGGCGGTGGCCATCAGCTTTCTCGGAGGGGTGCAACTGCTGTCCATCGGCATCCTCGGCGAGTATATCGGCCGCATTTTCGACGAGGTCAAACAGCGCCCCACCTATCTGGTCAGCCGCATCAGCGGCCCGGGAGCGAGGGATGCGGGGAACCCCGCCGAATGAGCCGCGAATTGTTCTGGTTCGGCGTGGTCGGCGTTTCCGCCATGATGGTGCACTTCGCCATGGTGGCTTGGGTGCTGGTGCCGCTCGGCATGGCGCCGCTGCTAGCCAATGTGCTGGGCTTTCTGCTCGCTTTCCAGGTCAGCTACTGGGGTCACCGGCAGCAGACCTTCCAGGCTCGGCATATCCCCCATCGCCAGGCCTTGCCGCGCTTCTTCGGCGTTGCCTGCCTGAGCTTCATCGTCAACGAGGCGATGTACGGCCTGCTGCTGCGCTTCACGCCGCTGAATTATCGCGCCGCGCTTTTGCTGGTGCTGATCGCCGTGGCGGCGCTGACCTTCGCGCTCAGCAAGTTGTGGGCCTTCCGCGGCGCGCAGCCGATACAAAAACCACACATAAACCCTTAATTTCCAGCACAAACGGATATAAAACTTTATCCGCTTGCCCCGGTCACACCCCCATGACAAAACGACTGACACTCTGCGCCGACGACTTCGCACAGTCCGACGCCATCAGCGCCGGCATTCTGGAGCTGCTGGCCGCCGGCCGCCTGTCCGCCACCAGCGTGATGAGCCAGGCGCCCAGCTGGGCCAGCCACGCCTCCGATCTCAAAGCCTTCGACGGCAAAGCCGACATCGGCCTGCATTTCAATCTGAGCCATCCCTTTGGCGATCAGGCCCGCCCCTTATCGCACTGGCTGATGAAAAGCCAGTTGCGCCAGCTGTCGCGCCCGACGCTGCGCGATGCCGCCGCCATGCAAATCGATCTGTTCTGCCAACATTACGGCCGACTGCCGGACTTCATCGATGGCCACCAGCATGTGCATGCGCTGCCGGTGGTCCGCGACGCCTTGTTCGAAGCCATTGTCCAGCGCTGGCAGGGCCAGGCGCTGCCCTATCTGCGCGCGCCGGATCGTCTGGGCCACCCCGGCGACAACCGGCTCAAGGCGCTGGTGCTGCGCAGCGTCAGCACCGGTTTCGACGACGGCGCTCGCGAGCAGGGCTTCAGCACCACGCCTTGGTTTGGCGGCATGTACTCGCTGACGCCGCAAGCGGACTTCGCCGGGCTGATGCAGCAGTGGCTGGCTCGCAGCCCGGACCGGGGCCTGATCATGTGCCATCCCGGCCACTTGGCCATGGATAAAGACGACCCGATTGCCGCGACGCGGGACAAGGAATTCCGCTTCCTCGCCAGCCAGGCCTTCGCCGATCTCTGCGGCCAGTACGGCGTGGAATTGGCCCGTTTCGACAAGGCCGCTCCCACCACTCCTCTGGCGGCCTGAGCGGGCCGCGGCCGGCCCTCACACTGCCGGCCAGTTCAAATCCCAGGGGGCGCCCAAGCCTTGCAACATCGCACTACAGACATCGGACAGGAAGGCCTCCCCCTGGCTCGGCCGACAGACAAAGCTGAACTGCTCTCCCTCCAGTTCGAAGCGCAAGGCGTAGGCGTGTAGATAGCCCCTGTCCGCCGGCGCGCCGCCGTAGAGCAGATCGCCCAGGATAGGCGCGGATTGCGATTTCAAAGCCACTCTCAACTGATGGGTCTTGCCGCTGCGCGGCCGCAACAGGAATAAGCGCAGGCCCGGCTGCAACGAATAGCTGAAGAACTGCGTCACCGCCGGGTTTTCCTGACTGTTCAGCAAACGCCAGGCGCCTCCGCGCCCCTTGCCCATGTCCCCCGCCACCTTGCCCTGTTTCTTGCTCGGCTTGCGGTCGGACAGCGCCAGATAATATTTCTCGATCTCTCTCCCGGCGAAGGCTTCGCCCAGCCGCGCCGCCGTCTCTGCCGAACGCGCCACTAGGATCAAGCCGGAAGTGATGCGGTCCAAGCGGTGCACCGGCCACAAAGCCTCGTCGCCCAGGCCGGCGCGCAAAGCCTCCATCAGACCAGCCTCCTCGCCGTCGCGGTGAAAGCTGACGCCGGGCGCCTTGTCCAACAGATAGAAACGCGGATCGCTATGCAATAGGGTGAACGCCGCCTCAGGCATCGGCACCGTCCTGGCTAGAGGCTTGGCGCATGCGCTGCTCGGTTTCCATCCGCATCTTCTTGCGAATTTCCGCATCGCGGAAACGGTGCTGCTGCTCCGCCGTTTCCAACGACAGCGGCGGCACCGGCACCGCTTTGCCGTTCTCAAACGCCACCATGGTGAAGTAGCAGCTATTGGTGTGGCGCACCGTGCGCTTCTGAATGTCTTCCGCCACCACCTTGATGCCCACCTCCATCGAGGTGCGCCCCACATGATTGACGCTGGCGAGAAAGGTCACCAGTTCGCCAACGTGAATGGCCTGCTTGAACAGCACCTGATCCACGGACAGCGTCACCACGTAACAGCCGGCGTAACGGCTGGCGCAGGCGTAAGCCACTTGGTCCAGCAGCTTCAACAACACTCCGCCGTGGACATTGCCGGAAAAATTGGCCATGTCCGGCGTCATCAACACCGACATCACCAGCTCGCGCTGACTCGCCTGCTCCACTTGCTGCGCCATGTTTCGCTCCCAAAAAATCCGAAACCGCCTATTGTGCCCCCATCCCTCCGTTTTAAACAGTTTTTGCCCATGCTGCTTGGTAAGACTTTTGATTTGGGCAAAGCCGGCCTATAGCGGCTAAACTGAGAAATATCAAGCTAAAACCGTGAATTCATGAGCCTTTCCGGAATATCCAGCTACGGCGGTTATGGCGGCTACGCATTACAGACCAGCCACGGCCCCAACTGCCAGTGCCCGGCTTGCCAGCAAAGCCTGGCAAGCGCCGCGGCGCCGGTGGGGACAGCCGCATCCGGAAACCGCGCCGGCAACGCCGATGCCGCTCCAGATCAACCGGATCAAGCCAAACCCAACGCCGCGCGCGGCATCGACGGCAAGCCGCTGGACGAGCAGCAGCAAAAACAAGTGGAAGCGCTGAAGGCCCGCGACAGCGATGTGCGCCAGCACGAACAAGCGCATCTGGCGGCCGGCGGCGCGCTGGCCGGCGGCGGCGCCACCTATAGCTATCAGCAAGGCCCGGACGGCAAGCAATATGCGATAGGCGGCGAAGTCGGCATCCGCCTGGCGCGGGGCAGCACCCCGCAAGAAACCATAAGCAATGCCCAGACCGTGCAGCGCGCCGCGCTGGCGCCGGCCGACCCCTCCGGCCAGGACCGCGCGGTGGCTGCCGCCGCCGCGCAGATGGAACAGCAGGCGCGCATTGAACTGATGCAGCAGCAAGCCGGCAAGCAGGGCTTGAGCCCGCTTCAAGCGCGGCAGAAAATCAACAGCCCCGAGCAACAAGGCCCGGGGCTGGGGTCCAACATCGATACCTACGCCTGAGAGCCTGTTTACGCTCCGCTACGCTGCGGCGGGATCGTCAGGCAAGGGCGTCGAAACCCGCTTCAAAATGCTCATATACCGCATGTACATTCCGCTTCTTCAGTGGCAAGCCCTTGTCTCGCCCTAGCTCGCCAGATCGTAAACACGTGCCAGATTCAGGCGACATCCCACGCCATCTCCCTCACTCCGCCTTGCGCACGCCGCGCGCCAGCCGCAGACCGTTGGCGATCACCACCAGGCTGGTGCCCACATCGGCGAACACCGCCATCCACAAGCTGGCCATACCCAGCATCGCCAATACGAAGAACACCAGCTTGGTCAACAAGGCCACCGCGATGTTCGCTTTCAGCACCCGCGAAGTGCGCCGGGCGTGGCTGAGCAAATCAGCCAGCTTGGCCAGCTTGTCATCCATCAAGGCCACGCCGGCGGTTTCCAGCGCGCTGTCGGAACCGGCCGCCCCCATGGCGATGCCCAGGTCGGCCCGGGCCAGCGCCGGCGCGTCGTTGACGCCGTCGCCCACCATCGCCACCATCTTGCCGGAGGCTTGCAAACGGACAATGCGCTCCAGCTTGTCTTCCGGCAACAAACCGCCGTGGGCTTCTACGATGCCGGTCTGCGCCGCCACCGCCTGCGCCACCTGCTGGTTGTCGCCGCTCAACATCACCGTCGCCACGCCCAACTTGGCCAATTGACGCAGAGCCGCCGGCGCTTCCGGACGAATCCGGTCCGCCACCGCGATCACGCCTAGCGCCCGCTCGCCCTCCAGCAACACCAAGGCGCCCTGTCCCGCCAACTCCAAGCGCGACAGCTCGGCCAGCAAGGCCTCGCTCAAAGCGCCCTGCTCCCGAGCCAGCCGGCTGCTGCCCAAAGCCAGCTTCCGGCCGTCCGCCAAGCCGCTGACGCCGCGCCCGGCCTGCTCGCTGACCTGTTCCGCCTCCGGCCAGGATAGGCCTCGCGCGTTCGCCGCCGCCAGCACCGCCTTGGCCAGCGGATGAGTAGAGTGCGCGTCCAGGGCCGCTGCCCAACGCAACAACTGATCCTGATCCACCTCGGCCAGCGTCACCACGCCCGTCACTTGCGGTTCACCCTCGGTCAGGGTGCCGGTCTTGTCGAAACACACCGCATCTATCCTGGCCGCCATTTCCAGCGGCGCGCCGCCCTTGATCAGCAGGCCGTGCTTGGCGGCGGAGGCCAAGGCGCTGACCACGGTCACAGGCGTGGCGATCACCAGCGCGCACGGGCAGGCGATCACCAGCATCACCAGCGCGTTGTAGACCGCCTCGTTCCAGCTCAGCCACCCCAGCATAGGGGTAGACACGGCAAACACCAGCGCGGCCGCCAACACCACCGGGGTGTAAACCTCGGCGAAGCGGTCGATAAAACGCTGCGTCGGCGCCTTGCTGGCCTGAGCATTGCGCACAGTGTCGATGATGCGCGCCAGCACGCTGCCGTTGGCCCCCGCCGTGATCAGCACTTCCACCACGCCGCTGCCGTTGATGCTGCCGGCGAAGACCGCCTCGCCCGGAGACTTGTCCACGGGCAGGCTCTCGCCGGTGATAGGCGCTTCGTTGAACGCGCTGTGGCCTTGTTCGATGCGGCCGTCCAGCGGCACTCGCTCGCCCGGACGCACCCGCACTCGGCTGCCCGGCGCCACGTCGGCGGCCGGGCGCTCCACCCATTCGCCGCCGCTCTGTACCCAGGCGGTTTCCGGCGCCAGCGACATCAAGGCTTTGACCGCTTCGCCGGCGCGCGCCAGCGACATCGCCTCCAGCCGCTCGGCGATGGCGAACAGGAACAACACCATCGCCGCCTCCGGCCATTGGCCAATCAGCATCGCGCCTATCACCGCCACCGACATCAGGAAATGGATATTGAGCGTGCGGGTGGACAGCGCGATCCAGCCCTTTTTCAGCGTGGGAATGCCGCCCAGCAAGATGGAGGCCAAAGCCAACGCCGCGCTGCCCCAGCCCTGGTCCGCTCCGCTGAGCCAGGCCACGCCTTCCGAACCCGCCGCAGCCAGGCCGGACAAGGCCAGCAGCCAGTTGCCCCGGCGCGAAGCCTTGGGCTGCTCCACCGGCGCCGAGGCGTCGCTCAGCTCCACCGCCTTCATGCCCACCTTGGCGATGGCTTGTTTAACGCCGTCCAGATTGGGCAGGTCGTGACGCACCAACAACACCCGCTCGATAAAGTTGAACTCCAGCGCGGCCACCCCGACCATGCCGCCCAAAGCCTTTTCAATCAGCTTGGCCTCGGTCGGGCAGTCCATCGCCTGGATATGCAAGCGCGCTTGCTGCCGGCCGCCCTCGCCCAGCGCCACCGCGCGCGGCGCTTCCGCGCCGTGATCATGGCCTGAGCAGGACTTGCCGGCATGATCGTGTCCGTGGTCGTGCGTGTGACCATGATCGTGGTCATGATCACGCTCACGCGCCGGCATCGCCGCCTCTAATTTGTGGCCGCAGCAATCGTCCGCCTGGCGCGGATCCGGCTTGCCCTCTCCTCCCCGGCAAGAAGCATGGCCGACATGCGGCGCAAGCCCGCGTCGCTGTTTTTGCGCTGGTTGGAACATGGTTGCCTCCCTTGGTCGGATTAATATAGCCTCATTGCAAACCCTATAGTCGCTACAGGGTCAAGCTTTTTTGCTAAAATCCCATCATCCGGCGGGAAATCGTCGCCATCGCCCCATCGTCGGGCGTTTTGCGGGAGAACTGAGATGCTGATTGGAGAACTGGCGCGCCAGACCGGCTGCGAAGTGGAAACCATACGTTATTACGAGCGTGAAGGCCTGCTGTCCGCGCCGCTGCGCAGCGCCTCCGGCTATCGCCGCTACAACGCCGAGCAATTGGGCGAACTGAATTTCATCCTGCACTGCCGTTCCTTGGGCATGTCGCTGGCCGACATCCGCCAACTAGCCGCGTTCAAGGCCGACTCCTCGCTGGCCTGCGACGACATCAACCAGCTGATAGACCGCCAGGTGAGCAAGGTCCATCAGCAAGTGGAGAGCTTGCGTCTGCTGGAACAACAGCTGCTGGCGCTGCGCGACCGCTGCCACGACCATCACACCGTGGCAGAATGCGGCATCCTGCAAACCCTGGTGGAAGCGTCCGAAGGCGAACCTTGCGTCTGTCACACGCCCTTCGGCCAGGATCCGCACCCTCACCCCCATTCCGTGGAGAAGCAATGACCCGTTTGTTCAAGCCCGCCACCGCCGCCGCGACTCTAGTCGCGCTGGCCCTGTCCGCCTGCACCACCAACCCTCAAACCGGCCAGACCGAAATCAGCAAGACCGCGCTCTACGGCCTGGGCGGCGCGGCGGCCTGCGGCCTGGTGGGCGCGCTGACTCATGGCGGCAAAGGCGCCCGCAATTCGGCGCTGGCCTGCGGCGCGATCGGCGCCGGCATCGGCGGCTATATGGATTACCAGGAAAAACAACTGCGCGAGAAGCTGAAGAACAGCCAGATCGCGGTCGAGCGCATTGGCGACCAGCTCAAACTCTCCCTGCCCGACAACATCACCTTCCCCACCAACAGCTATCAGTTGAACGCCAGGGTGCAAAAGCCGCTGGGCGATATCGCCGGCGTGCTGGTGCAATTCCCCGACACCTCGATCACCGTGGCCGGCCACACCGACAGCACCGGCGCCGCCGCCTACAACCAGACGCTGTCGGAGAAACGCGCTCAGTCGGTGACCGAATACCTGCAGGGTCAGGGCGTCAACTCGGTGCGGGTGCGCACCATGGGCTACGGCGCGACCCAACCGGTGGCCAGCAACGCCAGCGAAAGCGGCAAAGCCAAAAACCGCCGCGTGGAGATCATGATCACGCCGCAGCAAATGGGTTGAACCCACGGCAGGCATCCAAGCCCGGCTCCGGCCGGGTTTTTTCACGCCCCAGGCGGCTGATGGGCAAAAAAAATGGGCCAACCCACTGGGTCGGCCCTAACAACGCTCGTTTGGGGAGATGAGGAGAAACCACCGCACGCCACCCCACGGGAATGCGGTCACAACAAGTACACACACAAACTACAACAACAAACCTATCAGCGGCGCGGCGAACACCGTCGCCAAACCGCCCAGCATCATGGTCAGGCTGGCCACCACGCCTTCTTCCGCGCCCAGTTCGCTGGCCTTGGCGGTGCCGGCCGCGTGGGCGGCGGCGCCGAACAAGGCTCCGCGCGCCAGACTGGAGCGCAGCGGCATCCAAGCCAGCATCACTTCGCCCAACAACATGCCGCACACCCCGGTCATCACCACGAACACCGCCGTCAGGTCCGGCGAAGCGCCAATGCCGGAGGCCGTGGCCAAAGCGAACGGAGTGCTGATCGATCGCGGCGCCAGGCTGCGCTGCAACAAGTCGGACAAGCCCAGCAGTCGCGCCAGCCAGATCGAGCTGAACACCGCCACCGGCATGCCCACCAGCACGCCGCAGCTCAGCGACAACCAGTGCCGGCGTATCATCGCCCGATGCTCGTAGATCGGCACCGCGAAAGCCACCGTGGCCGGCCCCAGCATCCAGGTCAGCCAACGGGTGTCTTCGAAATACACCCGGTATGGCACCTTGGCCAAGACCACCAGCACAATCACCAACAGCGGCACCGCCAGAATCGGGGCGCTCCACCAGCTGCGCTTTTTCAGATAAAACTTTTTGACCAGTTCGTACAAAACAACGGTAATCAGCAAACTGGCCAGTGCAATCTCATGCTCCATGCGTCTTCACCTGTTTCTGGCGGCCATGCCAGCGCAGGGCCACTTCCAAGCGATAACATTTATCCACCACCCAGGAGGTCGCCGCCATCACCAACAAGGTGGACAACACGATCACCGCCACAATCCGCAGCCCGGCGGCCATGATCACGTCCGGGTACTGGATCACCGCCACGACGGCGGGGATGAAGAACAACAACATTTCAGCCAACAACCAGCGGGCGCCGCTGCGGCACCAGGCCAGTGGCAACCAGCCCAGCCAGAGCGCCGCCAGCACCAGGAACATCCCTAGCACGCCGGCAGGCACCGCTGGCAGGAAATGGCTGCTCAATTGACTGGCCGCGATCCACACCACGCTCAGCAAGGCCACCTGACCGATGGTCAGCGCCACTTGCTTGAATGCGGAAAGATTCGGATTTGCCATGATTGAGCCACTACACAACACAGGGAGTGGTTCGAGTATAGAGCGCCGCCATGCATTCAAAAAATGAATTAAAATTATTTCACGCATTCCAATCTGGAATGCATGATCCGGACAAGCACATATGGACATCCGCGCGCTGCGCTATTTCATCGAGGTGGTCAAACGCCAAAGCTTCACCAAGGCGGCCGAAGCCCTCTATGTGACTCAGCCCACCATCAGCAAGATGGTGCGCCAGCTAGAGGAGGAATTGGGCTGCCCGTTGATCCTGCGCGAGGGCCGCAGCTTCCGACTCACCGACGCCGGCCGCGCCACTTATGAGCGCGGCCTGGATGTGCTGTCGGCGATGAACCAGTTGAAAACCGAGCTGTCCGACCTGTCTGCGCTCAAACGCGGCGAGCTGGTGGTCGGCCTGCCCCCCATGGTGGGCGTGGCCTTCTTCGCTCCGGTGGTCAGCAGCTTCCGCCAACGCTATCCGCAGATCGAACTGAAAATGGTGGAAGACGGCGCGCTGGCGATCGAGAGCAGCGTGCGCAGCGGCGAACTGGAAATCGGCGTGGCGGTGCTGCCGGTGGACAACCAGGCTTTCGATCAATTCGCCGTGGTGCGCGATCCGCTATGCCTCGTGGCGCCGGCCGGCTCGGAGTGGCGTGGGCAGAGCGTGGTGCGGCTGGAGCAGATCGCCAATCAGCCCTTTGTGCTCTACCCGCAGGACTTCACGCTGGCTCGCCGGGTCAGCGACGCCTTTCGCGAGCTGGGCCGCCCGCTGCATGTGGTCGGGCGCAGCGCGCATTGGGACTTCATCGTCGAACTGGTGTCGGCCCACATGGGCGTCACCCTGCTCCCGCGCTCCATCGTGGAACGGCTGGACCGCTCGGCCTACGATGTGATCCCGCTGGCCGAGCCCAAGCTGGTCTGGCACCTGGCGCTGATCTGGCAAAAGAACGGATACTTGTCGCATGCGGCGCGCGCCTGGCTGGCGGTAACCCGCGATGTGCTGGGCGGTTTGGAATAACGCCGGTCAACCCAAGGAACACCGAATATGAAACGATATCTGAGCGTCGCCCTGTTCGCCCTGCTGCTAAGCGGCTGCGCGGCCTTGAACTACCAGAAACCACAAGTCAGCATCGCCGACGTCAAACCTGGCAAGGCCACGCTGTTCGAACAAAGCTTCGAAGTCAGCCTGCGGGTCAGCAACCCCAACAATCTGGCCTTGAACGCCAAGGGCATGACCCTGGAACTGAACGTGGCGGGAGAGAAGCTGGCCACTGGAGTCAGCAATCAGGCCATCGCCGTACCTGCTCTGGGCGAAGGCGTGGTCACGCTGCAATTGCACACCTCGCTGGCCGGCTGGCTGAAGCAGATAGGCAAGGCAATGGAGGCCGGCAACGGCGGCAAGCTGGAATATCAACTGAATGGCACGCTGGAAGACTTGAACGGCATGGGCCGAGTACCCTTCCGCAGCAAGGGCGAGTGGAAGCTGCCCGGCCAGTAAACGCCCCGTCGTCGCCTTGCGCGGTCTTGCCGGCGTTTCCGGGCCGCTGCTATCTGCCCGCGGCCCCGTCGACGACGGGGCCGACACTCACTGCCGCGGCACCGCCACGCAGTTGTTGCCCTCGAAGCTGACGGTTTCCACCAGCTGGCTCTTGGGATTGACCACGAAGTTGGTGGTGCAGCTGTAATGGGTGGAGCCGCCGCCTATCATGCCGGTATTGACCCAGCGTCCCGGCGTTTCTATGGTCTTGGTCTGGCCATTCTCGTTGTAAGTCACCTTGGCGCCCGGCTCGTACACGCGGTTTTCGCGCAGCGGCTCGCGCTGGGTGAACTCTTTGCTGTAGGTGTAGAGCATGTTGCCGTTCGGCATCTTCAGCGTTTTCTGCGGCGCGCCCCACTCCGCCAGCAATTGATTCACGTCGCGGCCCTGCCAGTAGTACGCCTTCTGCGCATAGCCTTCCTGCGTCGGAAAGGTGCCGCAGGCGGTCAGCAGCAACGCCGACACCATCATCAGTCTTTTCATCCGAAATCCTTCAATCCCCGTTTCACTATCCATAGCATAACAAAACGCCGGCCCCTGAACGGAGCCGGCGCAGTGTGACTGACCATGGGGCCGCGCAAGAGTTTCCTTGCGCGGGTTTACAGACGGAAACGGTTGAAGGTGCTTTGCATCCCCCGCGCCAGATCGTTCAAGGCGCTCAGCGTCTGCATTGCCGATTGCAGCGCGGCGTCGGAGTCGATGATCTGGTTGTTGATCGACTCGGTGCTCTGCGCCATCGCCGTGGTGGCGTTGTGCTGCTCGCTGGTGGACAGGGCCACATCGCCGATCTTGTCTATCACTTGCTGCATCGCGTCGCCAATCGCGGTCAGCCGCGCGCGCGCCTGGCCGGTCAGATCAACGCTGGCGTCCACCGCGCCGACAGTGGTATTCATGTTCTGCACCGCCTTGCCGGTTTCGCCCAAGATGTTTTCCACCATCTGACTGATCTCCACCGTAGCCTGACCCGTGCGCTCGGCCAGCTTGCGCACTTCGTCGGCCACCACAGCAAAGCCGCGGCCCTGCTCGCCGGCGCGCGCCGCCTCGATCGCCGCGTTCAAGGCCAACAGATTGGTCTGGTCGGCAATGTCGCGGATTACATTGGTGATCTTGGAGATCTCCTGCGAGCGCTGTTCCAGCGAGGCCAGCAGGCTGGATAGTTCGCCCACAGATTCGCTGGTGCGCGACATCTCGCTGCTGATGCGCTGCATATCGTTGGCGCTCTCGCGCGAATGTTCGCCGGTATTGCGCGCCAAGCTGTCGGTTTCGCGGGTGGCGTCGGCGATGTGGGAGATGCTCACCGTCACTTCTTCGATCGCCGCCGCGTTGGAGCTGGAAATGTCCGCCAGCACGTGGGAATCATCGGCCAGGCGTTTCACCGCGCCGCTGACTTCGATCACGCCTTGGGTCAGTTGTCCGGCCTCGTCGCGCAATTCGCGGAACATGCCGTTCAGGCGTTGCACGAACTGGTTGAAGGCCTGCGCGGTCTGCGCCACCTCGTCCTCGCCGGCCACTTCGATGCGGCGGGTCAGATCGCCTTCGCCCTGGGAGATTTCGCGCATCGCGTCGCGCACCTGGAACAGGCCCTTGAGCAGGCGGCCCAGATAGGCGGAGCTGAAGGTCAGCATCACCGCCAGCACGATGGCGACGGCGCCGGCGATCAGCCAGATGATGCCGTTGACCTGGGAGGAAATCACCTCCTCGTCCGCGGCAACGCCCATCACCCAGTCGGAGCCGGCGATAGGCCGCAAGGCCACCATATAAGCGCCGCCGTCGATGTCCACGCTCTTGGCTTGATCGCTTTGCAGCAGGCTGGCGAAAGCGGCGTCGTCCAGCGCCGGAATCACGCTGCCGATGGGCTTGAGCTCATTGCCTGGCTTGGGGTAGGCGATGATCTTGCCCTGTTTGGTCAGCAGAAAGGCATGGCCTTTGCCGGCCAGCTTGATGTCCAGCACCGACTTGACCAGCTTGTCGATCAGAATATCGCCGCCCACCACGATGTCCTGGCCCTTGACCTTGTCGGCGATGGTGATCACCAGTTTGTCCTTGGTTTCCGGTTCGGAGTCCTTGTACGGATCGGTGACGATCAGGCCGTCCTGAGCCTTGGACTGCTGGAACCACGGACGTTGCGCCGGCTGGTAGTCGGCGCTGGGCTTGGGACGTCCCGGCACCGAGTATTTCATGTCGCCGGTCGCGCCGTTGCCGGCGTAAATCACGTTGAAGCCGCCACCCTTGGCCAACTGCTGCAGATAGTAGCTGACCTGCGCGTCGTCGGCGTGGCTGAGGCTGGCGCTGATCAGATTCTTGCGAACCGACAGCCATTCGGACACGAAGCCGCCCTGTAGCTGGGCGACCTGGTTGATCTCCCGCTCCGCTTCTTGATAAGCGTGGGAGCGGATATTCAGGCAGGCGGTGATGGTGATGCTGAGCGTGGCGACCAGAATGGACACCGCTGTCAGCAGCGTGAGCTTGTGACGGATGGAGCGCATGATAAGCCGTTGCTGATAAAAGCGTTATTATCCGTCATACGAGATGTCATGCATTGTTAAAAATAACAATGTCTTTAAATATTTGCGCATGTTTTAAATCAAACTACCACCTCAATCATGCGTTTCAAATACTCGTAACGCCTGCAAACCTTATCTTGCCGACGCTTGCGTCACAAAATGTCGACAATTTGCCCTAACCACGACAATTTCACCCCAATTTGAGCGATACTTGCGCCTGGACGCGGCCACGGCAATGGGCGGCGCCCGGTTATTTAGACAGAAAGGGGCCAAGATGAGTAAAAGCGGCGAACGGTCGCAAACCTTTCAAAACATCATTGACGCCAGCCTGCAGCTGTTCAATCAGGAGGGCGAGCGCGTCATCACCACCAATCATATCGCCGAGCGGATGAATATCAGCACCGGCAAGTTGTACTATCACTTCCGCAATAAGGAAGAGATCATCAGCGAGCTATACCAGCGCTACGTCAAAGGCATGGCGGAGCAGCTGTCGGCCGCGCTCCGGCACAGCAACTCGATCGAGGCGATGGTGGGGGCGATGGAAAAAACGCTGCGGCACATCTGGAGCTTCCGCTTCCTGCCCAAGAGCATGCCCAGCCTGTACTACCTGCACCCGGAGCTGGCGGAAAATCACCAACAGTTGTCCCGCGGCCAGTTGGCCGGCAAGCTGGCCCAATTGTTCGCCCGCCTGCGCGAACAGGGTGTGCTGCTGGGCGACGACAAGCAACTGGCTCATCTGGTCCAGCACTTTCAGATGGTGCAGACTGGCTGGGTAACCACGCTCAAGCACTCCGCCACGCCCAGCGAGCTGGAGCGCATGGTAAAAGACGGCTGTCGCAGCCTGCTCTATCTGCTGACGCCTTACGTCGATCCGCGCTACCGGCCGCCGTTCGACCGCGTCTGCGCGCGCTACGCCTGAACGGCGACGCATAAAAAAAACACCCCTGGCGAGCCAGGGGTGTTTTGCATGCGGCCTTAGAATCCATCCACGATCTCGCGAGCTAGAGCGAGCGCGGCAGATCGTGAACAGCTTCTTAGATCATGCCCTTGCTTTTCAGCAGCTCAAACATGGTTTTGCCGATTTCCGCCGGGCTGCGGGTGTAGGCGATGCCGGCCTTCTCGAAGGCCTTGAACTTCTCTTCCGCCGTGCCCTTGCCGCCGGAGATGATGGCGCCCGCATGGCCCATGCGCTTGCCCTTGGGAGCCGTCACGCCCGCGATGTAGCCGACCACCGGCTTGGTCACGTAGGACTTTGCGAACTCGGCCGCCTCTTCCTCGGCGGAACCGCCGATTTCGCCGATCATCACGATGGCGTCGGTGTCCGGATCATCCTGGAACAGTTTCAGCGCGTCGATGTGGCTGGTGCCCGGGATCGGGTCGCCGCCGATGCCGATGCAGGTGGACTGGCCCAGACCCAGCGCGGTGGTTTGCGCCACGGCTTCATAGGTCAGAGTGCCGGAACGGGACACGATGCCGATGCGGCCCGGGTTGTGAATGTGCCACGGCATGATGCCGATCTTGCACTCGCCCGGGGTGATGATGCCGGGGCAGTTCGGGCCGATCAGGCGGATGCCGGCTTCGTCCACGGCTTTCTTCACGTACAGCATGTCCAGGGTGGGCACGCCTTCGGTGATGCAGACGATCAGCTTCACGCCGCTGTCGATGGCTTCCAGGATGGAATCCTTAGCGAAGGCCGCGGGCACGTAGATCACCGAGGCGTCTGCCTGGGTCTGACGCACGGCGTCCTTCATGGTGTTGAACACCGGCAGGCCCAGGTGCTCGGAACCGCCTTTGCCCGGGGTTACGCCGCCTACGACCTTGGTGCCCACTTTCAACGCCTGCTCGGCGTGGAAAGTGCCGTTCTTGCCGGTGAAGCCTTGCACCAGCACTTTGGTGTCTTTGTTTACCAATACGCTCATTTTGTATTCCTCAGCTCAGTGCGGGTCTCAGGCAGCGGCCTTGACGGCGGCGACGATCTTCTCGGCAGCGTCGTTCAGACCCTGGGCGGAAGTCAGTTTCAGACCGGAGTCGTCCAGGATCTTGGCGCCCAGCTCGGCGTTATTGCCTTCCAGACGCACCACGACCGGCACGGTCACGTTCACTTCCTTCACCGCGGCGATGATGGCTTCGGCGATCATGTCGCAACGCACGATGCCGCCGAAGATGTTGATCAGCACGCCCTGCACCGAGGTATCGGCCAGGATCAGCTTGAAGGCTTCGATCACGCGCTCTTTGGTGGCGCCGCCGCCCACGTCCAGGAAGTTGGCCGGTTGGCCGCCCTTCAGCTTGATGATGTCCATGGTGGCCATCGCCAGGCCGGCGCCGTTCACCATGCAGCCGATATTGCCTTCCAGCGCCACGTAGTTCAGGTCAAACTCGGAAGCTTTCACTTCGCGTTCGTTTTCCTGGCTCTTGTCGCGTTGCGCCAGCAGTTCCGGGTGGCGGTACAGCGCGTTGGAGTCCAGGTTGATCTTGCCGTCCACGCAGGCCAGCTGGCCGTTTTCACGCAGTGCCAGCGGGTTCACTTCGAACAGGGCGAAGTCGTTTTCGACGAAGGCCTTGTAGGCGCCCAGCATCAGCTTGGTGAAGGCGGCAACTTGCTCGCCCTTCAGTTCCAGCGCGAAAGCGGCGTCGCGAGCCTGGAACGGCTGCATGCCCACCAAGGGATCGATCTCGATCTTGATGATCTTTTCCGGGGTTTCCTCGGCTACTTTCTCGATTTCCACGCCGCCTTCGGTGGACACCATGAACACCACGCGCTGGCTGCCGCGGTCAACCACGGCGCCCAGGTAGAGTTCACGCTGCACCGGGTACATGTCTTCGCACACCAGCACGCTGTTCACAGGCTGGCCGGCGGCGTCGGTCTGGTAGGTCACCAGGTTCTTGCCGATCAGGCCTTTGGCCACTTCGGCGGCTTCTTCGCGGCTTTTCACCACTTTCACGCCACCGGCCTTGCCGCGGCCGCCGGCATGCACCTGAGCCTTGACGACGGCGAATTTACCGCCCAGTTTATCGTAAGCGGCAGCGGCTTCTTCCGGCGTAGCGGCCAGAATGCCCTGTTGCACCGGCAGGCCGTATTTGGCCAGCAGCTCTTTCGCTTGGTATTCGTGCAGGTTCATCTATGGTTTCCTTTCGGAGAAATGGATGGCGGGCTGAAACCGACGCCCCTATTTCTTTGAGTCGCTTGTAAACCTTTAATGTATCTGGCGCGCGCCGTCACCCCCCAGGCTGACCGGCGTCGCCGCATACTCCGTCAACCGGCCCCCAAGGGAGCCGTTTTGCCGAGCCGTGCGCGATTGTACACGACCCGGCGAACGCTTAGCCGTGCAAAGCGCGCTTGTCGGCGGCCAGAGCGGCTTCGTGTATCACTTCCGACAAGGACGGGTGGGCGTGGACAATGCGCGCCAGGTCTTCGCTGGCGGCCTTGAACTCCATCGACACCACGCCTTCGCTGACCAACTCGGACACCATCGGGCCTATCATGTGCAGGCCCAGGATGCGGTCGGTCTTGGCGCAGGCCAGGATCTTGACCGTGCCTTGCGCCTGGCCCAGACCCAGCGCGCGGCCGTTGGCGCCGAAACCGGAAGTGCCCTTCTTGTACTCTACGCCCTCGGCCTTCAACTGCTCCTCGGTCTTGCCGACCCAGGCGATCTCCGGAGAAGTGTAGATCACCCACGGAATCACGCCGAAATCCACGTGCGGCTTCTGGCCGGCGATACGCTCGGCCACGGCCACGCCCTCTTCCGACGCCTTGTGCGCCAGCATCGGGCCGCGCACCACGTCGCCGATCGCCCATACATTGGGCAGATTGGTGTGGCAATGATCGTCCACCGCCACAAAGCCGCGCTCGTCCAGTTGCAGGCCCACCGCATCGGCGCCCAGGCCCTGGGTGTTGGGCACGCGGCCGATGGACACGATCAGCTTGTCGAACTCGGCCTTGACCGCTTCGCCGTTCAGTTCGTAATTGACGGTGACGCTCTTCTTGCCGGCCTTCACTTCGCCGATCTTGACGCCCAGCTTGATGTCCAGGCCGGTGTCCTTGGTCAGGGTCTTGAAGGCTTCCTTGGCGATCTGCTGGTCGGCCGCGGCGAGGAAGGTCGGCATCGCTTCCAGGATGGTCACTTCGGCGCCCAAACGCTTCCAGACGGAGCCCATTTCCAGGCCGATCACACCGGCGCCGATCACGCCCAGGCGCTTGGGCACATCCGTCAGCGCCAGCGCGCCCTCGTTGTCCAACACCAGCTTGTTGTCGGTGGCCAGGCCCGGCAGCGCGCGCGGGCTGGAACCAGTGGCCACGATCACATGGCCGGCTTCCAGGGTGTCCACCACCTTGCCGCCGTCGCTGACCTCGATCACCCACTTCTCGCCTTGACGGCCCTTGAAGCTGGCCAGGCCGTGGATGTTGGCGACCTTGTTCTTCTTGAACAGGAAGCTGATGCCCGCGGCGTTCTTGGTGATGATGTCGGTCTTGCGCGAAATCATCTGCGCCACGTCCATCTTGGCGCCGGAGACGCTGATGCCGTGCTTGGCGAAATCATGCTGCACCGCGTGGAAGTTTTCCGACGACTGCAGCAGCGCCTTGGACGGAATGCAACCGACGTTCAGGCAGGTGCCGCCCAGCGACGCCTTGCCTTCCGGGTTTTTGAACGCATCCACGCAGGCGGTGTTGAAACCCAGCTGGGCGGCGCGGATGGCGGCTACGTAACCGCCGGGGCCGCCGCCGATCACCACTACATCAAACGATTGGCTCATCTTGTTTTCCTTTGTCGGTGGCGGGCGCGCGGCCCGCCGGCTGCCGGGTCTACTTGCCGACCTTCAGCAGCAGAATGCCGAATGCGATCATGAACAGACAGAGAATGCTTTTGCCGATCAAGCTGTACAGGTCTTCGCGCACACCGTTTTGGCGTTTTTTCCAGGTCAGCCAGCCTATGGCCACGCCGGCCAGGATGGCGGCAATTCCGTAAAACCAGTCGGGCAACTGCATTCAAGCTCCATTCATCGCAAGACAGGCCGGGAGCGCGCCCCCGGCCGCGGGTGATTACAAGTCGAGGATCAGGCGGGCCGGATCTTCAATCGCGTCCTTGATCGCCACCAGGCTCAGCACGGCTTCGCGGCCGTCGATGATGCGGTGGTCGTAGGATTGGGCAAGATACATCATCGGACGCACCACCACTTGACCGTTCTCAACCACGGCGCGCTCCTTGGTGGCGTGCATGCCCAGAATCGCGGACTGCGGCGGGTTGATGATGGGGGTGGACATCATCGAACCGAAGGTGCCGCCGTTGGAGATGGTGTAGGTGCCGCCGGTCAGTTCTTCCACGGTCAGCTTGCCTTCCTGGGCGCGCTTGCCGAAGTCGGCGATCTGCTTCTCGATGTCTGCCAGGCTCAGTTGGTCGGCATTGCGGATCACCGGCACCACCAGGCCGCGCGGGCTGCCCACGGCCACGCCGATGTCGAAGTAGCCGTGATAGATGATGTTATTGCCGTCCACCGAGGCGTTGACGATCGGGTATTTCTTCAGCGCGGCGACCACGGCCTTGACGAAGAAACCCATGAAACCCAGCTTGATGCCGTGTTCCTTCTCGAAGCGATCCTTGTACTTGGCCCGCAGGTCCATCACCGGCTTCATGTTCACTTCATTGAAGGTGGTGAGAATGGCGTTGGTCTGCTGCGACAGGATCAGGCGCTCGGCCACGCGCTGACGCAGGCGAGACATCGGCACGCTCTGTTCCGGACGGTCGGACAGGATGGCGGCGACATTGACCGCGGCCGGGGTGGCGGACAGCGCGGCGCCGGCTGCGGCCGGAGCCAGCACCGGACCGGCCTGTGCCGGGGCGGCTTGCTTAGCGGCCTGCACGTCTTCCTTCAGCACGCGGCCGTCGCGGCCGGAACCGGCCACCTTGGACAGGTCGACGCCGGTTTCCGCGGCCAGTTTGGCGGCGGACGGCATGGCGGCGGCGCCTGCCGGGGCGGCGGCGGGAGCCGGAGCAGCTGCCGGGGCCGGAGCGGCCGCTGCCGCCGGAGCCACGTCGCCGGCCTTGGCGGCGGTGTCGATCTTGGCGATCAGTTGGCCGGACACCACGGTGGCGCCGTCTTCCACGATGATTTCAACGATCACGCCTGCCTGGGGCGCCGGCAGTTCCAGCACCACTTTGTCGGTTTCCAGATCGATCAGGTTCTCGTCGCGGCTGACGGCTTGGCCAACCTTCTTGTGCCAGCTCATCAGCGTGGCTTCGGATACGGACTCGGGCAGTTGCGGGACGGTGACTTCAATCAGCATGTTCTTCTCCATGTAGAGGCAGCCCTCCGGCTGCCTCGAACTCATTCAGTGGTTATTTGGCGACCGACATGGCTTCTTCAACGAAAGCCTTGAGTTGGGCGACGTGTTTGCTCATATAGCCTACGGCCGGGGAAGCGGACGACGGACGGCCGGCGAACGACAAGGACTGCTTGGCCCCCAGCAGGCCTTCCAGGCGGTGACGGATCTGGTACCACGCGCCTTGGTTGCGCGGCTCTTCCTGCACCCACATCACTTCGCGAGCCTGCGGGAAGCGCGCCAGCTCAGCGGCCACCTGCTCGGTCGGGAACGGGTAGAGCTGCTCGATGCGGACGATGGCGATATCGTCGTCCAGGCCGCGCTCCTTGCGGGCGGCGGCAAGGTCGTAATACACCTGGCCGGCGCACAGCAACACGCGCTTGACCTTCTTGGCGTCCTGCACCACCGAGTCGCCGATCACCGGGCGGAAACTTCCGCTGGTGAACGCTTCGATCGGGCTCATCGAATCCTTGAAGCGCAGCAGGCGCTTGGACAGGAAGATCACCAGCGGCTTGCGGTACGGACGCAGCACCTGACGACGCAGCATGTGGAACATCTGCGAAGCTTCGGACGGCATCACCACTTGCATATTGTGCTCGGCGCACAGTTGCAGCCAACGCTCCAGGCGCGCGGACGAGTGCTCCGGGCCCTGGCCGTCGTAGCCATGCGGCAGGATGGTGGTCAGGCCGCACAGACGGCCCCACTTGGTCTCGCCGGAGGAAATGAACTGGTCGATGGCCACCTGGGCGCCGTTGGCGAAGTCGCCGAACTGAGCCTCCCAAATCACCAACTGATCCGGAGCGGAACAGGCATAACCGTATTCATAGGCCAGCACCGCTTCTTCGTTCAGGATGGAGTCGATCACCAGAAAATCAGCCTGGTTGTCGGACATATTGCGCAGCGGCACATAGCTGCCCTGGTCCCAGCTCTCACGGTTCTGGTCGTGCAACACCGAATGGCGGTGGGAGAAAGTGCCACGGCCGGAGTCTTCACCGGACAGGCGCACGCCGAAACCGTTGGTCACCAGGCTGGCGTAAGCCAAGGTCTCTGCCATGCCCCAGTCCGCGTTCTGCTCGCCGGCGGCCATCGCCTTGCGCGCGGCCAGCACCTTCTGCACCGTCGGGTGCAGCTTGAAGCCCTCCGGCAGCGAGGTGAACTTGTCGGTCAGGCGCTGGATGTCGGCCTGCGGCAAGGAGGTGTCGGTCGGGTGCGCCCAGTGGGTGCCGAGGTACTGGCTGAAGTCCAGCGCGTGCTCGCGCTTGTAGTTGGTCAGCGCGGTCTGCTCTACGTGCTCGCCCTTGTCCAGCGCGTCGCGGTAGGCCTGGATTTGCGCGTCGGCTTCTTCCGCCTTCAGCACGCCTTCCTGCACCAGACGCTCGGCGTACATCGCGCGCACGCCCTGATGCTTGGCGATTTTCTTGTACATCATCGGCTGGGTCAGGAAGGGATCGTCGCCCTCGTTGTGGCCCAGCTTGCGATAGCACACCAGATCGATGACCACGTCCTTCTTGAAGGTCATCCGGTAGTCCAGCGCGGCCTGCATCACATAGCAGACAGCTTCCGGATCATCGCCGTTGACGTGGAAGATCGGCGCTTCGATCATCTTGGCCACGTCGGTGCAGTACATCGTCGAACGGATATCGCGGGTGTCCGAGGTGGTGAAGCCCACCTGGTTGTTGATCACGATATGGATGGTGCCGCCAGTGCCGTAGCCGCGGGTCTGCGACAGGTTGAAAGTGCCCTGGTTGACGCCCAGACCGCCAAAGGCGGAGTCGCCGTGAATCAATACCGGTACCGCGGTCTTGCGTTCCGTGTCCTTGCGGCGCTCTTGACGCGCGCGCACCGAGCCCTCCACCACCGGGTTGACGATCTCCAGATGAGAAGGGTTGAAGGCCAGCGACACATGCATCGGGCCGTCGGCGGTCGGGATGTCCGACGAGAAGCCCATGTGGTACTTCACGTCGCCGGAAGCCATTTGCTGGGCGGCCTTGCCTTCGAACTCGGCGAACAGGTCGCGCGGCAGCTTGCCCAGGGTGTTGACCAGCACGTTCAAACGGCCGCGGTGAGCCATGCCGATGATCAGTTCCTGCACGCCCTGGCCGGTGGCGTTCTGGATAAGATGGTCCAGCGCGGCGATAGCCGACTCGCCGCCTTCCAGCGAGAAGCGCTTCTGGCCGACGTATTTGGTGTGCAGATAGCGTTCCAGCGTCTCGGCGGCGGTGATCTGCTTCAGGATGCGCTGCTTCTTGGCCGCGTCGTAATGCGGCGTGGACAGGTCGCCCTCGAAGCGCTTTTGCACCCAATGCTTTTCATCCGACTTGGTGATGTGCATGTACTCGACGCCGATATTGCCGCAGTAGGTCTGCTTCAAACGCGCCAGAATGTCGGACAGCGGCATCTTCTGCGGGCCCACCAGCGAGCCGGCGTTGAATTGCACAGCCATGTCGGCCCCGGTCAGTCCATGGGTAGCCGGATCCAGTTCGCGCACCAGTTCCTGATCCATGCGCTTGAGCGGGTCCAGGTTGGCCTGGCGGCTGCCCAGCACGCGGTAGGCGGAAATCAATTTCAGCACCCCCACCTGCTTTTGCATGGTGTCCCATTCAGCCCCGCTGCTGGCGCGCTGGCCGGCGGCCGGCTTCTTGGCCAGCTGAATGAAGGATTCCTGGATCGGCATGTGCGGCACATCGCGTTCGGCAGCGCCCGGCGCTTGCGCCAGCTTGTCGAAATAGTCGCGCCACTCATTCGGAACGGAATTGGCGTCAGCGAGGTACTGTTCGTACAGCTCCTCGATGAACGGTGCATTCCCACCGAACAGGTAAGAATGGCTGTACATGGATTGCATCATGGGGCTACCCTTTGTCGTTTCTGTTCGGAATCCGGCCAGCTACGCCCTGGCGCGAACTCCCTGTTGCAGCATGGGGAAAACGCTATCGGAAAAACTTTCTTGTTGTGCTTCCCATAACATTCTGACCCTGCCCCGGCCCGCCTTCGGGCCGGAAAAAAAGGCTGACTGAAGCCCTGCTCCAGCCAACCCTCGTTCCTGCTTACTTGCGTTTCTCCACCGGGGTGAAATCGCGGCGGGGAGCGCCGGTGTACAACTGGCGCGGACGGCCGATCTTCATCGCCGGATCGGAGATCATCTCGCTCCAGTGGGCGATCCAGCCCACGGTGCGGGCCAGCGCGAAGATCGGGGTGAACATCGACACCGGGATGCCGATCGCCGACAACACGATGCCGGAGTAGAAGTCCACGTTCGGGTACAGCTTGCGCTCGATGAAGTACGGATCGGACAAGGCGATCTTTTCCAGCTCCATCGCCAGCTTGAACTTGGGATCGTTGTGCAGGCCCAGTTCGTTCAGCACTTCGTCGCAGGTCTGCTTCATGATGGAGGCGCGCGGGTCCATGTTCTTGTACACGCGGTGGCCAAAGCCCATCAGCTTGTAGCGCTTGTCCTTCACGCCCTGCATGAAGTCGGCCACGTTTTCCACGCTGCCGATCTCGTCCAGCATCTTCAGCACGGCTTCGTTGGCGCCGCCGTGAGACGGGCCCCACAGGCAGGCGATGCCGGCGGCGATGCAGGCGAAGGGATTGGCCCCGGAGGAGCCGGCCAGACGCACGGTGGAGGTGGAAGCGTTCTGCTCATGGTCCGCGTGCAGAGTGAAGATGCGGTCCAGCGCGCGCGCCAGCACCGGGTTCACCTTGTACTCTTCGCACGGGGTGGAGAACATCATGTGCAGGAAGTTTTCCGCGTAGGTCAGGCCGTTTTTCGGGTAGGAGAACGGCAGGCCCTTGTTGTAGCGGTAAGCTTGCGCGGCGATGGTCGGCAGCTTGGCCACCAGGCGATGCGCGGAAATGCGGCGATGTTCCGGATTGGAGATGTCCAAGGAGTCATGGTAGAAGGCGGACAGCGCGCCCACCACGCCCACCATCACGGCCATCGGATGCGCGTCGCGGCGGAAGCCCTTGAACAGGCTCATCAGCTGATCATGCAGCATATTGTGGCGCATGATGCCGCGTTCGAATTCCTTGCGCTGCGCCGCGGTCGGCAGCTCGCCGTTCAACAGCAGGTAGCAGACTTCAAGATAATCGCTTTTCTCGGCGAGTTGCTCGATCGGGTAGCCGCGGTAGTAGAGCTGTCCCAGATCGCCGTCGATAAAGGTGATGCCGGACTCGCAGCTGGCGGTGGCCAGGAAGCCCGGGTCGAACGTGAACATGCCGGTTTTGGAGAAGGTGCGGATGTCTACGACATCCGGCCCCAAAGTGCCGCTCTGGACCGGCAAATCCAGAGTTTCCTTACCCTCGTTGTATGTGAGCGTTACTTTGCGATTAGTTTCCACAGCAATACTCCCAGTCGGTTTATGGTCGTTGTAATTGGGGTGATGCATAGCCGTCAGAGCGAGCGGAGAATCGCCACGATGGCCATCTCTTCAGGATCGTCCAGATCGGCCTTGCCGCTGACGACATCCAGAAAATCGGTATCGGGCAAATCCAGCAACCGCCTATAAGCCTCAATCTCAGCCGGGGCCAACTGGTCGAAGGGGCCGGCGAAGAACTTCTCCAACACCAGATCCAGCTCCAGTAGCCCCCGCCGGGACCGCCAACGGATCCGCTTGAGTTCAATCGGATCGTAGGCGGTCATACTGCACGCTTGACCATCAGGTCCTTGATCTTGCCAATCGCCTTGGTTGGATTCAGGCCCTTGGGACACACGTCCACGCAGTTCATGATGGTGTGGCAACGGAACAAGCGGTACGGATCTTCCAGGTTGTCCAGACGCTCCTTGGTGGCTTCGTCGCGCGTGTCCGCGATGAAGCGGTAGGCGGCCAACAGACCGGCCGGGCCGACGAACTTGTCCGGGTTCCACCAGAAGGACGGGCAGGACGTCGAGCAGCAAGCGCACAGAATGCACTCATACAGGCCGTCCAGTTCCTTGCGGTCTTCCGGCGACTGCTTGCGTTCGCGCTCCGGCGGCGGCGTGTCGTTGATCACGTAGGGCTTGATCGAGTGGTACTGCTTGAAGAACTGAGTCATGTCCACGATCAGATCGCGGATCACCGGCAGACCCGGCAGCGGACGCAGCTCGATCGGCTGTTTCAGGTCGCGGAAGTCGGTCAGGCAGGCCAGGCCGTTCTTGCCGTTGATGTTCATCGCGTCGGAACCGCAGACGCCTTCGCGACAGGAGCGACGGAAGCTCAGCGTGTCGTCCTTCACCTTCAGCTTGACCAGCGCGTCCAGCAGCTTGTGCTCGGTGGAACTCATCTCCACGCTGATGTCCTGCATGTACGGCTTGGCATCGGTTTCCGGGTTGTAGCGGTAGATGCGGAATTTGACGGTTTCGGTAGTCATCTTGATGGCACCCTTAGTAGGAGCGGGTCTTCAGCGCGATCGTATCGACCGACAGCGGCTTCAGGGTGACCGGCTTGTAGTCCAGACGGTTGGCTTCGCGATACCACAGGGTATGCTTCAGCCAGTTCTTGTCGTCGCGGCCGTTCGGGGTTTCCTCGGAGTCCTTGGCGTCGTCGCGCACATGGGCGCCGCGGCTCTCGGTGCGGGCATTGGCCGAGATCATCGTGGCCTTGGCCACTTCGATCAGGTTTTCCAGCTCCAGCGCCTCGATACGGGCGGTATTGAAGACATTGGACTTGTCGGAAATCTCGGTGCGCTGCACCATCTTCTCCACTTCCAGAATCTTCTCCACGCCTTCGGCCAGCATGTCCTTGAAGCGGAACACGCCGCAGTGCGCCTGCATGGTGCGCTGCATGGCTTCACGCGCATCGTTGACCTGCACGCCGCCGGTCTGGGTGTTCAGACGCTCAACACGGGCCAGCGAGCGTTCAACATCCGCCAGCGCCAGCTCCGGCAGATCTTCCGGCTGCTGCTTGATGAACTCGATCATCGAATTAGCCGAGCTCTTGCCGAACACCAGCAAATCCAGCAATGAGTTGGTGCCCAGGCGGTTGGCGCCGTGCACCGACGCGCACGCGCATTCGCCCGCGGCATAGAAGCCCTGCACTTTTTCGCCATGCACCACCACTTCGCCGTGGTAGTTGGTGGGAATGCCGCCCATTTGGTAATGGCAGGTCGGCACCACCGGAATCGGGGCCTTGATCGGGTCCACGCCGGCGAACTTGATCGAGATCTCGCGGATGCCCGGCAGCTTGGACATGATCACTTCCGGATCCAGATGAGTGATGTCCAGCAGCACGTGATCCTTGTTCGGGCCACAGCCGCGGCCTTCGTTGATCTCGGTCACCATCGCGCGCGACACCACATCGCGGGACGCCAGATCCTTGGCGTTGGGCGCGTAGCGTTCCATGAAACGCTCGCCCTGCGCATTGCGCAGAATGCCGCCTTCGCCGCGCACGCCTTCGGTGATCAACACGCCCGCGCCAGCCACGCCGGTCGGGTGGAACTGCCAGAACTCCATGTCTTCCAGCGGAATGCCTGCGCGTGCGGCCATGCCCAGGCCGTCGCCGGTATTGATGAAGGCGTTGGTGGACGAGGAGAAGATGCGGCCGGCGCCGCCGGTGGCGAACAGGGTGGCCTTGGCCTGGAACACGACGATTTCCGAAGTTTCCATTTCCATGGCGATCACGCCCTGGACATTGCCGTTGGCATCGCGGATCAGGTCCAGCGCCATCCATTCAACGAAGAAGTGAGTGTTGGCGCGCACATTGCGCTGGTACAGCGCGTGCAGCATGGCGTGGCCGGTCCGGTCGGCCGCGGCGCAAGCGCGACGCACCGGCTTCTCGCCGAAGTTCGACATATGGCCGCCGAACGGGCGCTGATAGATGGAACCGTCGGCGTTGCGGTCGAACGGCATGCCGAAGTGTTCCAGCTCCACCACCACCTTGGGCGCTTCGCGGCACATGAATTCGATGGCGTCCTGATCACCCAGCCAGTCCGACCCCTTGACGGTGTCGTACATATGCCAGTGCCAATGATCTTCCTCGGAATTGCCGAGCGAAGCGGACACGCCGCCTTGGGCGGCAACGGTGTGGGAGCGGGTCGGGAATACCTTGGACAGCACAGCTGTCTTCAGGCCGGCCTCGGACAATTGCAAGGCCGCGCGCATGCCTGCTCCGCCTGCCCCAACGATAACGGCGTCGAAATGACGAACAGGAATACCCATTACAGCCCCCAGACCACTTTAACGGAATAGATAAAACAGGAAACCAGCCAAACGATGGTGAACACGTGCAGCGCCAGGCGAACGCCCACCGGCTTCACATAGTCCATCCACAGATCGCGGATGCCCACCCATACGTGGAGGAACAGGGCGATCAAGCTCACCTGGGTCAGCAGTTGCACCCAGAACTGGCCGAAGAACGCCTTCCAACCTTCGTAGCCGGACGGCATGGTCAACAGGAACAAAGCCAAAGCCACGGTGTAGATCAACATGATCACCGCGGTGACGCGCTGCATGATCCAATCGCGCAGGCCATAGCCGGCGCCGACGACATTGCGGTTTACCATAGAGCAACTCCCAGAACCACGGTCAGCGCCAGGCTGACTGCCACAACGGTCTTGGCGGTGGCGCGGGCGGTCTGCAGTTCAAGACCTTTATGAATATCGAGGAAGAGGAAACGGATACCGGCACAGAAATGGTGCATATACGCCCACAACAGGCCGAGCAACACCAGCTTCATCAGCGGGTTGCCCACCACGGCGCGGTAGGTTTCGAACGATTCTGCCGAACTCAGCGAACCGTGCAACAGGTAAATCAACAGTGGGAGAGAAAAGAACAGCGCAACACCGCTGATCCGGTGCAAGATCGAGACGATGCCGGGAATCGGCAATCTGATCTTGGCCAGATCCAGGTGCTTTGGTCGTTGCTTCTGCATATGGCTTCCTTGGATGTTTTTAGAACCAAGAGGTTACACAACAGACGACCCGCTACGAGGCCGCCCGCCTGAAGGGCTCCGTTTTTGTTATGGCTGGATGCCCGTCATTACCGCTCATGCCGCACCAGGAATATCGCGGTGCAATATGACCCGGGGATTCTAGCAAAACTGGCTGGCCGCGGCCTGTCTTTCGCCGCCGGCCCAGCCGTCCACATCACGTCAAAAGCCCGCCGCGTCAAGCCCGGCGGGCGGTATAAGCCCAGTTGTGCGTCAAACAGTAACGCTGCCGCCACTCCAGCGGCACGCCCTCCATCGAGCCTGAAACCCGTATCAGGCTCAAGGCCGGCGCCTCGGCCACCATGCCGGTGACGCCGAGCAACGCGCTTTCCTCGCGCGGCAGCATCAGCGCGCGGAACTGCTCGCACAATACTTTCAAACGGATGCCGAAGCGCTGCTGCAGCGCCTGATACACCCCGGACGAACCGCGCAGCCAGCGCGCGTCCAGCCCGTCAAACTCGTCGGCCGGCAAGAAGGCCTCATCCACCGCGACCGGGATGCCGTGCCAGCGCCACAACTGCCGAACTCTCAATAAAGGCGCAGCGCGCCGCAATTGCAATGCCGCGGCCATGTCATCGCTGGCGTTGCCTCGCGAAATACCGAGGAACTCCCTCGCCAGATCGTCCGGCTGCTCGTTGAACAGCCCCGGCGTCAACAGCAGGCCTTCGCCCCATTCGCTGGGCGCCGGCGCCACGAAAGTGCCCCTGCCCTGCGCGCGATACAAAAGACCATCGGCCACCAGTTCGCTCAAAGCCTTGCGCACCGTGCCCTGGCTTGCGCCCAGCTCGTCCGCCAAATCCCATTCACTGGGCAAGGCATCGTTTTCCTGCCACTCGCCATCGCCGATCCGTCGCAGCAACTGCTGCTTGATTTGGCTGTACAGCGGCTGTCTACGCAGCGGTCGATCTGTCATGCTCTCTGTTGTATCACCAAACAAATCAAGCGTAAAGACAAGTCTTATATAAGACATAAGACTTTGCCCCCCCCTATCAGCTTTTCTGATGAGGATTCCACCCCCACATTGGCTATACTCCGTGTTACACTCAGCCGCACAAAAGCATTCAATGCTGCAGAGCAACATCTGCATATCGTCATTATCGGATACATCAAAGGAGAGTCCGCCAATGAAAGCTCCCGTTCGCGTCGCCGTCACCGGCGCAGCCGGCCAAATCGGCTACAGTCTGCTGTTCCGCATTGCCAGCGGCGAAATGCTCGGCAAGGATCAACCGGTCATCCTGCAACTGCTGGACCTGCCGCAAGCTCAAACCGCCCTCAAGGGCGTGATGATGGAATTGGAAGACTGCGCCTTCCCCCTGCTGGCCGGCATGGTCGCCACCGACGATCCGAACGTGGCCTTCAAGGACGTCAAGGTCGCGCTGCTGGTAGGCGCCCGCCCGCGCAGCAAGGGCATGGAGCGCAAGGATCTGCTGGAAGCCAACGGCGCCATCTTCACCGTGCAGGGCAAGGCGCTGAACGACCACGCCGCCCGCGACGTGAAAGTGCTGGTGGTGGGCAACCCGGCCAACACCAACGCCTGGATCGCGATGAAGTCCGCTCCGGACCTGAATCCGAAAAACTTCACCGCCATGTTGCGTCTTGACCACAACCGCGCGCTGTCCCAGATCGCCGCCAAAACCGGCAAGCCGGTGGCCGCCATCGAGAAGCTGGCGGTATGGGGCAACCACTCGCCGACCATGTACGCCGACTACCGCTTCGCCAGCATCGCCGGCCAGCCGGTCAAGGCCATGATCAACGACGAAGCCTGGAACCGCGACGTATTCCTGCCCACCGTGGGCAAACGCGGCGCCGCCATCATTGAAGCGCGCGGCCTCTCCTCCGCCGCTTCCGCAGCCAATGCCGCCATCGACCACGTCCATGACTGGGTGCTGGGCAGCAACGGCAAGTGGGTGACCATGGGCATTCCGTCCGACGGCTCCTACGGCATCCCGGAAGGCGTGATGTACGGCTTCCCGGTTGTATGCGAAAATGGCGAATACAAGATTGTGCAAGGTCTGGAAATCGACGAGTTCAGCCGCGAGCGGATGAACTTCACCCTGGCCGAACTGGAAGAAGAGCGCGCCGCCATCGCTCACCTGTTTGGCTGATCCATCCCAAGTCTTTTCAGCAAAAGCGCACCTTACGGTGCGCTTTTTTGTCTTTGATCAAGACCCGATTTCCCGACTGCCTATATTTAACAGACTGCCATTTGGAGTTGAGCATGATTGAAGTCGAAGTACTGAACCAAATCGCGGCCAAGATCGACGACCTGGCCACCCGTGGCGCCGATATCCGGGGGTATCTTTGACTACGACGGTAAAAAAGACCGTCTGGAAGAAGTATCCCGCCTGACCGAAGACCCGGATATCTGGAACGACCCCAAGCGCGCTCAGGAACTGGGCCGCGAGCGCAAACAGTTGGAAGACGTGGTGCTGGTGATCGACGAGATCAGCGCCATGGTCAGCGACAGCGCCGAACTGTTCGAGATGGGCCGCGCCGAAAACGACGACGACACCATCCTGGCCGTACAGGCCGATCTGGACACCGCCGAAGCCAAGCTCGCGCAGCTGGAATTCCGCCGGATGTTCCACGACCCGATGGACCCGAACAACTGCTTCCTGGATATCCAGGCCGGCGCCGGCGGCACCGAGGCTCAGGACTGGGCCGGCATGCTGCTGCGCATGTATATCCGCTACGCCGAACGCAAGGGCTTCAGCGTGGAAGTGCTGGAAGAATCCGAAGGCGAAGTGGCCGGCATCACCAGCGCCACACTGAAGATCAGCGGTGAATACGCCTACGGCTTGCTGCGCTCCGAAGTCGGCGTGCACCGCCTGGTACGAGTGTCCCCGTTTGACTCCAACGCGCGTCGCCACACTTCGTTCTCCTCCGTCTTCGTCTACCCGGAAGTGGACGACAGCTTCGAGATCGACATCAATCCGGCCGATTTGCGCGTCGACACCTACCGCGCCTCCGGCGCCGGCGGTCAGCACATCAACAAGACCGACTCCGCCGTGCGCATCACCCACAATCCCACCGGGATCGTGGTGCAGTGCCAGAACGACCGCTCCCAGCACCGCAACCGCGACGAAGCGATGCAAATGCTGCGCGCCAAGCTGTACGAACTGGAACTGAAAAAGCGCAACGAGGCCAAGCAGGCGCTGGAAGACACCAAGACCGATGTGGGCTGGGGCCATCAGATCCGCTCCTACGTCTTCGACCAGTCCCGAATCAAGGACCTGCGCACCAGCTACGAAGTGGGCAATATCAAGGGCGTCATGGACGGCGACCTGGACGGCTTCATCGAGGCCAGCCTGAAACAAGGCGTCTGAGCCTAAACTCGCTTAACCCGGTCGTCGCCCGAGCGGCGGCCAACAGCCATTGCATTGAATTACGGAGTGAACATGTCTGAACACGAGCAAACATCGCCTAGCCAGGACGAAAACCAGATCATGGCGGAACGCCGTCAAAAGCTGAAAAGCATCCGCGAACAGCGGATCGCCTTCCCCAACGACTTCAAGCGCAGCCACTTCGCGCAAGTCCTGCAGGACACTCACGCCGGCAAGGAAAAAGAAGCGCTGGAAGCCGAAAAGATCGAGGTTGCCGTCGCCGGCCGCATGATGTTGAAACGTGTGATGGGCAAGGCCAGCTTCGCCACGCTGCAAGACGGCAGCGGCCGCATTCAGGCCTACATCTCCAATGACGGCGTGGGCGAAGAACTGCACGCCGAGTTCAAGCACTGGGACTTGGGCGATATCGTCGCTGTCAAAGGCACCCTGTTCAAGACCAAGACCGGCGAACTGACGGTACAAGCCAGCGAAGTGCGCCTGCTGTCCAAGAACATCCGCCCGCTGCCGGAGAAATTCCACGGCATCACCGATCAGGAAACCAAGTACCGTCAGCGCTACGCCGACCTGATCATGAACGAAGACAGCCGCCAGACCTTCATCAAGCGTTCCAAGATCATCCAGAAGGTTCGCGACGTGATGGTGGGCGAAGGCTATCTGGAAGTGGAAACCCCGATGATGCACCCGATTCCGGGCGGCGCCGCGGCCAAGCCTTTCGTCACCCACCACAATGCGCTGGACATGCCCTTGTACCTGCGCATCGCGCCTGAGCTGTATCTGAAGCGCCTGGTGGTGGGCGGCCTGGAACGCGTGTTTGAAATCAACCGCAACTTCCGCAACGAGGGGATGAGCACCCGCCATAACCCCGAGTTCACCATGATCGAGTTCTACGAGGCCTATAGCGATTATCAGCGCATGATGGAGATGACAGAGACCATCATCCGCGAATGCGCGCTGGTGTCCTGCGGTTCCACCACCGTCAGCTATCAAGGCAAGGAAGTGGATCTGGGCAAGCCTTTCGACCGCTTCACCATCGTCGGCGCGATCAAGCACTACAACCCGCAGTACACCGACGCTCAACTGGCCGACGCGGCCTGGGTGGCCAGCGAGATCAAGCGCCTGGGCGGCAAGCTTCCTCCCGCGCCGGGCCTGGGCAGCCTGCAACTGGCGCTGTTTGAGGAATGTGCCGAAAGCCTGTTGTGGAACCCGACCTTCATCATCGACTACCCGGTGGAAGTGTCCCCGCTGGCGCGCGGCTCCGACAGCAAGCCGGGCCTGACCGAGCGTTTCGAACTGTTCATCGTCGGCCGCGAACACGCCAACGGCTACTCCGAGTTGAACGACCCGGAAGACCAAGCCGCGCGCTTCCTGTCCCAAGTGGCGCAAAAGGACGCCGGCGACGACGAAGCGATGCATTACGACGCCGACTACATCCGCGCGATGGAATACGGCCTGCCGCCGACCGGCGGTTGCGGCATCGGCATCGACCGCCTGGTGATGCTGCTGACCGACGCGCCGTCCATCCGCGACGTCATCCTGTTCCCGCAAATGCGTCCGGAATAAGCGCCTCCCGCCTCCGGCACGATGAAGCCGCTCGCCAACCGCGAGCGGCTTTTTCATTCGCGCTCGTTCAAGGCCGCGCCAAGGCCGAAGCCGCATTTCGAAACAGTCCCGCCCACAGCGCTGCCGATTCCGATCGGGCCGCAGCCCTGCCCCCCTCGCTTGCTTGATCTCGGCCAGAGCGCGCCCGCGCCAGGCGAGTATTATGGCGATGCGCAACGCGGCGCCCTGCCCGGCGTCGCAAACCATGCAGGCCCGCTCCCCATAGGGTTCTTCTTCCCCAAGGAAACGCTTTCATGCCCAAACTGTTGCAAGTCCACTTCGACTACCCCGGCCCCTTCGGCAACGATATGAGCGCGCAACTGCAAGCTCTGGCGGCCTCCATCAATCAGGAACCCGGCTTCATCTGGAAGATCTGGACGGAGAATCCGCGCCGGCAAGAAGCCGGCGGCGTTTATCTGTTTGCCGACGAGGAAAGCGCGCAAGCCTATTTGCGCATGCATAGCGCCAGATTGAAGGCCTTGGGCGTAAGCGAGGTGAGCAGCAGAATCTTCGATGTCAACCCAGCACTCAGCCAGATCAACCACGCGGATTTCGTCTGCGGCCCAGTCTCGGGCTGAGTCGTCGGAAAGTTTTGCTTTTGTTTGCCAACCCCCTTTGCCGCCAACATTAGACATCATTCCGCCGTGCAACTTCGCGCATGCGCAATAGTCCCGGACGATATTGGCAGTACAACACTCGCTTGTACGACCAGAAGGACATTCGCCATGAAACGCCTATTCGCATTCGCCGCGCTGACCGCCTCGGCATGGTTCTGCGCCATGCCGGCCCAGGCCGGCGTCTCCATCGCCATCGGCCAGCCCGGTTTCTACGGCCAACTCACCCTTGGAGGCTTCCCGTCGCCGCAACTGATCTATCCGCAACCGGTGCTCATCCAGCCCGCTCCGGTATCGGTGGCGCCGATGTATCTGCGGGTTCCGCCCGGTCACATGAAGGATTGGCGCCGCTACTGCGGCCGCTACGGCGCCTGCGGCCGCCCGGTCTACTTCGTCCGCGACGAGTGGTACCGCCAAGTCTATGTGCCGCGTTACCAGCAGGTCCGGCACGGCCATGAGCACTGGCGCGAACATGATCAGCGCGAGTGGCGCGGCGGCGACGATCACGACCATGCCCATGAGCGCGACCGCCGCGACTGGCGGCGAGACCGCTAGGGCCCCGCTCAGCGCTGCACCGTCGCCATCACTTCGGCCGCGTAGCGCAGGCCGCTGACCGCCTCCGGTGGAAACAGCGCGTCGATCTCCGCCCGCTCCGCCGCGCTCAGCTCCACCGCCAGCGCGCCCAGGTTGTCGTCCAGATTGCGGATGCGGCGCGCGCCGGGAATGGCGACGATGTGATCGCCGCGCGCCAGCACCCAGGCCAGCGCCAATTGCGCCGGCGAGCAGCCCTTGGCCTCGGCCAAGGCCTTCACCCGGTCTACCAGCGCCAGGTTGCGTTGGAAATCCTCGCCGAGGAAGCGCGGATTGGCGCGCCGGTAGTCATCGGAGTCGAAATCGTCCGGGCTGCGGATCGCCCCGGTCAGAAAGCCGCGGCCCAGCGGGCTGTAGGCGACGAAACCGACGCCCAGTTCCCGGCACAAGGCCAGCGCCTCTTGTTCCGGATCCCGCGTCCACAAGGAGTATTCGCTTTGCAGCGCATGGATGGGGTGGACGGCGTGCGCGCGACGCAGAGTCTCGGGCGCGGCTTCGGACAAGCCCAGATAACGCACCTTTCCGGCGCACACCAGCTCCGCCATCGCGCCCACCGTTTCTTCGATCGGCACTTGCGGGTCCACGCGGTGCAGGTAGTAAAGGTCGATGACGTCGACGCCCAAGCGCTTGAGACTACCCTCGCAGCTGCTGCGCACGTACTCGGGCCGGCCGTTGACACCGCGCGCGGCCGGATTGGCTGGGTCCATCACGATGCCGAACTTGGTGGCCAACACCACCTCCTGACGGCGCGACTTCAACACTTGCGCCAATAATTCCTCATTGCGATAGGGGCCATACATATCGGCGGTGTCCAGCAGATTGACGCCGCGATCAAGCGCGTGATTCAGCGTGCGCAGCGATTCCGCATCGTCATGCGCGCCGTAAAAAGCACTCATGCCCATGCAACCCAAGCCCAGCGTGGAAACGGAAGGACCATTACGGCCCAGGGTTCGTTGCTTCATGTCTGCCATCTTTCGTGATCGGTTGAGATGCCTGAAGCATATGCGCTTGCCGTCACCGGAAAAATAGGCTTAATCTACATGTATTACGTAGAAAAACTTCACAATGACGCAAAACTCCCTGCATGCGCTGCAAGCTTTCCGCTTGATAGCCCGGCACGGCAGCTTCACCCGCGCAGCCGCCCAGCAAGAAATCACGCCCTCGGCCCTCAGCCAGACTCTGCGTCAGTTGGAGGCCCAATTGGGCGTGCGCCTATTGAATCGCACCACCCGCAAGGTTGGGCTCACCGAGGCAGGCCAAGCGCTGCTGGCGCGGATAACGCCGCTGCTGGAACAGCTGGATAGCGCGCTGGACGACACCCGCCAGTGGCAAGGACAGGTCAGCGGCACGCTGAAACTGACCTTGCCTCACACCGCCGCCAGCCTGCTGCTGTATCCGCTGTTGCCCGGCTTCATGCGCGCGCACCCGCAGCTGCGGCTGGAGCTGGACGTGAACAATCAATTGGTGGATATCGTGGAGCGGGGCCTGGATGCCGGCCTGCGCTTTGGCGAGAGCCTGCAACAAGACATGCAGGCGGTGGCGGTCAGCGCTCCGCTCCGCTTCTGCGTGGCGGCAAGCGCTGGCTACCTGCAGGCGCGCGGCACGCCCGAGCATCCGTCCCAGTTACGACAACATGATTGCCTGCGCTATCGCTTCGCCAGCAGCGGCCAGATCTACCGCTGGCAATTCGTCGACGCAGGGCGGCCATTCGAAGTCTCGGTGCAAGGCCCGCTAACCGCCAACGACACCGCGGCGGCGCTGCACGTCGCGCTGGGCGGTCTCGGTCTCGTTTATTTGCCGCAAGCGATGGCGGCGCCTCATCTGGCCGACGGAAGTCTGGTGAGCGTGTTGGAGGCTTGGATGCCGCCTGCGGAGGCCTTTTACCTGTACTATCCCCACCACCTGCATCAGCCGGCAAAACTGCGAGTGTTCATCGACTACTTGAGACAGGCCATGGCCAGCCCCACGACAGCCGCTCACTGACAGCCCGCCGGCATCATCCCTCCCGGCAACAATTGCGCCCGGCCGCCTTGGCCCGATACAAGGCGACATCTGCGCGCTGGAGCAAAGCTTCCACTTCCAGACCGGGCTGAACACAGACATGGCCTATGCTCAACGTCAATGGCACTGGCTGTTGCTGCCACAGCAGATTGGCGCAGGCGAGCCGCTGCCGGACACGCTCCGCCAGCGCCGCCGCCTTGGCATGGTCGGCGTCCGGGGCCAACAGCAGGAACTCCTCCCCGCCCCAGCGCGAACAGATCAAGTCCGGAAACGCCTCACGCAACAAACGCGTTGCTTCCACCAGCACATAGTCGCCGCCGTCATGGCCAAAACGGTCGTTCACCAGCTTAAAGTGATCGATATCGCACAGCAGCACGGCGAACGGCCGACGCGTCTGCAGCCATTGGAGCCAGGCGGACTCCAACTGGCGCACCGCCTCGCGGCGATTGATCAATCCGGTGAGAAAATCCGTGCGCGACAGACGCGCGTTATCGTCCATCATGCACTTGAGTTCGTCCACGTCGCGAAAGGTGACGATGTGCCAATTAGGCAGCAGGTCGGCGTGCAGTTGCGCGGTGACGATGAACCAACGCATCCGGCCATCGGCGCAGCACACATGCACCGTCATCTCCGCCAGGTTGCGGCCCAGCGCCAGACTGTCCTTCACCGCCTGCAACCAGCTCTGCTCCACCTCCAAGCGGTAAGCCGGATCGGGATAAGCCAAACGGAACCAGGCCTCCATGTCCGGCATCTGCTCCAGCGTGTAACCTATCTGTTGCAGGAACGCTCGGTTGAGGTATCGATGGATGCGCTGGCCGGGCTGGTCCAGCTTGGTGCCAGACTCAGAAATCAGGATGGGAATAGGCACGAAGTCCAGGCTGCGCGACAACACTTCCTTGCCGATATCCACCGCATCGTCGCCAATCCTGAAAGTCATCAGCGCACTCCCGCCCAGCCTTGGGTCAGCTCATTCCTGCGGCAACAGGCAGTCCTGAGCCAGCAGTTTGACGAACTCGTCCGCCGGTAGCGGCCGGGCGATCAAGTAGCCTTGCACGTACTCGCAGCCCTCGCGTTGCAGGAAGTGCCATTGCTCTATCGTCTCCACCCCTTCAGCCACCACCTTCATATTCAGGTTCTTGGCCATATTGATAATGGCGCGGGCAATGGCGGTGTCGTCGGCGTCGTGCGGAATGTCGCGCACGAAGGAGCGGTCGATCTTCAGCTTGTCCGCTTTGAAGCGCTTCAGGTAGGACAGGCTGGAATAGCCGGTGCCGAAGTCGTCGATGGACAGCTTCAACCCCATATTCTTCATATTGTCGATGGCCTGGATGGTGGCCATCGCATCCTCCATCACCACGCTCTCGGTCACCTCGATGTCCAGCGCATGGCCGGGCAGGCCGTTGGCGGCGAGCGCCGAGGTGATCTGCTCGGCCAGATCGGACTGGCGGAACTGCAAGGCGGACAGATTGATGGCCAGAGTCAATTCCGGCAGGCCCTGGCTGCGCCAGGCGGCCAACTGGCGCGTAGCCTCGCCTATCACCCAGTTGCCGATCTGAACGATGAAGCCGCGTTCTTCCGCCACTTCGATGAAGCGCACCGGCCCCAGCACGCCCAGTGATGGGTGATTCCAGCGAATCAGCGCCTCCGCGCCGATGATGCGTCCGCTGGCCATTTCCACCTGCGGCTGGTAATGCAGCACGAATTCCTCGCGCTCCAGCGCAAAACGCAGCTGGCTTTCGATCGCCAGGATTTCGCGAGCGCGGGCGTTGAGATCGGCAGTGTAGAACTTGTAACTGTTGCGGCCCGAAGATTTAGCGTGGTACATCGCCGCGTCGGCATTGCGCACCAAAGTTTCGTAGTCGCGGCCATCGTCCGGGTAAACGCTAATGCCTATCGACGGCGTGATGGTGATCACATGGTTGTGCAGTTCTATCGAGGCGGAGAAAGCATCGCGGATGCGCTCCGCCGCCAGCGCCGCTTCGCCGGGATCGGAAATCACCGGCAGCAAGACGATGAATTCGTCGCCGCCCTGACGCGCCAGCATCTCTCCCGGCCCCAGCACGCCCTTGATGCGGTCCGCCGCCACCTGTAGCAGGGTGTCGCCGGCAGTATGGCCCAGCGATTCGTTCACGGTCTTGAAGCGGTCCAGGTCCAGCAGCAACAGCGCCAGCCGCTCATTGTCGCGGCCGGCATTGTGGATCGCCAGCTCCACCCGGTCCTGCATGTGCACGCGGTTGGGCAGGCTGGTCAATACATCGAAATGCGCGAGGAACTGAATGCGCTCATCAGCCGCCTTGCGTTCAGTCAAGTCGCTGAAAATCGCCACATAGTGGGTGATTTCACCCAGGCTGTTGCGCACCGCGTTGATCGCCAGCCATTCCGGGAACACCTCCCCGTTCTTGCGCCGATTCCACAATTCGCCCTGCCAGGAGCCGTGGTCGGCGATGGACTGCCACATCTGCTCGTAGAACGGCTGGTCGTGGCGGCCGGAGGACAGCACGCTGGTCTTCTGGCCCAGCACTTCATGCTGGGTGTAGCCGGTGATTTCGGTGAAGGCGCGGTTGACGCTGCGAATGCGCTTGTCCGCGTCGGTGATCATGATGCCTTCCACGGTGTTCTCGAACACCTTGGCCGCCAGTTGCACCCTCTCCTCCGCCGCGCGTTTCTCGGAGATGTCTCGCACCATGCGCCATACCGCGTTGATGCGGCCGAAGGCGTCGCGCATCGCCACGGTCTTGACGCTGACCGGCACCGGATTGCCGAAGCGGTTGATATAGGTGGCCTCGAACTCGTCGCAATAGCCGAAACGCAGCACCTTGTTGTCCAGATTGAAGCGCTCCAGCGCCTCGCTCTCCGGCCCCACCAAAGTCCAGAAATTCTGCAGTTTGAGCTGATCAAGGCTGTAGCACATCAGGTTGAGGAAGGCGGGGTTGGCGTCTATCACCTGGCCGTCCAGCGAGCTGATCACGATACCGTCGAGGTTGGACCAAAACAACTCGCGGTATTTGTTCTCGGAGCGGCGCAGCGCGTCCTCCACCTCGCGGCGCCGGGAAATATCCGCCTCCAGCGCCAGCGTCTTGGCGCGCAGCTCGTCCAGCAAGCGCTTAAGCTCGGCTCGAGTCCATTCCAAATGCTTTCCGAGATGGCCGATCTCATCGCGGCGCTGCCATTCGAACGGCCGGTCCAGCTTGAGCTCGGCCAGCAAACGCGCCTGCTCGGTCAGCGCCTTCATCGGGCTGAGGAAACGCGAATGCAAAATGCTCATGATCAGCAGAATGGACAACACCAGTTGCGCCGCCAGAATCATCAGGATGTTCTTGATCTGGTTATTGAGAGCGATGGCGAGATGCTCATTATCGAATTCCAGCGTCACCTGGCCGATTTCCTCGCCGCGATAAATCACTGGTTTTTCCACGAAGGACACGCTGCCGATGCGGCGCTCCGCGCGTACCGAGGACAAGAATATCTGATTGGACTGGGTATCTGTGACGCGGATGGAAACCACCCGCGCGTCTTCCATCACCGAAGCGATCAAGGGATTGCCCGCCTGGCGGCTCAGGTTCCACAAAGGCTCCTGCATACCTAGGGCCACAATGTCCAGCAGGCGTTTTTGATCGGTTTCCAGCTGGGCGGTCAGTGCATCCCTTTGAATATTGAAGCTCAGATAACTGATGATGGACGCGGGAATCAGCAAGCCGAGCACTACGGCGATGAGAAAGACAGCCCTAAGGGATAGGCCGGTACTGGCTGTGGATTTATCGTCAGCGTGGTGTGCCATGTTTGCGTTTATTATCGCTCGCCATTAGCCGCAGGCAATTGAGCCCATGCGTCAGTTGTTCATATTTTCAAAAGTATACACCGGATAATCCCGGCAAAATGCTGGAATATTCACTAGTCATCGCCTTGTCAAGTTCGGATCCGGCAAGCCTTCCGCAGGCACGCTCCGGCGCCGCTTCCCACGCTCCGTCATTGCCTTGAATTTAGCCTCGGCCTACAATCCACGTCACTTCAAAATCGCGCCAGGATTGCCCCATGTCCCAGTCCCGTTATGACAAAGTTATCACCGCCCGCTGGATCATTACCGTAGAGGAAGACGGTGAAATCCTGGAAAACCACGCCATTGCTTTGAAGAATGGCAGGATTGCCGCGATTATTCCAGCCGACCAAGCCGGCGCGCTGGAGGCGGATCAACGCGTGGAATTGCCCAACCACGTACTGATGCCCGGCCTGATCAATCTTCACGGCCACTCCGCGATGACGCTCTTGCGCGGCCTGGCCGACGACAAAGCGCTGATGGATTGGCTGACCAACCATATCTGGCCGGCCGAAGGCAAACATGTCCGCGACGACTTCGTGTTTGACGGCGCGCTGCTGGCAATGGGGGAAATGATCCGCGGCGGCACCACCACCATCAACGACATGTATTTCTATCACGGCGCAATGGCTCGCGCCGGCCTGGCCTCCGGCATGCGCACCTTTGTGGGCTGTTCCATCCTGGAGTTCCCCACCAACTACGCCAGCAACGCCGACGACTACATCAGCAAATCGCTGGCCGAACGTCGCCAGTTCCTGGGCGAAGAACTGATCACCTTCACGCTGGCGCCGCACGCGCCTTATACGGTGTCGGACGACACCTTCGCCAAAGTGGTGACGCTGGCCGAGCAAGAAGACATGTTGATCCACTGCCACATCCACGAAACCGCGGACGAGGTGAACAACAGCGTCAAGGAACGCCATCAGCGCCCGCTGGCCCGCCTGCAACAATTGGGCTTGCTGTCCCCGCGTCTGATCGCCGCCCATATGGTGCATTTGAACGACGAGGAAATCGAAATCGCCGCCAAGCACGGTGTGTCGGTAGCGCACAATCCCTCGTCCAATATGAAACTGGCCTCCGGCATCGCCCCCATTCCCAAAATGCTGCAGGCAGGCATCGCCGTGGGCATAGGCACCGACGGCGCCGCCTCCAACAACAAGCTGGACATGCTGGCGGAAACCCGACTGGCGGCGCTGCTGGCCAAAGTGGGCACCCTGGACCCCACCTCGGTGCCGGCCGCCGCGGCCATCCGCATGGCCACGCTCAACGGCGCTCGCGCGCTGGGCATCGCAGACAAGGTTGGCTCGATCAAGGCCGGCAAACAGGCCGACCTGATCGCCATCGACCTCTCCGCCATCGAAACCGCCCCGGCCTTCGATCCAATCTCCCATGTGGTCTACGCGGCCGGCCGCGAACAAGTCAGCCACGTCTGGGTCAAAGGTCAGGCCCTTTTGGAGCAACGCCAACTCAAGACCCTGGACGAAGCCGCGCTCAAGGCTCGCGCCGAAGACTGGCGTCATCGCATCCTGGCGAAATAATCATGATCAATGTAGACGAAACCGAAATCGACAAATTCAGCCAACTGGCGCACAAATGGTGGGACATGAGCGGCGAATTCAAGCCGCTGCATGAAATCAACCCCCTGCGCCTGGGCTTCATCGACGAACGTGCGGCCATCACCGGCAAGCAAGTGCTGGACGTGGGTTGCGGCGGCGGCATCCTGGCGGAGAGCATGGCCTCGCTCGGCGCTGCCGTCACCGGCATAGACCTGGCCAAAAAGTCGCTGAAAGTGGCCCAACTACACAGCCTGGAGTCCGGCGTCGCGGTGGATTACCGCTGCGTGGCGGTAGAGGAACTGGCGGAGGAGTCCCCGGCAAGCTTCGACGTAGTCACCTGCATGGAAATGCTGGAACACGTGCCGGACCCTCAAAGCGTGGTGCGCAGCTGCGCCAGCCTGGTCAAACCCGGCGGCTGGGTGTTCTTCTCCACGCTCAACCGCAATGCCAAATCCTACCTGCTGGCGGTGGTCGGCGCCGAATACGTGCTGAACATGCTGCCTCGCGGCACCCATGAGTACGCGCGCTTCCTCAAGCCCTCGGAGTTATCGCGCATGGCTCGCAACGCCGGTCTGGATATGGACGCGGTCCGCGGCATGAGCTACAACCCGCTGACCCGCATCTACTCGCTGGGCGAAGATACCGCCGTCAACTATCTGATGGCCTGCCGTCGCCCGGAATAAGCGGCAAGAAAAAAGGCCTTCGCCAAAGGCGAAGGCCTGAATCACACTCCCGGTTCCACACCGGACACAACCCGCTAAAGTTCGCGAACGCCGCGCCGGCTTCAACGCCCTCGCGGGACGGCCCGCTTGCGGCGACATTCGGCTTGCGCCGCTCGTCGCCTGCTAGGCTGCTTTCCCCGCGCGGGCCGGCCGCCGGCCGAGTCCGCGAGACGGCGGAAATACCTCTCCGACGCCTCTCGCTTATTTTGATAGCCCCTCTCGTGTCAGCCATTTCAAACAAGCGTTTTAATCGTATGATTGATATGATGAATGCGCAAGCAAAACCTCAGTAATGCTTGTCTAGTGCGGCAAGTTGACAACAGTTGGCCTCAAAACCACTGATAATGTTTTGATAACAACAATCTGTCGGACAAACTACTGCCAGACAAACATTGCAGTTTGATTGCCCTCGCATATCAAACATAGGAAAATAATAATATTCTATTCCGGAGAGCAAGATGACGTTCAAAGCGAACGACTCACTGACCGAACAAATCGCCCAATACCTGGGCAAACAAATCATACAAGGCACGATGCAAGCAGGGGAGCGCATTCAGGAATTGCGCATTGCGTCGGAGCTGGAAGTCAGCCGCGGGTCCGTGCGCGAAGCTTTATTGATTTTGCAACGCCGCCATCTGGTGGAGATTTTCCCGCGCCGCGGCGCGGTGGTGTCCAGCATCACGGGTCAGGATGTGCGCCATTTCTTCGAACTGTGGTTTCTACTGCTGGATCAAGCCGTCTGTAACCTCGCCACCTCTTGGCAGAACGACGACCTGGCCCACTTCTTCGAAGTCACCACCCAGTTGGCCGAATGCAACCGCAAAGACGACTTGCAGGGCTTTTACGAACACGGCGTCGATTTCCTCGACACCTTGTACCTCTATGCCGGCAACCGCTACCTGGAACACACGCTGAAAGACTTGCTGCCGCTGACCCAGCGTTGTCTGTTCGCCATTTTGCGAGCCGGCAAGAGCCAAATGGAACAGACCCAACTCTTCCTGGAAAACCTGCTCAAGACCATCATCGCCCGCGACACCGCCAAATTACGCCAGATGGTGGCCGAATTCGGCCAACAATACAGCCAGCTGGCGCAGAGCGCAGCCGAGTCGCTAGCCGGACGCCATTGACGCCCACCGCCCGGCCAAGGCCCGGGCGGCATCCAACACCAACGCCTTCCCTTCGTCCCTGCGTTTGCCTGCGCGCCAAGCCATTGTCACCTCCCACTGCCAGGCAGGTAGATCTGCAATTTGCAGCCGGCGCAAAACACCGTCGGCCAGATCAGACTGAATCGACAACTCAGGCATGAAGCAAAGAAAGCCGTGGCGCAAAGCCAGTTCCCTGGCCGCTGACGCCGGCTGAACCGCATGGATGGGCTGGGCGACGGTGCGAGCCAGACGCAGCCGTCGTATCAGCTCGTCACACTCAACACCCCAATACTGGGGCGCAATCCGGTAAGCCGCCGCCTCCTCCAGATACAGCGGCTGTGCGCGCTCCGCCAAGGGATGTCCGGCCGCTGCCACAGCCACGATGGGAGAGCGCCACAGCGTTTCCATATGAATGCCCGCCATCGCCGGGCAACGCAGCACAAAACCCACCTGCACCAAACCGGACAACAGGTTCTGCATGATCTGCGATGAATGGTCGGTGTCGCAGCGGATTTCCAGCGGCGCTTCGACCAGATCCAACAACAAGGGGCCAAAAACCGCCGATGTCAGCGATGGCAGACAAGAAAGCCGCAAACAGGGTAAGGCCGGCGTGCCCTGCAGGATTTCCCTCCCCTGCTCCAGAGCCGACGCCGCCTGCTGTGCCGATGGCAAAAAGGCCAGGCAGGCCGCAGTGGGTTCCGCGCCACGCCGATGACGATGAAACAGGCATACCCCAAGTTCCAGCTCCAACGCTTGCACTCTCTGACTGACCTGTGGCTGCGACCAGCCGCGCTTGGCGGCAGCCTGACTGAAGCTGCCCAACTCAGCGATATCCAGCAGCAGGCTCAAATCCGAGAGGACGATAGACATAAGAAAATCCAATATTAACTATTACAGATTAATCAGTTACAGAATATCAGGGTCGCTCATAAAATGACATGAAAATAAGGAGATTTCATGGCACTGCTAAAGCGGGCCCGGACCTTGGGCAAAGCTTTCATCCTGGTGGACAACCTGATCGTGGTATTCGGTTTCTTCATGGTTTTTCCCTTGATCAGCCTTCATTTCGTCGATCAACTCGGCTGGACCGCCGCTGCGGTGGGCTTTGGATTGGGCCTGCGTCAATTCACCCAGCAGGGGCTAGGCCTGTTCGGCGGATCCTTGGCTGACCGTTTCGGCGCCAAACCCCTGATTGTGGCCGGCATGCTGCTGCGCGCCGCCGGCTTCGCCGCCATGACGCTGGCGGACTCCCCATGGCAGCTCTGGCTGTCCTGCTTGCTCTCCGGCCTGGGCGGCACGCTGTTCGATCCGCCCCGCTCCGCGCTGGTGGCCAAATTGACAAGACCCCGCGAGCGCAATCGTTTCTATTCCCTGCTGATGATGCAGGACAGCGCCGGCGCAGTGGGCGGCGCCCTGTTCGGCTCCTGGCTGCTGCAGTTCGACTTCCGCTGGGTCTGTCTGGGTGGCGCTGCCGCGTTCTTGGCCGCGGCGGCGGCAAACGCCTGCCTGCTGCCGGATTATCGCGTTGCCGCGCGGCGCGCGCCGGCGCTGGCCTCTATCCGCACGGTACTGAACGACCGCCGCTTTCTGAAACTGGTGCTCACGCTCAGCGGCTACTACCTGCTCAGCGTGCAGATCATGTTGCTGCTGCCCATCGCAATCAAGCAATTGACCGGCACTCCTCAGGCCGTCGGCTGGATGTACGGGCTGGAAACCGCCTTGTCGCTCAGCCTGCTCTACCCGCTGGCGCGGCTGGGCGAACGCCATTTCCGCCTGGAAACCCGAGTACTGGCCGGCATTGCGCTGATGAGCCTCAGCCTGGCCTGCATGGCCGCGGTGCGGCAACCGCTGGCCGCCTTTGTCATCCTGGCTGTGTTTTTTCTCGGCACCCTCATCACCGAACCTGCGCGGGAAACCCTGGTCGCCAGCCTGGCTCGTCCGGAAGCCAGGGCCAGCTATATGGGCGCCAGCAGGCTGGGGCTGGCCTTGGGCGGCGGCGGAGGCTTTCTCGCCGGCGGCTGGCTGTACGACTTTGCTCAGAACCAGCATCAAGCCGGCCTGCCCTGGCTGCTGCTGGCCGCCGCGGGCGCGCTCACCTTTATCGCGCTGGCGCGCCAATTTGGCCCAGCCGCGCCCAGAGCAGCCAAACAAGCGGCCTAACAACAACAAAAGCCCGCCGGATGGCGGGCTTTTCATCAATCAGCTGGGCTGTTTGCCTTACGGCAGACAGACAGTAAAACCGGTGTTACGCGTTCTGAATATTAGACGCTTGCTTGCCCTTCGGACCGGACACAACTTCAAAGCTTACACGCTGCCCTTCTTTCAGGGTTTTGAAGCCTTGCATGTTGATGGCCGAGAAGTGAGCGAACAAGTCTTCGCCGCCTTCATCCGGAGTAATGAAGCCAAAACCTTTAGCGTCATTGAACCACTTAACGGTACCTAATGCCATTCTTACTTCCTTGCAAAAAAAGGCTGGTGAAGCCGACCAACTTAGAGCTTAATAAGAGTTGTCTGGCTTGCCTAGCGCAAAAAAATGCCAAACAGTTAAGCCAAGCACCAGCTGCATTTCTACGCAACCCGCCGCTCATCGTCAAGTCGTAGAGGAAAAGTGCCAGTCCCCTTGAAAAAAACTCTCGGGGAACCCAAATTGAAGTAAGACGCAGATTCCACGAAAGCCGACATGTCTACGCAGTTCAAGGACGATGCCATACAAGAGGCGTCCCGGGTTAGGGAAAACCCACCCCCGATGTATAAGGTCTTGTTATTGAACGATGATTTCACCCCAATGGATTTTGTGATCCAGGTTCTCCAGCAGTTCTTCTACATGAACCGCGAAAAGGCCACTCACATCATGCTGCAAGTCCACACGCAAGGTCACGGCGTGTGTGGCGTTTATACCAAAGACGTGGCTGCAACAAAGGTCGAGCAGGTGTTGCAATATGCGAAAGCGCACCAGCATCCGCTCCAGTGCGTTATGGAGGAAAACTGATGATTGCCCAGGAGCTTGAAGTAAGCCTGCACATGGCGTTCATGGACGCAAGGCGCAAGCGCCACGAGTTCATCAGCGTGGAGCATCTGTTACTCGCGATGACCGACAACCCGTCGGCTGCCGAAGTACTGCGCGCATGTGGAGCCAATATCGACCAGCTGAAAAAACAGCTGGGCGATTTTATCGATGAGCACACCCCCACCGTGCCTGGAGAGGCGGAGGTGGAAACTCAACCCACACTCGGCTTCCAGCGCGTGATTCAGCGCGCCATCCTGCACGTGCAGTCTTCCGGCAAAAAAGAGGTGACCGGGGCTAACATCCTGGTGGCCATCTTTGGCGAGAAGGACTCCCACGCGGTGTACTACCTGCACCAGCAAGGCATTTCGCGGCTGGACGTGGTGAATTTCATTTCTCATGGAATCACCAAGCAGCGCTCGCAGCAGCAACCGCAAGAGCCGCGCGACAGCAGCGGCGAAGCGGAGAGCGAGGAACAGGCCACCGGTCCGGGCGGAGCCTTGGAAAACTACACGCAGAACCTCAACCAGCAGGCGCGCGAAGGCAAGATAGACCCGCTGATCGGCCGCGAATCCGAGTTGGAACGCACCGTTCAGATCCTGTGTCGCCGCCGCAAGAACAACCCGCTGCTGGTGGGCGAAGCCGGCGTGGGCAAAACCGCCATCGCCGAAGGCTTGGCGCGCCGCATCGTCAACGGCGAAGTCCCGGAGATTCTGGCCAAATCCACCGTTTACGCACTGGACATGGGCGCGCTGCTGGCCGGCACCAAATACCGCGGCGACTTCGAACAGCGGCTGAAGGCGGTGATCAAGCAACTGACCGAGGACAGCAACGCCATTCTGTTCATCGATGAGATTCATACCCTGATCGGTGCCGGCGCGGCCTCGGGCGGCACGCTGGACGCGTCCAATCTGCTCAAGCCAGCCCTCTCCAACGGCAGCCTGCGCTGCATCGGAGCGACCACCTACAACGAGTACCGCAGTATCTTCGAAAAGGACAACGCGCTGTCGCGCCGTTTCCAGAAGATCGACGTCAACGAACCGACGGTGGAACAGACCGTGGAAATCCTCAAGGGGCTGAAGTCGCGCTTCGAGGCTCACCACGGCGTCAAGTACACGCAATCCGCGCTATCCACTGCGGCAGAGCTGTCGGCGCGCTTCATCAACGATCGCCATCTGCCGGACAAAGCCATCGACGTGATAGACGAGGCCGGCGCCGCGCAGAAAATTCTGCCCAAGTCCAAGCAGAAAAAGGTCATCAACAAGACCGAGATCGAGGACATCGTCGCCAAGATCGCGCGCATTCCGCCCAAGACCGTATCGTCCGATGACAAGAACGTGCTGAAGAACCTCGAGCGCGATCTGAAAAACGTGGTGTTCGGGCAGGAGAAGGCCATCGAAGGACTGGCCAGCGCCATCAAGATGACGCGATCCGGCTTGGGCAATCCGCAAAAACCAATCGGATCCTTCCTCTTCTCCGGCCCAACAGGTGTTGGCAAGACGGAGGTGGCGCGCCAGCTAGCCTATATCCTAGGCGTGGAGTTGATCCGCTTCGACATGTCCGAATACATGGAACGCCATGCGGTGTCCAGGCTGATCGGCGCGCCTCCGGGCTATGTCGGCTTCGAACAGGGCGGCCAACTGACCGAGGCGGTCAACAAGCATCCGTACGCGGTGGTGTTGCTGGATGAGATCGAAAAAGCGCATCCGGACATCTACAACGTGCTGCTGCAGGTGATGGACCACGGCACGCTGACCGACAACAACGGCCGCAAGGCGGACTTCCGCAACGTGGTGATCATCATGACCACCAACGCAGGCGCCGAGTCTTTGTCCAAGCCCACTCTGGGCTTCACCCAGACCAAGGCGGCCGGCGACGAGATGGGCGACATCAAGAAGCAGTTCAGCCCGGAGTTCCGCAACCGCCTGGACGCCATCATCCCGTTCAAGATGCTGGACGAGCAGATCATCCTGCAAGTGGTGGACAAGTTCCTGATGCAGCTGGAACAGCAGTTGGCCGAGAAGCGGGTGGATATCCACTTCACCGACGAACTGCGCCGCTACCTGGCTAAGAACGGTTTCGATCCGCTGATGGGCGCCCGCCCGATGGCGCGTCTGATCCAGGACACGCTGCGCAAGGCGCTGGCAGACGAGTTGCTGTTCGGCCGTCTGGTCACCGGCGGCGAAGTCACCGTCACCGTGGTGGACGACAAGGTGGAGCTGCAATTCGACCACCAGGCCCTGACGCCCGAACCCGCCTGATTTTGCTTCCGCAACAAGCAACGCCCGCTAAAGCGGGCGTTTTTCTTTTTGTCTCAACCGCGCGGATGATGTTTGGCGTGCAGTTGTTTCAAGCGCTCCCGCGCCACATGGGTATAAATCTGCGTGGTGGATATGTCCGAATGCCCCAGCAAGAGCTGCACCACGCGCAAATCCGCGCCATGATTGACCAGATGCGTGGCGAAAGCATGTCGCAACACATGCGGGCTCACTGCCGGCAAGCCCTGCCGCTTGGCGTACTGCGAAATCAAATGCCAAGCCATCTGCCTCGTCATGCCCGCCTTACGCTGGGTCACGAACACGGTGTCGCAGACCGCTCCCGCCAACAAGAGCGGCCTCGCCTCTACCAAATAGCGCTGCAGCCACTCCTGAGCCAGTTCGCCCAAGGGCACTAGTCTTTCCTTATTGCCCTTGCCCATGGTCTTGACCAAGCCGTCCAGCAAGTTCACCTGCTGCAGCGTCAGGCCCACTAGCTCCGACACGCGCAGGCCGCTGGCGTAAAGCAGCTCCAGCATCGCCCGGTCGCGCAGGCCCAAGGGCGTGGCCACATCGGGCGCCTCCAGCAAGGCTTCCACATGCCGCTCGGACAGAGACTTGGGCAAACGCGGCCCTTGCTTGGGCGCGCGTAAGCGGGCACAAGGGTCGTCATCGCGCAAACCCGCCTGCGTCAGATATTGATAAAAGCGCTTCATCGCCGACACCATCCGCGCCCGGGTCGCCGGTTTCTCGCGATCCACCCCCAGCAATAACGCCTGCTCCAGCTGCTCCGGACCGGCCTCCGTCAAACGTGTGCCTTTATCCCCCAAACGCGCGGCTAGCTTGCCCAGATCGCGTCGATACGCGGCTAGGGTGTTCTTGGACAAACCATCGCTCAGCCATAGCTGGTCCAAAAACGCATCGATGGCCTCCTCGGCCGCCTTCATCTCTTCGCTGCTCGCATCCATTTTTGTCGTCGTCCGCTGAAGTGCGCGTCAAGCCGCCCGCGCGGAACACCCATCCTGAATAATCTTCAGTCTTTGTCCGCCTCGCCGACAAAACATTCCCTCGCAAGCCCTGCCTCTTCATCAAGCGCGAGCCGGGTCTAGCGGAAAGACACCCCGGACGGCGCGCAAAAAAGCGCAAAACATCCCTCTTGCGCCTATCTCAGCGCTGCTCAACACCCAAACTCATGCGCCAGCAGCCACTGCTTGATGTCGACGGTTTCCCGGCCCAATGAGCGATTAAAGCCGCCCAGGCTATTGCGAGCCACCACGCGGTGGCAAGGCACGATGATGGGCACAGGATTGCGTCCGCAAGCATTGCCCACCGCCCGCGCCGATGAACCCAGCGCCGTGGCGAGATCCTGATAGCGCCTCATCTGCCCGCAAGGAATCCGCTCTATCTCGCCCCAAACACGCAGCTGGTGCTCGCTGCCCCGCAAACGATAGGGCAGGCTGAAGCCGAAGCGCGGATCAACGAAATAAGCGCGCAGTTGCTCCGCCACCTCTTGCTCCAGGCTGCGCGGCATCGGCGGTCTGAGAGCTTGCCGCTCAGCCAAGAATTCCAGATTCACAAGCGCGCCGTCGAGACACAAAATGCCCAGTTGCCCGAACGGCGCGTCGATTACCGCGCTGTATTCCATTTTCCGCCTCCGACGCTCCGGCAATAAAAAAGCGCAAGGCATCGCCTTGCGCTTTGAACCGTCATCAAGCCTAAGCCTGACTCGACAAGGCTTAACCTTGCTTGCGAGCCGGCAGTTTTTCCTTGATGCGTGCGGATTTGCCGGTACGGCCGCGCAGGTAGTACAGCTTGGCGCGACGCACGTCGCCGCGGCGCTTCACTTCAACGGAAGCCACCAGCGGGGAGTAGGTTTGGAAAGTACGCTCTACGCCTTCGCCGGCGGACATCTTGCGCACGGTGAAAGCGCTGTTCAGGCCAGCGTTTTTCTTGGCGATAACCACGCCTTCGTAAGCCTGCAGACGTTCGCGGTTGCCTTCCTTAACCTTCACCTGAACGACGATGGTGTCGCCCGGTGCGAATTCCGGCAGGGTCTTGCCCAGGCGGGCGATTTCTTCTTGCTCGAGTTTCTGGATCAGATCCATGATTCACTCCTGGTTTTTCTGGAGATCTTGTTCCTGCTGGTACTCCGCCAGCAGCCGAGATTCCTGTTTTGTCAAAATACGGCCTTGCAGCAAATCCGGGCGACGTTGCATCGTCCTGCCCAGCGCCTGTTTCAGCCGCCATTTAGCGATCAGCGCATGATTACCGGACAACAACACATCCGGCACCCGCATGCCCTGATAGTCTTCGGGTCGGGTATAGTGCGGACAATCAAGAAGCCCGTCCACAAATGAATCTTCGTAAGCCGACTGCGCGTCGTTCAGGACGCCTGGGAGCAAACGCACCACCGCATCCATCAACACCATGGCCGGCAGCTCGCCGCCGGACAAAACGTAGTCGCCGATGGAAATCTCCTCGTCGACTTCGCGCTGGATCAACCTTTCATCCACGCCCTCGTAGCGGCCGCACAGCAGGATCAAGCCCGCTCGCTGCGACAGCTCCGCCGCCTTCTCATGCGTAAGCGGACGGCCTTGGGGCGAAAGATAAATCACATGGCTGCGCTCGGCTCCGGCTTGCGCCTGCCTCGCCCTGGCCGCAGCGATCGACTGCGCCAATGGCTCAATCTGCATCACCATGCCGGGGCCGCCGCCATAAGGCCGGTCGTCAACCCGGCGGTAGTTGTCGTGCGTGAAATCGCGAGGATTCCAAGCCTGAAAACCCCAAATGCCCAAATCAAGCGCCCGCTGGCTAACGCCAAAGCGGGCGATGGAATCGAACATCTCCGGAAACAGCGTTACCGCGTCGATTTGCATCAGTAGTCCAGACCCCAGTCCACCTGGATCTTGCCTTCGGCAAGCTGGACTTCCAGCACATACTGATCCACAAAGGGAATCATGCGCTGAGCGTCCCCGCCCTGCACTACCAACAGATCATGGGCGCCGGTTTCCATCAATTCACTGACTTTGCCCAGCACTTCGCCTTGCTGATTGACGACTTCCAGGCCGATCAGATCAGCCCAGTAGTATTCGCCTTCTTCAGCGGCCGGCAACTCTGCGCGCGGCACAGCGATCTGCATGCCGCGCAAGGCTTCGGCCGCATCGCGGTCTTCCACGCCTTCCAGCTTGGCGGCAAGCGCCTTGGGCTGGAGAGCGCCATTTTCAAATGTGTACGGCTTCCAGTCGTTCTCCTTGCCCAGCCACCAGACCGGGTAGTCGAACAGACCGTCAGCGTATTCGGTGTCGGCCTGGACTTTTACCCAGCCCTTGACACCAAAGGCGCCACGCACAAACCCCATCACTACGAGATCTTCGCTGCGCATGCGCCTAGTCCGTCAGTTGATGTATCAACGAACGCTTAGGCAGCGGCCTTCTGCTCTTTCAGCAGCTTGGCAACGGCGTCGGAAACTTGAGCGCCAACGCCTACCCAGTGGTTCAGGCGGTCCATGGTGAAACGGACGCGCTCTTGCTTCTCGTTGGCAACCGGGTTGTAGAAGCCAACGCGCTCGATGAAGCGACCGTCACGACGGTTACGGGAATCGGTCACCACGATGTTGTAGAACGGACGGTTCTTGGCGCCGCCACGTGCCAGACGAATCACTACCATTGTCGATTGTCCTTGAATAAAAACGGTATGTAGAAAAGCCCACGATTTTAGGTCAGTTTTCCCTTATCTTGCAAGCGCTTAATGCAAGACGGCTGTCAAGCCCGCCGTTACAAGCTCTTGGACACCATGGTCAGGGCCCGGTCTTCCGGGTGAGGCTCAACGGAAAACCCCAGCTTGTGCATCAGTTTCAGCATGCCCTTGTTGCCGGCCAACACCTCGCCGCGCATCACTTTCAGGCCCTGCTCGCGCGCCGCGTCGAACAAGGCGCTCATCAATAAATAACCTATGCCCTTGCCCTGCCAACGGTCGGCCACTTCCAGCGCGAACTCGCAGCCCTCGTTGTCCGGATCGGTGATGAAGCGGGCCACAGCCAGCATTTCCTCGCCGTCCTTGTGTTCCCGCGTCATCGCCAACGCCATTTCGCGGTCGTAATCCAGCTGGGTGAAACGCACCAACATGCTTTGCGACAATTGCTTGATGCTGGACAGGTAGCGGTTGTAGCGGCTTTCCTCGGACAGATTGCGCACAAACTCCTGTTGCATATCCGCATCTTCCGGCCGCACCGGCCGCACCATTACATTGGTGCCGTCGTTCAATTTGGCGCACACCACCATGTGGCTGGGATAAGGCATGATCGCCATATGGCCGTAGCGCTTCAAATCCGGCCGCCGCGGCCGCACGATGATGCGGGCGTCCAGCGCGATCACCCCCTGCTCGTCGGCCACCAACGGATTAATGTCCATTTCGCGCAGTTCCGGCAGTTCGCACACCATTTCCGACACATGCAGCAGCACATCCTCTAATTCGTCCTGATCCACCGCCGGCAGGTTCTTGAACGCCCCCAGCAACTGGCCGATGCGGGTATGGCGGATCATGCTGGCCACTAGATAACCGTTGAGCGGCGGCAGCGACAGCGCGCGGTCGTGCATCACCTCCACCGCGATGCCCCCGGCGCCGAAAGTGATCACTGGGCCGAAGGCCTCGTCGTGGGTAACGCCCACCATCACTTCACGGGCGAAGCGGCGCTTGCGCATCGGCTGCACCGAGACCCCGTCAATGCGCGCCTCCGGTCTTGCCTGCCGCGTACGGCTGATGATGGCGTCGAATGCCTCGCGCAGCGTCGCCTCGTTGCTGATGTTCAGTTCCACTCCGCCAACGTCGGACTTATAAATAATGTCCGGCGAATCGATCTTCAGCACCACAGGGTAACCAATCTTGTCGGCCTGCTTGACCGCCTCGTTGGCGGTACGCGCCAGCCGGGTGGGATTGACCGGGATCTGAAAAGCGGCCAGCACTTCCTTTGACTCCCGTTCGGACAAGATATCCCGCCCATCCTTCAGCGCGGCGGCGATGACCTTGCGCGCCTTGGCCACATCCGGATCCGCGCGCTTGCCTTCCAGCGGCCCCGGGGTCTGCAACAGCAACTGCTGGTTGCGCTGGTAGGCCGCCAGATTGCGGAATACCTCAATGCCGTACTCCGGCGCGCGGAAGTGCGCGCATTTGGCCTTGGAAAACAGTTCGCGGCTTTCCGACACCTTGGCGTCGCCCAGCCAGGACAAAAACAGCGGCTTGCTGGATTCGCGTTGCAAGCCAATCATCAACTGCGCGGTTGTCAGGTGATCCGTGCCGGCCTGCGGAGTAAACACCACCATCACGCCATCCACATTGGGATCGTCCAAACAGGCCTTCACCGCGGTGCGAAAACGCGAGGGACTGGCGTCGCCGATGATGTCAAGCGGATTGCCTCGCGACCAATTACGCGGCAAGACGCCATTGAGCAGTTCCATGGTGGCGTCGGATAGCTTGGCCAGCTCCACCCGGTTGGAATAGGCGCTGTCCGCGGCCAGCACGCCGGGGCCGATGCCGTTGGTGACGATGGCCAACCGCTTGCCGCCCACCCGGTAGTTGGCGGCAAGCACTTTGGCGGCGGTGAACAACTGGGCAATGGTGTCCACGCGCAGCACGCCTGCACGCGCCAGCGCGGCGTCGAACACATCGCCGCTTTCCACCAGATTGCTTGAGTGCGTGACCCCGGTCACCGCGTCTTCGTAACGCCCGGACTTGATCACCACCACCGGCTTGGTCCGCGCCGCGGCGCGCAAGGCAGACATGAAACGGCGCGCGTTGTGAATGTGGTGGACATGCAACAGAATGCCCTGGGTGAAGTTGTCCGCCACCAGGTAATCCAGAATTTCGCCAAAGCCGACGTCCAAGGCGTTGCCCACCGAAATCACGCTGGAAAAACCGATGCCCTTGCTGTCCGCCCAGTCCAGCATCGCCGTGCACAACGCCGACGACTGCGACACCAGCGCCAGATTGCCCGGCCTCACCTTACTGGTGTAATTGCTGGCATTGAAGCCCGCCACCGGCCGCATCAGGCCCAGCACGTTGGGCCCCAGGATGCGGATGCCGAAATGACGGCTGATCGACAGCGTCTCGTTGATGATCTCCCGCTCCAGCTGCTCGCTGTCCGCGAACTCCTTGGCCAACAGCACCGCCTTGATGCCCTTCTTGCCGCAATCCTTCATGATCGCCGGCAAAGTGCGCGTGGCGGTCACCACCACCGCCAGGTCCACGGGCTCGCTGATCTGGCGCACCGAAGCCACCGCGGGCACCCCGGCCACCACCTTGTGGTTGAGGTTGACCGGAAACAGCTTGCCCTGGAAGTTGCCCGCCAGCAGATTGGCGAACACCGCCTGCCCGATCGAGCCCGGCGTGTCGCTGGCGCCGATCACGGCGACGCTGCGAGGCGAAAACAACGGTGTCAGGTAATGCGGCCTCATTGATGCTTATCCTCGGAAATAATGGTAACCGGCACGGTTTTCCCCGCCGGCGGCGGCAGGGGCCACTCCGGCTGCAAAGTCACATGATCGATGCCGAACTCGCGCGACAGCATGCGCTGACAGGCGGCCAGGATGCGCGGCCAATCCTGCGGCGCGCTCACCTGCAAATGCGCAGACAAAGCCACGCGGTCGGCAGCCATGGTCCAGATGTGCAGATCATGCACCGACCTCACCCCGGCGATGCCGCCCAAAGCGCGACCGATGCGGTTGAAATCCAGCTCCGCCGGCACCTCTTCCATCAACACCGCCAACGACTTGCGCAACAACCTCCAAGTCGACGACAGGATCAGGCAGGCCACCAGCATGGATAAAATCGGGTCCGCCGGCGTCCAGCCAGTCCAAAACACAATAGCCCCGGACGCGATCGCGGCCAGCGAGCCTAACAAATCTCCCATGACGTGCAGCAGCGCCGCCTTGCTGTTCAGACTATGCGCGCCGCGGCTCAGAATCCACGCGGCCAGCACATTCACCATCAAGCCCGCCACCGCGATGCCCATCACGCCCAGACCGTTGACCGGGTGCGGCTCCAGCAAACGCCGCACCGCCTCCACCGCAATGAAGACGATGACGCCGAACATGAACAAGCTGTTCAGAAACGCGCCGATCACCTCCGCGCGGCCATGGCCGAAGGAATGCGACTCGTCCGCCGGACGGCGGCCTATATGCGCAACCCACAAGGCCAGCAGCAGCGATATGGAGTCTGTCAGCATGTGACCGGCGTCGGACAGCAAGGCCAGGGACCCCGTCACCCAGCCGCCCACCGCCTCCACGCAGGCAAAACCTACCGTCAGCAGCGCCACCCAGCGCAAAGCGCGCATGCTGGCGGCGCGCGCCGCGGCCCCCGTCACCCCGCCATGGGGATGACGATGCGGGTGATTGTAATCGTGCTCGTCGTCGTGCTCGCCGCCCGCCGAGCCATCATCATGCAGACTGAACCTTGACGTCATCTTGACCTCCGGCAAGCCGAATCCATCTGGCTCCGCTCCGCCGCGAGCGGCCTAACAAGAATGGACTGGCGCGGACACTACAATATTGTTAATCTTTACTGTTTAGCAATAGCTCTTTACTGCACCGCACAAAGTCGCCACGCGCCCTTGCACCAACAGAGGCCGGATGGCGGCGGGAGTCGATCCATCATGACGAAACGCGTCGTCACGCTTGCTCATTACTATACCCAGCCTGAAATCCAGCAAATGGCCGACAAGGTTGGCGACAGCCTGGAGCTTTCTTTGTACGCCAAGGAAGCCAATGCCGACATCATCGTTTTTGCCGGCGTGCGCTTCATGGCGGAAACCGCGAAAATTCTCAATCCCCAGGCGGAAGTGATTCTGCCCGACGCGGGCTCCACCTGCTCGCTGGTGACCCAGACCGACGTCGGCGCGCTGGCCAAATGGCGCAAGCAGCACCCGGATCACGTGCACGTGTCCTACATCAACTCCAGCGCCGAGCATAAAGCGCTGTCCGACTGGATCGTCACCAGCCGCAATGTCGACGACATCATTGCCCACCTGTACGCCGAAGGCAAAAAAGTGATCTTCTCGCCGGACCGCAACATGGGCGGCTACCTCAACTACCAGTACGGCTACAACATGCCGCTGTGGTCCGCGGTGTGCGAAGTGCACGACAAATTCAACGAAGCGGCGCTGGACGAGGCCTTCGCGGTTGCCGGCTCGGAAAAATATCTGATCGCCCACCCGGAAAGCCCGCTGCCGGTGCTGAAGAAGGCCGACTATGTAGGCTCCACCTCCGGCATGCTCAACTGGGTCAAGCAATTCTCCGGCAGCTCCGACGCGGTGATCTTTGTCGCTACCGAAGACGGCATCCTCTACAACATGGGCCTGGCCCGCCCAGATCTGGACCTGCGCCAGGCGCCGATCTACGCCGGCTGCCAATGCAACTCCTGTCCGTACATGAAGATGAACACCATAGAAGCGGTGAAGCGCGCGCAACAGGGCGTGGGCTTGCGCATCGACTACCTCAGCCGGGAGCAAATGGACGCGGCGCGGCTGCCGATCGAGCGCATGTTGGAATTCAGCCAGCGTTATTACGCCTGAGCCGCCTTCCCCAACCCGCCCACCGGCGGGTTTTGTTTATCGGTCTTCCACGCCGGACTTTTCCGCGTCATCGTTGGAGCGATACAATCAGCCGGGCCACCTTTGCCGGCCAAAACAATAGAAAGACAGCATGAAGTTTCTCATCAGCAACGACGACGGATATTTCGCTCCGGGACTGGCCATGCTGGCGCAAACCCTGTCCCGCCATGGCGAAGTCGTCATTGTCGCGCCGGAGCGGGACCGCAGCGGCGCCAGCAACTCCCTGACCCTGGATCGCCCCTTGACCGTGCGCAAGGCCGCCAACGGCTTTCACTACGTCAACGGCACTCCCACCGACTGCGTGCACCTCGCCGTGACCGGCATGCTGGACTTCAAACCGGACATGGTGTTCAGCGGCATCAACCACGGCCCCAATATGGGCGACGATACCTTGTACTCCGGCACCGTGGCCGCCGCCACCGAGGGCTTCATGCTGGGTATCCCCTCCATCGCGGTGTCGCTGGCGGGCTATAGCGGCCAGCACTTCGCCAGCGCCGGGCTGGTCGTCGATCAACTGGTGGAACGCTGCAAACGGACCCCGTTCCGCGAGCCGGTGCTGCTCAACGTCAATGTGCCCGACATCGCCCCGGAAGCGCTGGGCCAATTGACCGTCACCCGCCTGGGCCGCCGCCACTGCGCGCAGCCGGTGATCAAGTCTCAGAATCCGCGCGGCGAGACGATATACTGGGTAGGACCGGTCGGCAACGTGCAGGACGCCGGCGCGGGCACGGATTTCGGCGCGCTGGCCAACAACGATATTTCAGTGACGCCGCTGATGCTGGATTTAACCGCCTATGGCCAACTAGACGGAATCAAAACATGGCTACACCACAGCTGACGCCGGGCCAGCCGGCCTACGGCATGCTTTCCGACCGCACCCGACGCCGCATGGTCGAGCGATTGCGCCAAAACGGCGTGGCCGACGAACGCGTGCTGACCGCGATGTCGGACGTGCCGCGTCACCTGTTTGTAGACCAGGCGCTGGCCACCCGCGCCTATGACGACGTGTCGCTGCCCATAGGCCACGGCCAGACCATATCCCAGCCCTTCACCGTGGCGCGGATGACGGAAATCCTGTTGAATGGCAAGAAGCCGGGCAAGGTTCTGGAAATCGGCACCGGCTGCGGCTACCAGACCGCGGTGCTGCTGAAGACCGGCGCCGAGGTCTACTCCATTGAACGCTTGGGCGTCATTCTTGACAAAGCCAGACGCAATTTGCGCGCCGCCAAGCTGGTACACGCCCGCCTGGTTCACGGCGACGGGCACTTCGGCCTGGCCGAGGCCGCGCCTTTCGACGGCATCATCATGACCGCCGCCGCGCGCAACATTCCCCAGGCCTTGGTCGAACAACTCAACGACGGCGGCCGCATGATCATGCCGATAGGCGAAGAGGAACAGTACTTGTGGCTGATAGAGAAAACCGCGCAAGGCCTGCAGAAAAGCCGGCTGGACCCGGTGAAATTCGTACCCTTGCTTGCCGGACGCAGTTAAAACTGCAAAAACACAACAGTTTCTTTGTCCGACAATTTATCAAATCACTTAAACAGACTATAAAAAACAAAAGTATGCTAAAAATGCATTGCAGCTATGCATATATATTCACGGCCTCGATCGGCATCGCTCTGAGCGGATGCAGCAGCATCGTCCAGCAGCCGGCCCCCGTGGAAAGCGCAACACCTGCCGCCACTCGCAACGCGCCGCCTTCGGCGCCCGTCGCTACAACCGGCAGCGGTGCGGCGGTGGCAACGCCGTACCAAGATAACGGAGGAGTGTCCGCCGCGCCGATAGGTTCCGCCTCGGCAGCGGGCGCGACAACAAGAGAAAAGACCCATGTGGTTCAGCCGGGGGAGAATCTGTTCCGCATCTCCCTGAACAACGGCCTGAAATACAAGGATGTCGCGGCCTGGAACAACCTGCCGGACAACAATATCAAAGTAGGACAAGTGCTGCGCTTGACCCCGCCCGGCGGAGACGCCTCCCCGGCGGCCAGCGCCGGCCAGCCGACGGCGGCCGCCGCGCCGGCCCAGTCAAGCGCTCCGGTGGAAAGCGCAACTGTCCAAGCTGGCGGTGTCAAGGCCTACCCCAAAGCCCTGAAACTGCCTTATAGCGCAGAAGCAGCAAAATCCTTGTCCGCCCAGAGCGAGGGTGGACCGGGCAACAACAAGAACGCTCAAGCCCCGATCAGCTCCGCCGGCTCGCCGGCGGCGGCAAGCGCTCCGGCCAAGGCCGAAGCCCCGGCGGCGACGCCGTCCGGCAAGCCAGAGGCCAGCAAGCCCGCGGCGAAAGCGGACGAAGACGCGGTGCCGTGGCTATGGCCTACCGAAGGCAAGATGATCCGGGGGTATTCCGATAGCAGCAAGGGCATAGACATCAGCGGCCGTAGCGGCCAGCCGGTGTTGGCGGCGGGAGACGGCAAAGTGGTGTACAGCGGCACGGGCCTGCGCGGCTACGGCAAGCTGATCATCATCAAGCACAATAAATCCTTCCTGTCGGCCTACGCCCACAATAGCCAGTTGCTCGTAAAGGAGGGCCAGTCTGTCAAGCGAGGGCAGAAGATTGCCGAAATGGGCAATTCCGACGCCGACCAAGTGAAACTGCACTTTGAAATCCGCCGCCTCGGTAAACCGGTGGATCCGATGCAGTACCTTGACCATAAGTCCTGACGGGCGGCCGGGGCCCCCGTCCAGGATCAGAAAGAGACGGGGGTAGAACATGAGTAGCGAACTCGACATTCTCGAAGAGCAAGAAATTCTCGACGAGGAAAGCAATGAGGAAGCCGTTGCTGAAGTGGAGGCAGAGGAAGTCGGCGAAGCGCAGCCGGTATACGAAGAAGTTGCCGACGTCACCCAAATCTACCTCAACGATATCGGCAACAACGCTCTGTTGACGCCGCAGGAAGAACTGGCTCTGGCCCGCCGCGTGGTGGCCGGCGAGTTCGAAGCGCGGCAAAAGATGATCGAACACAATCTGCGGCTGGTGGTGAACATCGCCAAGCATTACATCAACCGCGGCCTGGCGCTGCTGGATCTGATCGAGGAAGGCAATATCGGTCTGATGCACGCGCTGGAGAAGTTCGATCCGGAGCGCGGCTTCCGCTTCTCCACCTATGCCACCTGGTGGATTCGCCAGAGCATAGAACGCGCCATCATGAATCAATCTCGCACCATCCGCCTGCCGGTGCATGTGATCAAGGAGCTCAACGTTTATCTACGCGCCTCGCGCCACCTGGAAAGCCAGATCGGCCGCGAGCCGACGCTGGATGAAATCGCCCATCTGGTGGGCAAGCCGGTGGACGATGTGCGCAAGGTGATGAACCTCAACGAGCGCATGGCCTCGCTGGACGCGCCGCTGGATATCGACCCGATGCTGTCGATCGGCGAGTCCATTCCGGACGAGCAGCATGACGAGCCGGAAATCCAGTTGCACAACAGCCAGTTGGAACACTTCGTCCATGAATGGCTGGGCCAACTGAACGAGAAGCAAAAACTGGTGATCGAGCGCCGCTACGGCCTCAACGGCTACGAGATCTGCACGCTGGAAGAGTTGGCCGCCGCACTGAGCCTGACCCGCGAACGCGTGCGCCAGATCCAGATTGAAGGCCTGGAACAACTACGCCGCATCCTGCGCCGCAAGGGCATCTCCAAGGACTTTCTGTTGTAGCTCGCGACAGCGTCATTCGCCGCCAGCAGCCCCCGGTTTCCCGGGGGCTTCGTTATTTGCGCGCCAGACGAAAACGGCGGCAGCGGCGCAGCCAGTCCATATGCCGAGCGGCGTCTACGGCGCGCGAACGATAGCGCAAGGCCACGTAATCATTCACCAGCGCCTTCAGCTGTCGGTATTCCGCATCCGCCAAACCGGGTTTGGCGCGGCGCAGCAACTCCAAAGGACCATCGCAAGAGCTGGCCTCAATCCGGCGCCGGCGCAGTTGCTCCAACAGCAGCCTCCATCCCCGCGCCATCGGCTCCTCTCGCCCGCGGCCCCGCCGCCACCACCAAGCCAAGGGCAGCCCCGCCAGCAAGACGCCGACAAACAAAGCCTGCAATACGCTGGTCGCGCTTACGCCTTCCCCCAGCCCCAAGCGTTGAAACACGTTACGCTGCCGAGCGGCGTCGTAGCCCACCACCCATTGCTGCCAGGCAAAGCCCGCCGCTTGCCAGTTTTGACGTAAATTACGCAACCAGGCCGGCGGCAGGCCCGTCACCCCGCCTTCCTTCAACGCCGGCACAGCTTGTTCCGCGCCGTCCGCTAGACGCAGCGGCGCCACCGCGCCGGTGGGATCGACGCGCAACCATTGTCGGCTCCCCGCCAGCCAAATCTCCACCCAAGCGTGAGCGTCGGACGACTTCACTTGCCAGAAACGCCCCACCGGGTTGTATTCGCCGCCCTGATAACCGACGACAATCCGCGCCGGCATACCGGCGGCGCGCGCCAGAAATGCCAATGCCGACGCGTAATGCTCGCAAAAACCTTGCCGGCTGGAAAACAGGAATTGATCGATCTCGTCTTGCTGGTCCAACAACGGCGGATTCAACGTGTAGCGAAAGCCCTGACTTCGAAACGCCTGCAAGGCGGCCTGCACGAAAGCGCCCTCCCCGCTCGCCGCCAACTCTCTCGCCCAAGCGCGCGCTCGGGAATTGCCGGGCGGCAAGCGCAGGTAAAGCGCTCGCTCGGCGTCGGACAAAACCGCCTGGTAGCGCGCGCCTAAGCGGCTGACGGCGTAAAAGCGCTGCGTCCTTCTGTCCTTGCCGTCTCCGCGCAACACCATGCCGTATCGCAAACTTGACGCGCCCTCGCCCGGCTGCGGCACATCCAGCGCCGGCACGCGCCCCTTGTCCGGCTCCAGCGTGATCGCGTACTCCACCGCCTCGCCGCCGCTGACGCTCTCCTCCGCCTCGCCGCGCGCCTCGCCGCCGCTCCAGCGGCTGCCGTCGAAACGGTCCAGCAACAAGACCCGCCAGTACATCTGCGCCCGCTGCGGCGGCCGCTGCGGGAACACAACGGAAAACGCCGGCTCCCGGCTCAGAATCAGCTGACTGACGCTGCCCGGCGCCAAACTGTCACCCAGACCGCTGACCGCCTGCCTGCCCGGTTCGCTGGGCATGCTCCACAGCGGGCCGGATAGCCGCGGCATGACTACGAACAAGACCAGCATCAAGGGCAGCGCCAGGCCTAAGGCCGACGCGGCCGAACGCAGGCTGCCTCGCCACGGCGCGCCCTCCAGCGCCGCCATCGCGCCGGTCAGCGCCAACAGGCTCAGAGCCAGCCAGACCGCAGCCACCGGCGACTGATCAAACAGCAAGGGCATGGCGGCCAGAAACACCCCCAGGGCGATCAACACCCGCCAATCCCGCAGTTGAGCGCACTCCTGCGCCTTGAAGCCCAGCAGCAGCAGCAAAATGCCGACGCCGCCCTCTCGCCCCACCAAAGTGCCGAGCGTTCGCCAGGACAGCCAGGCGGCCAAGAGCAGCGGCGGCAACAGCCACCAGAACGCCGGAGGCGCTCTGCGCCGCCAGACCAAGACCGCCTTTCCCAGCAATAAGGCAAAGGCCAAGGCGACCAGCCAGAACGGCAGATGCAACCATAGCGGCGCGGCGCTCAGGGCTACCGCCGCCAGCGTCGGCCACACCCTGCCGCGATCAGGGACGCTCATCGCCGCGCTCCAGATACAAAGCCAGGGCCGTCAGCGCCAATAAACGCTGTTGCGGTTGCGGGCCCACGCTGCGTGTCGGCAGCTTCAGCACATAAGGTTGGCGCAGGCGCTCGCATTGCTCGACGCGCCAAGCCAAGCGCGACAGCTTGAGCTCCACGTCGCCGCCACGGCCGTAATCCTGCCAATCCAAAGCCAGCAAGCCGGCGCGCCCTTCCCCGGCAAATTGCTTGCTGACCAACGCGCCTCTGCGCGCCAGCACTTTCCAGGCAATGCGGCGCGGCGAATCCCCGACTCGATACGCGTCCAGATGAGAGAAGTCCTCTTCCTCGCCCGGCTGATCGCTGGGCTGATCGCCGCCGCCCAGGCTGCGGCCGCGCTGGCCGTCCTGCAGAGGGGCGGGAAACAACAGCGCCTGAGCCCTCAGCCTGACCCAAGCGCTGGCGCGCACCAGACCAAACGGCGCCTCGCTCCAGATCTGACAGGCCGGCAAAGCCATATAACCGCGCCGGCTGCCGCAGACGCTCAGTTCCACCTCGAACTCCGCGCCGCCGGGCAGCCGTTCAATCCGGGTCTCCACGCCATCCTCAAGCGCCAAGCTCAGTTGACGCTCGCCGTCGTCCTCATGCCGCAGCAACACGCGAAAACGCGCGGCATCGCTAGCGAAGACGGGCTCCGCGTCCAGCGCGCGCAGCTGCAGACCGGCCAATTGCCGGTAAGCCAGCAGCACCGCCACCAGCAGCAAGCCGGCCACCCAGAACGATAAGGCGTAGGCCAGACTGACGTCGTAGTTCAATGCGCCTATCCACACCGCCAGCGCCACCAGGCCAAGCGTCAGGCCAAAACGGGTGGGCAACAGATAGATCCGGTTTTGTTCCAGCCGGCACTGCGGCTGCGGCTGCGCGCGGCGCAGCATCCATTGCCGCAGACGGCGGCGCGGATCAAGGGATGGGAACATGGGCGAGCAGGCCGCTGGCGGCGTCGCCGCCATTGCCGCCTAACAGGCGATGGCCGGCTACGCTGGGAAAAACCGCTTTCACGTCCTCCGGCAACACGTGATCGCGCCCTTCCAGCAAAGCCCAGGCGCGCGCCGCGGCCGCCAGCGCCAAACCCGCGCGCGGGCTCAGCCCCGAGGCGAAGCGGCTGTCCCGGCGCGTGGCCTCCACCAAAGCCAGCACATAGCCGGCCAAGGCCGGGCTCACGGTCAACTGCGCGGCCTGACGCTGCAGCGCGACCAAGTCGCCGGGACGCAAGGCCGGCACCAGTTGAGCCAGCAGTTGACGGCGGTCTTCGCCTTGCAGCAAGGCCAGTTCGGCCTCGCGCGGCGGATAGCCCAGCGAAATGCGCATCAGGAAGCGGTCCTGCTGCGACTCCGGCAAGGGGAAGGTGCCGGCCTGTTCCGCCGGGTTCTGGGTGGCGATGACGAAGAAGGGCTCGGGCAAGGGATAGGTCGCGCCGTCGACCGAAACCTGGCGCTCTTCCATCGCCTCCAGCAAGGCGGATTGCACCTTGGGCGACGCGCGATTGATCTCGTCGGCCAGCAGCACCTGGGAAAACACCGGCCCCTGATGGAAGTGGAAGGAGGCGGAATCTCGCTGGTAGATATTGACGCCCAGAATGTCCGAAGGCAGCAGATCGCTGGTGAACTGTACCCGACGGTACTCCAGGCCCAGCACCCCGGCCAGGCCGTGCGCCAGCGTGGTCTTGCCCACGCCGGGAACGTCCTCGATCAGCAAATGGCCGCGAGCGATCAAGCAGGTCAAGGCCAGGCGAATCGCCTGCGGCTTGCCCAGGATCAGCTGATTCAGTTGACGATACGCAATGGAGAGAGATTGCATTTGCACCCGCTTACGCGCACTATTTATCGATATCACATATCCCGCGCCCATTGTACGCAACAAGGAATCGCACGTGTTGACCTGGCTGAAAAATCGCTTGCAACGCTCTGGGCTCACCGCCTACATCACCCACCCGGACTGTCTGCAGCACAATATGGGCGTGGGCCACCCGGAATGCCCGGAGCGCCTGATCGCCATCCGCGACCAGCTCATGGCCTCGCAGATACTGGACGGGCTGCAGGAAATCGAAGCGCCGGAGGTCACCGAACAACAACTGGCGCGCGTGCATCCTCCGCACTATCTCGAATATCTGGAGTCCTGCTCTCCCAGCATAGGCACTTTTCGCGTGGATCCGGACACCGCGATGTCCGCCGGCACGCTGCAAGCCGCCCGGCGCGCCGCCGGCGCCGTGGTCAAAGCGGTGGAGCTGGTGGCCGAGGACAAGGCGCCCAACGCCTTCTGCGCGGTGCGCCCGCCTGGCCACCACGCCGAAAGCGGCAAGGCGATGGGCTTCTGTTTCTTCAACAATCTGGCCATCGGCGTCACCCACGCGCTGTCCCACTATCAGTTCGAACGGGTGGCGGTGATCGACTTCGACGTCCATCACGGCAACGGCACCGAGGAAATCCTGCGCGACGATCCCAGGGTGCTGATGGTGTCCGTCTTCCAGCATCCGTTCTACCCCTATTGCGGCGACGCGCCGCTGGGCCCCAACATGCACAATGTGCCGCTGAAGGCAGGCAGCGGCGGCCGCGAGTTCCGCGAAGCGGTGGAGACGGTCTGGCTGCCACTATTGCACGACTTCCAGCCGCAGATCCTGTTCATCTCCGCCGGCTTCGACGCCCACCGCGAAGATGATATGGGCTCTCTGGGGCTAGTGGAGGCCGATTACGAGTGGGTGACCCGCCACCTGATGCAGATTGCCGATCTCTACGCCGACGGCCGCGTGGTGTCGGTGCTGGAAGGCGGCTACGACCTGTCGGCGCTGGGCCGCAGCGTGGCCGCCCACCTGCGGGTGCTGTCCGACGGCTGATCCTGGCTGCTCAAAAACAAAAGGCCGTCGCAATTGACGGCCTTTATGTTTGGCGGAACACCGTTCAGGAGGAGCTCTTGTCGGTGCCCTTGCCGCCTATCTTGTCCTCTTGTCCCGTCAGGAGCTTGATCAGATTGGACTTATGGCGATGCACCACCAGAATGGCGATGATGATGCAGCTGCCGAAATAAACGCTTTGCGGCCCGACAATGAAGTAAGCGTATACCGGTGTAAGCACACAGGCGACGATGGCGGACAGCGAGGAGATTTTCAGCACGAAAGCGACAAACAACCAGGTGGCCAATGCCGCCAGCGCCAGCCACGGGCTAAAGCCCAGCAATACCCCCACCGCGGTGGCCACGCCCTTGCCCCCCTTGAAACCGAAGAACACCGGCCACATGTGGCCGATCAGCACCGCCAGCGCCGACATCGCGATAGCCTGCTCGCCCAGGCCGTATTGCGGGCCGAACCAGGCGGTCAACGCTACCGCCACCCAGCCCTTGACCCCGTCGCCGAGCAAGGTCAGCACCGCCGCCAGCTTTTTACCGCTGCGCAACACATTGGTGGCGCCCGGGTTGCCGGAGCCGTAACTGCGCGGGTCGGCCATGCCCATGGCCTTGCTGACAATCACCGCGAACGAGAGCGAGCCAATCAGATAAGCCGCAACAACAAAGGCAAAAGCTGTCGTGGTCATGGTGTATCCATTAGAATAGAAGGCTTCGGATTTTACGGTATCGGGCGGCAAACCCCAACTCCCAGACAAACTGATGGACATCATATTCCTGCGCGAAGTGCGCGCCGACACCATTATCGGTGTCTACGAATGGGAGCGGAAAGCCCCGCAAACCATTGAAATCGACCTGGAAATCGGCATTCCCAGCGAAGCGCCCTGTCACAGCGACAATATCGGCGACACCATACATTACGGTGTCGTGGTGGAGCGCTTGCGCAAGGCGCTGGCGGAGCAGCATTTCCTGCTGCTGGAAGCGCTGGCGGAGTACATCGCCAAGGTGATCCGCGAGGACTTCGGCGCGCCTTGGGCCAGGGTATCGGTTACCAAGCTGGGCATTCTGCCCGGCGTCAAACGCGTCGGCGTCCTGATCGAACGCGGCCACCGCCCGCGCTGAGTCCAAGCTCCGGGCATTGACGTCCGGGCCCCGGCGCTTGATGATGTTTACATCACAGCGCCGGAGCGCCCCATGCCTCGTCTATCCGTCCCGGAATTCCAAAGCCTGATCGATCAGGAACTGCCCTTGGTCCGCCTGTTCGGCATTCGGACCGAGTCCATTGCCGACGGCGGCGCGGTGTTGCGCATGCACTTCAACCCGGACCTGATCCGGCCCGGCGGGACCATCGCCGGGCCCGCCCTGATGGCGCTGGCCGACGCCACGCTGTACGCAGTAGTGTTGGGGATGATAGGCAGAGTGGAGCTGGCCGTCACCACCAGCCTCAACATCAACTTCCTGCGTAAGCCGCCGCCGGCGGACGTGATTGCGGAAGGCCGCATCCTGAAGCTGGGCAAACGGTTGGCGGTGGGAGAGGTCTTGCTGTTGTCGGCCGAGCTGGAAGAACCGGTGGCCCATGTCACCGGCACCTACTCGATTCCGCCGCTGTCAGGAAGCTGAGGCGGCTGCGGGCCTCAGTCGGTGTTCACTTTCAAACGCAGGCCAAACTGCTTGGGCGTCAAACGCAAGGACAGCTGAGCTTGCTTGTTCAGGTCCAGCACAGGGGACAGCGACAGACGGTTGCTGACCGCTTCGCGCTCAAAGCGCAAACCACCGATGGCGATGTCCTTGCCAACGCTCCGAGGCGCGGACTTGACCCCCTCGTCGGACGGCGAGGCGCAAGCCCAGGCTTGCGGCAGACACGCCTCAGCAACGCCCGCGCATCCCCACAAGCCCAGCCACAATATCAACAACTTGCACGCCATGCGCTCCATCTCCGCCAGATGAAATGCGAGAACCTCCTCTCATCATGGACACTGGCGCGCCGGCTGCAAGTTTTTTATTGATTGCGCATGAAATCGGCGGTGTTATGGAAAGCCTCGATCAGCTTTTGTTTCAGCCAATCCTCGGCCACCAGTTCGTCCACCGCGCGGCTCATGCAGGACATCCACTGATCCCGCGCCGCCTCGTCCACCGCAAAAGGCATATGGCGCATGCGCAGCCGCGGATGACCAAAGGCTTCCATGTACAAGGAAGGGCCTCCCAGCCAGCCGGACAGGAACATGAACAGCTTCTGGCGCGAACCGCTCAGGTCCTGCGGGTGCATATCGCGCAGCGGCTTGACCGCCGGATCGCTATCCATGATGTCGTAAAAACGGTCAGTCAACCAACGCACCACGCCTTCGCCGCCCAATAATTGATAGGGCGTCATTTCCCGCACTTCATCGCTCACGCTTTATTCCCCGTCGTCGGCCGCACCAGCGCGGCCGCCGTTCTGGCCCGTTCGCGGGCCTGTTCCACCGTGTCCGCCGTAGCCAGAGCCACGCCCATGCGGCGCTTCAAATAACTTTCCGGCTTGCCGAATAAACGCAAGTCCGCCCCCGGCACTCGCAAGGCGGCATCCACGCCGTCAAAGGCGATGCCCGCCTCGTCCAGGCCGCCGTATATCACCGCCGAGGCGCCGGCGCTAAACAACGCGGCGTCCACCGGCAGCCCCAGAATGGCCCGCGCGTGCAGTTCGAATTCGGACCAGCGCTGAGTCGCCAGCGTCACCAAACCGGTGTCGTGCGGCCGCGGGCTCACTTCGGAGAACCATACCTGATCGCCCTTGATGAATAGCTCCACGCCAAACAAGCCTCGGCCGCCCAGCGCATCGGTTACCGCCTTGGCCACCTCGCGCGCGCGCAATAAGGCCAACTCGCTCATAGGCTGAGGCTGCCAGCTTTCCACGTAATCGCCGCTGCGCTGCAAATGACCGACCGGCGCGCAGAAATGCGTGGCGATGCCGCCTGCCTCGTCCGTCGCGCGCACGGTCAACTGAGTGATTTCATAATCGAAATCGATGAAGCCCTCGACAATCACTCTGCCCTTGTCCACTCGGCCGCTGCTGGCGGCGTACTGCCAGGCCTTGGCCACGTCCTCCGGCCCGCGCAACAGGGATTGCCCCTTGCCGCTGGACGACATCACCGGCTTCACCAGGCAGGGGTAGCCGATACCGTCGTCTATCGCGGCTTGCAACTCTTCCAAACTGGACGCGAACGCGTACGGCGAGGTGGGCAGCCCCAGCTCCTCCGCCGCCAGTCTGCGTATTCCTTCGCGGTTCATCGTCAAGTGGGCGGCGCGCGCGGTGGGAATCACCTCGGCCAGGCCATCCGCCTCAATACGCAGCAGCTCGTCGGTGGCGATGGCCTCGATCTCCGGCACGATCAGATGCGGGCGCACTTGCTCCACCAGCCGGCGCAAGGCCGCGGCGTCCGACATGTCGATCACATGGCTGGCGTGGGCCACCTGCATCGCCGGCGCGCCGGCGTAACGATCCACGGCGACGGTTTCCACTCCCAGCCGCTGCAAGGCGATCACCACTTCCTTGCCCAGCTCCCCGCTGCCCAACAACATCACCCTGACGGCACTGCGACTTTGCGGCGTTCCGATACGCATGACGATCTTTCCTGGATATGAATGGCTTAGCCCGCCGGAGGCGGACGATGGGAATCCGAATCGGCGCGATTTTACCATGCGTCGGGCATCGACTCGCTTCAGTTGAGCCTATCGCTCAAGCACGGCAAAACTCAAAATCCAACGCTGGCGTTTCGCCGCTGATGATCTCGGCCAGCGCGCGCCCGGAGCCTGCGCCTTCGGTCCAACCCAAGGTGCCGTGGCCGGTATTCAGATACAAACGCCTCAAGCGGCTGGGGCCGATCAGCGGCACATTGCCCGGCGTGGCCGGCCGCAGGCCGCTCCAGAAACGGGCGCGCTCCCAATCACAAGCGTCGCCGAACAAGGCGCGGCCGCGCTGCAGCAACAAATCGCAACGCCTCGGCTCAAGGTGGGTGGAATAGCCGGATAGCTCAGCAGTGCCGGCGATGCGCAATTCGTTGCCCAGCCGCGACACCACCACCTTGTGGGCCTCGTCTGTAATGCTGGTCAAGGGCGCGGCGGCCGCATCCAGAATCGGCAGAGTAGCGGAATAGCCCTTGGCCGGGTACACCGGCAGGCGCAAACCGGCCTGCGCCGCCAGCAATGGCGAATAAGAGCCCAGCGCCAAAACATAGGCGTCTGCCTCAATCCGCCCGTAAGCGCCGTCAGCGGCGGTAACGGACACTCCGCTCACCGCGCCGTCGGCGCACTCCAGCGCATTGATCCGCGTCTGAAAGCGGAACTCCACGCCACGCAGCGCACAGGCCTGGGCCAGAGCGACGGTGAAGAGATGCACGTTGCCGGACTCGTCGTCCGGGCTCCAGCACGCGCCGCTCAGCTTGGGCTGAATGCGCGCCAAGGCCGGCTCCCTCTCCAACGCCTGCAGCGGCGTCAGCAGGCTTTTTTCCACACCCAGCGCGCGCATCCGTTCGCAGACGTTCCGGGCCTGCGCCAGTTCCGCCGGCGAAAACAGCAAAGTCAGGATGCCCCGCTGCAACTGCTGGTAATCGATGCCCAATTCCCGGCGCAAGCCGCGCAGCGTATCGCGGCTGTACAGGCCAAGCGCCACCATCTGGCGCATATTGCGCTCGCTGCGCCCCGGCATGCATTCACGCAGGAAATCCAAACCCCAGCGCCATTGCCTCGCATCCAGCCGCGGCCGGAACAACAGCGGCGCGTCATCGCGCAACAGCCAACTCAATACCCTCCACGGCGCGCGCGGATTGGCCCAAGGCTCGGACTGACTGACCGAAATCTGGCCGCCATTGGCGAAACTGGTTTCTCTCGCCGCGCCGCTGGCACGGTCCACCACCACCACTTGGTGGCCCCTCTCCGCCAAGAACCAGGCGGTGGATACGCCGATGACGCCGGCGCCTAGGACAACTACTCTCATCGACTCTCCACAAAAGCCAATGGGCAAGACCCGCTTGCCCATTAGCCTTGCCAGCCGCGATCTGCCGTTACGGCTTCTTCGCGTGCTCGTAAACCGTCTTGCCGCGCAGATGGAAATAGTCCGACGCGAAATAGAAATTCTCGGAATGACCGACGAACAGCAGGCCGTCCGGCTTCAAAAGCGGCGCAAAGCGCTTTAGCACGCCAAACTGGGTGTCGCGATCGAAGTAAATCATGACGTTGCGGCAGAAAATGGCATCGAACTGACGTTTAACCGACCAGTTGCTCTCCACCAGGTTCAAACGCTGAAAGGTGATCATATTGCGCAGCTGGGCCTTGGCCTGGAAGCTGCCGTCCGGCTGCTTGTCGAAGTACTTCGCGGCGTAACCGGGCGGCAGGCGCGCCACTTTGTCGGCGGCGTAAATGCCCTTGCGCCCGGTTTCCAGCACGCTGGTGTCCAAGTCGGTGGCCAGCACGCTGATGCGCGCGCCCGGCACCGCCTCCAAGGCGGTGATCGCCAGCGAGTATGGCTCTTCCCCGGTGGACGACGCCGCGCACCAGATCGCCAGTTCTCCGCCTGCCGTCGCTTTCTTCTTCAGATGCTCGGCCAGCAGCGGGAAATGATGTTCTTCGCGGAAGAAGAAAGTCAGATTGGTGGTCAGCGCGTTGACGAACTGTTCAAACTCGCGCTTGCCGCTGATCGACTCCAGAAAATCGACGTAGGCGGCGAAACCGGGAAGCTTCAGCTCGCGAATGCGACGCACCAGGCGGCCGTAAACCATGTCTTTCTTCGACGGGTTCAACGAAATGCCCGCTTCCTTGTAGATCAGTTTGCGAATGCGCTCGAAGTCGGCATCGCTAAACGCGAATTCACGCGTGAATTCGATCTTCGGCAAGACGACGGGTGGCAGCTTATTCATTTTGTTGTCCCCATAAAAAAGGCCCGGGCAATAGCCCGAGCCTGTATTCTACCGCGTCCGGATCACACCGAGAACGACGAACCACAACCGCAGGTGGTGGTGGCGTTCGGATTGCGGATCACGAACTGGGAGCCCTCCAGGCTTTCCTGGTAATCGATCTCGGCGCCGACCAGATACTGGTAGCTCATCGGATCCACCAGGAAGGTCACGCCTTGTCTCTCTATAGCGGTATCGTCTTCATTTGCGATTTCGTCAAATGTGAAACCGTACTGGAAGCCGGAGCAGCCGCCGCCGGTCACGAAGACGCGCAGTTTCAGATCGGGATTGCCTTCCTCGGCGATCAGCTCCTGCACCTTGGAACAAGCGCTTTGGCTGAAGTTGATCGGGGACGGCATTTCAGTTGCAGCATTAGTCATGTCAAACCTCGCAATTCAGTTCCGGGGCCTCGAGAAACCCGCCAACAGTCCACAGCGGCCTGGCTGCGCGCGCTGCGGTTTCTCAAACCCCTTCTCAAGCCGGCAGAGCGGCATTCACCCACTATTTTAGTCGGATATTGGGGCCGATGGCGAGTCTTCAAGCGAACTAGTTCTTTCCGCGCATGCGCGGGTGTCTCATGGCAGCAAGGGAACGATGCCCAACCCCGCCTGTTCCGGCAGCCCAAACATCAAGTTCATGTTCTGTACCGCCTGACCCGCCGCGCCCTTGACCAGATTGTCTATCACCGACAACACCACCACGGTGTCGCCGCCCTGCGGCCTGTGCGCGGCGATGCGGCACACATTGGCGCCTCGCACCGAGCGCGTCTCCGGATGGCTGCCGGCCGGCAGCACGTCGACGAAGGCTTCGCCCTCGTAGCGGCGCTCGAAGAGCGCCTGCACATCAACGTCGGCCGTCAACCGCGCGTACAGCGTGGCGTGGATGCCGCGTATCATCGGCGTCAGGTGCGGCACAAAAGTTAGCCCCACAGGCTGAGCAGCCGCACGGCCCAGGCCCTGACGGATTTCAGGCAGATGGCGGTGGCCTGCCACGCCGTAAGCCTTGAAAGAGTCTCCGGCCTCGGCCAGCAAGGCGCCCACTTCCGCCTTGCGCCCGGCGCCGGACACGCCGGACTTGCAGTCGGCGATCAGGCTGGACAGCTCCACCGCGCCGGCTTCGATCAAGGGCAGGAAGCCCAGCTGTACCGCGGTCGGATAGCAGCCCGGATTCGCCACCAGTCGCGCGCCGCGTATGGCCTCGCGGTTGATTTCCGGCAGCCCGTACACCGCTTCGGCCACCAGATCCGGCGAGCCGTGGCTCATGCCGTACCATTTTTCCCACTCGGCGACATCCTGGATCCGATAATCGGCGGCCAGGTCCACCACCCGCACGCCGGCGGCCAGCAGTTCGCGCGCCTCGTTCATCGCAATACCGTTGGGTGTGGCGAAAAACACCACATCGCAGTCCTGCAGCCGGGCTTCGTCGGGAGTGGAAAACGCCAGATCGATGCGACCTCGCAAGCTGGGAAACAAGTCGGCCACCTTCATGCCGGCCTCCTTGCGCGAGGTGACCGCGGTCACGCGCGCCGACGGATGGCCTGCCAGCAAGCGCAGCAATTCGACACCCGTGTAACCGGTGCCCCCGACGATTCCCACCTTGATCATGCCCATTCCTTTATATAAAACAGCGTCGCAAAAACGACAGTGTAGGCACTGCGATGCTGCCTTGCAATATGAAAGGGGAGAAGCGGGAAAACGACAGACAAAGAAAAAACCGCCTGGCAAACGCAGGCGGTTTTCTTGAAAACAGAATTCGGCGAATTAACGCTTGGAGAACTGCTTGGCGCGGCGAGCTTTGCGCAGGCCGACTTTTTTACGCTCAACTTCACGAGCGTCGCGGGTCACGTAACCAGCAGCGGACAGAGCCGGCTTCAACGCGGTGTCGAAGTCGATCAGCGCACGGGTGATGCCGTGACGGATCGCGCCGGCTTGGCCGGTTTCGCCGCCGCCGACAACATTCACCTTGATGTCGAAGGATTCGAGGTTTTCGGTCAGCGCCAGCGGCTGGCGGATTACCATGCGACCGGTTTCACGGGCGAAATATTCATCAACCGGCTTGCCGTTGACGATGATCTGGCCCGAGCCCTTTTGCATGAACACGCGAGCTACGGAGCTCTTGCGACGGCCGGTGCCGTAGTAGTATTTACCGTTCATTTCTACGCCTTAAAATCAGATTTCCAGCACTTTCGGCTGTTGAGCAGTGTGCGGATGCTCGGAACCGGAGTACACCTTGAGTTTCTTGATCATGGCGTAGCCCAGCGGACCCTTCGGCAGCATGCCTTTTACGGCTTTTTCCAGAACGCGCTCCGGGAACTTGTCTTGCAGTTCGGTGAAGCTGCGCTCGTAGATACCACCCGGGTAGCCGGAGTGACGGTAGTACTTCTTGTCTTGTGCCTTGGCACCGGTAACGCGCAGCTTCTCGACGTTGACCACGACGATGAAATCGCCGGTATCTACGTGCGGGGTGTATTCCGGCTTGTGTTTGCCACGCAGGCGACGGGCGATCTCAGCAGCGAGGCGGCCCAAAACCTTGTCGTTGGCATCGACCACAAACCAGTCGCGTTTAACCTCATGCGGCTTGGCAGAAAAGGTCTTCATGGAACTCTTCCATCGTAATTCTTGAAAGTTACGGATTCTATTACAGCCCCGATCCAGCTGTCAAACCCTTGTGAGACAACAGAAATCCGGCTACCGGGCGGCGATGCTCCCGCAGAGGGGAAAATGCGGTTGGAATGAAGGGTTTGGCGGAGGCGGGGCAAAAAAAAAGCGCAACATCTAGCTTTGTTGCGCCAAGTTCCACCTAAAGAAGGAGGATGGAGGAGACAACACCAAAACGCACACTTTGCATGCCACGTCCTGATGCAGGTTTCATTATCTGCAGAGACTTGCTTCATTGCAAGGCTTTTTGTGCATCGCACTATAAAACGTGGCTTTTTACGTCACAAATACAAAAACCACTATTAAATCAATGGCAAAATCACCACCGCACTGCAAGGCAAACTGGGAGCGGACTTGTCTTTTATCTCAATTCCTGCGCCTCCAGGCGCCAAAACGGGGCCTAAAGGCCCCGTTGCGCTGTCAGACAATCGGCAAACGCTTACAGCTTGATCGCCGCGGCCAGAGCCACTTCCATCATGTCGCGGAAGGTGGTTTGACGCTCTTCGGCGCTGGTGGCCTCGCCAGTGGGGATGATGTCGGACACCGTCAGAATGCCCACCGCGCGCGCGCCGTATTGCGCGGCCACGCTGTAGATGCCGGCAAGCTCCATTTCGATGACCTTGACCTGCATTTTGTCCAACACTTCCAGCATATTGGGCTGCACGCCGTAGAACAGATCGGCGGAGAACACATTACCCACCGTCACCGGCTTGCCCTGCTCCGCCGCGGTGTCCACCACGGCGCGCAGCAGGCCGTAATCGGCGATGGCGGCGTAGTCGTGGTCGTTAAAGCGCATGCGGTTGACCTTGCTGTCGGTAGACGCGCCCATGGCGACGAAGAGCTCGCGCAACTTGATGTCAGGCGTCACCGCGCCGCAAGAGCCGATGCGGATGATGTTCTTGACGCCGTAGTCCTTGATCAGCTCGGTGGTGTATATGCTGGCGGACGGAATGCCCATGCCGTGAGCCATCACCGACAGGCGTTTGCCCTGGTAGGTGCCGGTGTAGCCGAACACATTGCGCACCGTGGTCACCAGCTTGGCGTCTTCCAGAAAGGTTTCCGCGATCATCTTCGCGCGCAGCGGGTCGCCCGGCATCAGCACGGTTTCGGCAAAATCGCCCGGTTGGGCGTTGATATGTGGGGTCGCCATCGTCTTTAGTCTCCAAATTCAAAAGAGCCCCGGCGCGTCAACGCCGAGGCGTATTGCATTCAGCCGCGTCTCACAGGAAGGACTGGCCGTAATCCATGGGGCTCAGGCCCAGGTGAGCCGCCACGGTCTGGCCGATGTCGGCAAAGGTGGCGCGTTCGCCCAGGGAGCCGGCCGGCACGTTCTTGCCGTAACACAGCACCGGGATATGTTCGCGAGTATGGTCCGTGCCCTCCCAGGTGGGATCGCAGCCATGGTCCGCGGACAGGATCAGAATATCGTCGTCGCCAAGCGCCGCCATCACCTCAGGCAGACGCGCGTCGAACTCCTCCAGCGCGCGGGCGTAGCCGGCGGTGTCGCGGCGGTGGCCGTAACTGGAGTCGAAGTCGACGAAGTTGGCCATGATGATGGCCGGCCGCTCGCGGTGATCGCGCATCGCGCTCAGGGTGGCGTCCCACAATTGGTCAAAGCCGGTGGCCTTGTGCTTGTGGGTAATGCCGACATGGGCGTAGATGTCGGCGATCTTGCCGATGGACACCACGTCGCCGCCGGCCTTGGCCAGTTTTTCCAGCACCGTAGCCGCCGGCGGCTCCACCGCCAAGTCCTTGCGATTGCCGGTGCGCACAAACTGGCCTTTGCCTTCGCCGACGAAGGGACGGGCGATGACGCGGCCGATATTGTACGGCTCCAGCAGTTCGCGGGTGATCTTGCACAACTGGTACAAACGCTCCAGGCCGAAGGTTTCTTCGTGACAGGCGATCTGAAACACCGAATCCGCCGAGGTGTAGAAGATGGGCTTGCCGCTCTTCATATGCTCCTCGCCGAGCCGGTCCAGGATTTCGGTGCCGGAGGCGTGACAGTTGCCCAGATAGCCGGGTAGTTCCGCCTTGGCGACGATGGCGTCCAGCAGTTCTTGCGGGAAGCTGTTGTCGTGGTCGCTGAAATAGCCCCAGTCGAACAATACCGGCACGCCGGCGATTTCCCAGTGACCAGAGGGCGTGTCCTTGCCGCTGGACAGCTCGCGCGCGTAGCCGTAGGCCGCCGCGGGCTCCGCCGGGTCCATGCCCTCCGGAAAATAGCCGGAGGACAAGCGGCAGGCGTGACCCAGGCCCATGCGGGATAGATTGGGCAGGGTCAGCGCGCCGTTGCGACCGATGTTGGCGCGGCCGGCGGCCGCCTCCATGGCGATGTGGCCCAGCGTGTTGCTGCCGGCGTCGCCGAACTGCGGGGCGTCGGCGGCGGCGCCGATGCCCAGCGAATCCAGAATGAGAATGATGGCTCGTTTCATATTGCCGCTCCGGGATTACTGCTGGCGAATCTTCTGATAGACCAACGGCAACGCGGAAGGTGCCGCGTCCGCCAGTTGGATCGCCGCCTTGAGGCGGCGCTCCGCGTCGGCGAAGCTGTTTTCGTCGGCCGCGTGGATAAAGGCCAGCGGCGCGCCGGCGTCGATGCGCTGGCCCAGCTCGACGAAGCGGGACAGGCCAACGCGGAAATCCAGCTCGTCGCTGGGCAGGCGGCGCCCGCCGCCCAGCGCGCACACCGCCATGCCGATGCCGCGGGTGTCCATGCCGCCGACGAAGCCGGCGCGTTCGGCCAGCACCGGGCGCACGATGGGCGCCGGCGCCATATGGGAATCATAGTTCTCCATGAAGTCGGCCGGCCCGCCCAGCGCGGCCACCATACGGCCGAAGATCTCGGCGGCGCGGCCGGAATCCAGCGCGGTCTGCAGCTTGTCGCGCGCCTCGGCCTCGTCCTTGGCCAATTTTCCCACCACCAGCATCTCGGCGCACAGCGCCATGGTGACTTCATGCAGCCTCGGATTGCGCTCGTCGCCCTTCAGGTAACGCACCGCCTCGCGGGTTTCTATGCTATTGCCGGCGGTCCAGGCCAGCGGCTGGCTCATTTCGGTGATCAGCGCGCTGGTGGCCACGCCGGCGCCGTTGCCCACCTTGACGATGCGTTCCGCCAGTTCCACGGATTTCTCCATCGTCGGCATGAAAGCGCCGGTGCCCGCCTTCACGTCCATCACCAGGGCGTCCAGGCCGGCGGCCAGTTTTTTGGACAGAATCGACGCGGTGATCATCGCCACCGACTCCACCGTCGCAGTCACGTCGCGCACCGCGTAAACGCGGCGGTCGGCCGGTGCCAGGTCCGAAGTCTGTCCGATGATGGCCACGCCCACTTCCTTGACCACGCGGCGGAACTCGTCCGGGCTGGGGAAAGGATTGTAGCCGGGAATCGCCGACAGCTTGTCCAGCGTGCCGCCGGTATGGCCCAGGCCGCGGCCGGAAATCATGGGCACGAAGCCGCCGCAGGCGGCCACCATCGGCCCCAGCATCAGCGACACCACGTCGCCGACGCCGCCGGTGGAGTGCTTGTCCACCACAGGGCCGGGCAGATTAAGGTCACTCCACTGCATGCGGCGGCCGGAGTCGCGCATCGCCAACGCCATATGCACGTTTTCTTCCAGGGCCATGCCGTTGAAGTACACCGCCATGGTCAGCGCGGAGATTTGACTATCGGCCACGCTGCCATCGGTGATGCCGGCGACGAACTGCTGGATGTCCTGTTGCGACAGCGCCTGGCCGTCGCGTTTCTTGCGAATGATTTCCTGAGGCAAAAACATGGCATTCTCCCTGCCTTGCGCCTGCCGCGACGAAACGCGCCGCGAGCAATAAATAATGGCCGGGACCCGGGCCACGGCCAAGAATTAAGAGCCGCTAACAAAACCGCTTAGCGCACCTGAGGCAAGGCGCACCGACGCAGGCAGTACTAAAGTACGACAAGTCGGTGCAACGCGGCATCAGGGGTTTTGTCAGCGGCGATGAAACAGCGAACGATCAGTAGCCGCTAATCGGCTTAACCTCGCCCCCTTCGATTTCCGCCTGCAAATTGCCCAGCAGACCGGACGCGCCGAAACGGAAGCGCGCGGCGCTCACCCATTCCGCGCCCAGCAGATGCTCGGCCAGATCCAGGTATTCCACCGCCTCGGCCGCGGTGCGCACGCCGCCGGCGGCCTTGAAGCCGCAAGCGCCGCCGGTTTCACGGATGGCGGACAGCATCACGCCGGCCGCGGCCAGCGTGGCGTTCACCGGCACCTTGCCGGTGGAAGTCTTGATGAAGTCGGCGCCGGCCTGAATGGAAATCAGGCTGGCCTCGCGGATCAGCGCCTCGTCCTTCAGTTCTCCGCTTTCGATGATGACTTTCAAGGTCTTGCCGTCGCAAGCATCCTTGCAGGCCGCCACCAGTTGTGCGCCCACTTCGCGGTTGCCCGCCATCAGCGCGCGATACGGAAACACCACATCCACCTCGTCCGCGCCGTAGGCGATCGCGGCGCGGGTTTCCGCCACCGCGATGGCGATGTCCTCGTCGCCGGCCGGGAAGTTGGTGACGGTGGCCACTTTCACCTCGGGGCAGCCGGCTTCGCGCAAGGTTTTCTTGGCAATGGGCACAAAGCGCGGGTAAACGCAGACCGCGGCCACGGTGCCGGCTTCGCTCTTGGCCTTGCGGCACAGCGCGGCGACCTTATCATTGGTGTCGTCGTCGTTCAGCGTGGTGAGGTCCATCAGGGACAGAGCGCGGCGCGCCGCGGCGATCAGTTCGGACATGAGCTAACAAACCTTTCAAAGATGAACAGCCAGGCAAGCCGGGCGCAGCGCTCGCCAACCATTCCAAAACCTCAGCGCCGCCGGACAGCGGCGGCGCAAAAAGCCCATTATGAAAATTTCTTCAAGTCAAAGCAATGCACAGCGACGGTGAACTTGTGCCAACGCAAACTCGGCCGCGCCGGCAATTAGGGGACCTCGCAAACCGTAGCGAGCGGTTCGAGAGCAAGGCGCACCGCGCGCAGCGACCGAGATAGTACAAATGGTACGGCGAGGGAGCGAGCACGGAGCAACGCCGCTATCGAGCAGCGCAGTAGGTTTGCGAGGTCCCCTCTATAAACGCCGCGCCTCCTGCACCCCGCTCAACTCCATCATCCGCGACAGCACCCGGCTGATGTCCTGCACCTGGCGCACCTCCACAGTGAAGCGCATGCGGGCGCGGGTGTCGCGCGACAGGGTGTTGACGCCGATCAGGTTCAGCTTCTCGCGCGACAGCACGTCGGAGAGGTCGCGCAGCAGGCCAGGGCGGTCCATTGCGATGATTTCGATGTCGATGGGGAACACGCTGCTGCGCTGGTCGCCCCATTCCGCGGCGATCAGCCGCTCCGGCGCTTCCACCGACAGTTTTTTCAGAGTCAGGCAATTGGTACGGTGAATGGAAATGCCGCGCCCCTTGGTGACGAAGCCCATCACCCCGTCAGGCGGCGCCGGCTTGCAGCACTTGGCCAGCACCGTCATCAGATTGTCCACGCCCTCGATCAGCACGCCGCCGGCGTCGTGGCCGCCCTTGCTGGCCTTGACCAGGCTTTCCGGCGCCACGTCCGTCGGCGGCGGCGGCGCGAAGCTGACGATGGCGTTGGACACCACGCGCGTGGTGAGCTCGCCGTGGCCCAGCGCGCCGTACACTTCTTCCAGTTTGTCGTAGCCCAGCTTCTCCGCCAGCGCGCCCAGATTGGGCTGCATATGGCTGTGGCGCGCCAGCTCGCGCTCAAACAGCATCTTGCCGGTTTCGCGCACGGTGTCCGCGTTAAGCAGGCGGATGTGCTGGCGGATCTTGGAAATGGCGCGATGGCTCTTCACCCAGCCGTCGTGCAGCCAGTTCACCGAGGGCCCGCCCTCCTTGGCCGTGAGGATTTCCACCCGCTGGCCGTTTTGCAGCGGCGTGGACAAGGGCACGATCTGCCCCTCCACCTTGGCCCCACGGCAACGGTGCCCCAGATTGGTGTGCACCGAATAGGCGAAGTCGATGGGGGTGGCGCCAAAGGGCAAGGCGATCACCCGGCCTTGCGGCGTCAACACATAGATGGTGTCGGCGAACAGCTCGGTCTTGAACGCCTCGGCCAGACCTTCGCGGTCAGACATCTCCTCGCGCCAGTCCAGCAATTGGCGCAGCCAGGAGATTTTCTCCTCGTAGGCGGCGTCGCCCTTGCCGCCCTCCTTATAGCGCCAGTGCGCGGCCACGCCGAACTCGGCGTGCTCGTGCATTTCGAAAGTGCGGATCTGCACCTCCACCGCCTTGTCCTCCGGACCGATCACCGCGGTGTGCAAGCTGCGGTAATTATTGGCCTTGGGGTGGGAGATGTAATCATCGAACTCGCCGGGAATCGGCTGCCAGGTCCCGTGAATAATGCCCAGCGCCGTGTAGCAGTCCGGCAGCCGCTCCACCAGGATGCGCACCGCGCGGATGTCGTAAAGCTCGCAGAAATCCAGCTTTTTCTTCTTCATCTTTTTCCAGATGGAGAAGATGTGCTTGGGCCGGCCGGCCACCTCCGCCTTCACGCCGGCGTTCTTCAGTTCCGTGCGCAAGGTGTCCAGCAGCCGGTCGATATAATCGATGCGCTCCAGCCGGCGCTCGTCCAATAGTTTGGCGATGCGCTTATAGCTGTCCGGCTCGGTATGACGGAAGCCCAGGTCCTCCAGCTCCCACTTGATCTGCCACACCCCCAGGCGGTTGGCCAAGGGCGCGAACAGGTCCAGCGTTTCCGTGGCGATGCGGCGGCGCACCGTCTCGTCGGCCACTTCCGCCAGGTAGTGCATGGTCTGGGTGCGCCAGGCCAGCTTGATCAGCACCACGCGGATGTCCGCCACCATGGCCAGCAGCATCTTGCGCATGGTTTCCGCCTGGCGCGCGCGCTCTTCCGGCGTGGAGAGCTTGTCTATGCGCGCCAGCTCGGTGATGCGGCGCACGCCGTTGACCCCCTCCACCAGCACCGCCACCGTCGGATTGAAGGTTTCGGAGAGCCAGGCCTGCCAGTCCTCGCGGTAATCCGAGGCAGCAAACATCAAGGTGGCGACGATGGCGTCCGGCAACAGATTCAGATCCGCCACGATAGCGGCCGCGGCCACCGCGTGGTTGAACAAATCCTCGCCGGTCTGGGCCATGGTCTTGCCGCAGTACAGGGCGCGCGCCTCGTCAAAGGCGCGGGTGATCATCGCCTGCTCTTCGCCGCTCAGCGAAGAAGACAAGCCCTCCAGCCAGCGCTGCGGATTAGCCGCGTCTGCCAAGGTGTCAGCCATCGAACGAACTACGGAAACCATATCAACCCAGTAACTCAATCAAATCGTGTTTCGACAGCGCCCGGCTACTCGGCCAAGCGCAACAACAGCCGGCGCACCGGCGCGGGCACGCCGGCGTCCGGCGCCTCCGCCAACGGCAGCCACTGGCCGTTGTCCTCCATCGCCGCGCCGCCGTTCAAGCCGTCCAGGCGCGCCGGCAGCGGCGTAATGATCAAACGGTAATGCGTGAACACATGCTCCAGTTCCGGCCAGGCCGGCAACGCGTCGCCCCGCCCCGTCCGTTGCAGCCAGTCCTCGGCCTGCGTCGAGGTCTCGAACTCCGGCAAAGACAGCAAGCCGCCCCAGATGCCGGTGGGCGGCCGCCGCAGCAGCCACACCTTGTCGCCATGGGTGGCCAGCAGCATCACCGTATGGCGGGTGGGTACCGTCTTCTTCGGCCGCGGCGTCGGCAGCTCGCCGGTACGCCCCTCGCGCGCCGCCACGCAGCCGTCCACCATAGGACAGACGGTACAGGCCGGCTTGCCGCGACTGCACACCGTGGCGCCCAGGTCCATCAAACCTTGAGTGTAGGCGCTCATCAGCGCCGCATCCCGCGGCAGCAGGTCTTCGGCCAACCGCCACAAACTCTGCTCCACCGCCCGCTCGCCGGGGAAACCGGCGACGCCGAAGCAGCGGGTCAGCACCCGCTTGACGTTGCCGTCCAGAATGGTTTCCCGCCGGCCGAAGGCAAAAGAAGCAATCGCCGCGGCGGTGGAGCGCCCCACGCCGGGCAGGCGCTCCAGCTGCTGGCGCTCGGCCGGGAAGCTGCCGCCAAACTCGGTCATCACCATCTGCGCCGCCTTGTGCAGATTGCGCGCCCGGCTGTAATAGCCCAGGCCGCTCCACAAGGCCAGCACGTCCTCCTGCGGCGCGGCGGCCAGGGCGGCCACGTCCGGAAAGCGGGCGAGAAAGCGCGGGTAGTAGTCCAGCACGCTTTTGACCTGGGTCTGTTGCAGCATGATCTCGGACAGCCAGATCCGGTACGGGTCGCTGACCTGCCACGGCAGATCATGGCGTCCATGCGTTTTTTGCCAGGCGGTCAGGCGCGCGGCGAAGGAGCTGTGCAGCATCGTCTATCATCTTGAATCGAACCGGATATGGTAGCGGAAAGCCTCGCTGTCACCAAGCAGCCTCCGGATAAATAAGTTAAAATCAAAGAATTGCTTAAAAGTCTGCTTACTCAAGGAAGTTCCATGTCCAGTTTCCGTTCCCGCCAGCGTGCCAATATGCGCCGCGAATTCAATAGCCGCGACAATGAGGCCAGTTCGCCGGCAGGCGGAGACAGCCCGGCCGGCAAAAGCCCCGTGATCCAGAAGAAAGCGCCTTCGGCCGACTCCGCGCCGCGCGCGCCCTATTCCGGCCCGCGTCCGGGCAACGCCAAGCCCAATTGGCAAGACCGCGGCCCAGGACAGGGACAAGGCCCGCGCGACGGCGGCAAGCGCGGCCCTTATCAAGGACGCGACCAACAAGCCGGGCGCGACAAGCCCTATGGCAACGACCGCCGGCCGCAAGGCCAGCAGCGCTTTGAGCGCAACGAAGGCCAGGACCGCTTCAATAAAGAGCGCGGCAACAACTGGCAGCCGCGCAGCTTCGCTCGCGACGGCGAAGAGCGCCCGCAAGGCAGCGGTCCCAAAAAGCCCTTCCATCACCGCGAAGACCGCGAGCCGCGCGACTACAGCCGCGACCGAGGCCCATCCGGCCGCAAACCGCTGAACGCCACGGCGGACGTGGAACAAGAACGCAAGCCTTACAGCCGCGACCGCGGCCCGTCCGGCCGCAAACCGCTGCATCTGGAACGGGACGGCGAACAAGGCGCGCCGCAAGGCAAGCCCCGCTGGCAACAGCGCGACGGCGAACGCCATGTGGATCAGCCGCGCAAGCCGTTCAATCCGTCCGCCGACCGTGAGCAACGCTTCCGCCGCGACGACGCAGAACAGGCGCCGCGCAAGCCTTGGCAGGAACGCCAGCACAGCGAGCAGCGCGAAGATGGTCCGCGCAAACTGTTCGGCAAATCTGCCAACCGCGACAACCACTTCCGCCGTGACGACGCCGAGCAAACACCACGCAAGCCATGGCAGGAACGTCAACACGGCGAGAGCCGCGACGATGCCCCGCGCAAACCGTGGCAAGAGCGCCAGCATAGCGACCACCGCGACGACACCCCGCGCAAGCCATGGCAAGAGCGCCAACACGGCGACCGCGACAACCGTTTCCGCCGCGACGACGCCGAACAAGCGCCCCGCAAGCCGTGGCAGCAAAACGAACCCGCTGAACGCGGTGAGGACGGCCCGCGCAAGCTGTTCGGCAAATCCGCCGAACGCGACAACCGCTTCCGCCGCGACAACGCCGAACCCGCTCCGCGCCAGGAGCGCCCGCAAGGCGAAGCGGCCGCGCGCAACGAAGGCGGCACGCGCAAGCTGTTCAGCAAACCGTCCTATCGCGATAACGACGTCCGCCGCGACGACGCCGAACGCGCGCCGCGCCAAAGCTGGCAACAGGAAGAACGCCCACGCCACGAGCGCCGTGAAGGCGACGCCCGCCAGCTGTTCGGCAAGCCGAACGCCGGCGGCCTGAAGCCGCTGGGCGACCAGCACCGCGTGGAAACCCGCGGCGAACACCGCCACGCCGAAGCGCCGCGCCACGCGCCGTCCGAACGTCAGGCCCCCAGCCTGACCCAGGTGCGCGACAGCGTACTGTCCCTGTTCGCCCCCTGCCCGCGCGGCCTGGAAGCCATCCTGGCTGACGAATTGCGCAGCCTGGGTGCGCGCGACATCGCCACCGCCGACGGCGGCGTGGCCTTCGCCGGCGACCGCGACCTGCTGATGGCGGCCAACCTGCACAGCCGCACCGCCAGCCGCGTGCTGCTGCAACTGGCCCAGGGCGGCTACCGCAACGAGCAGGACATCTACCGCCTGGCGATGAACGTGGACTGGCCGCGCTGGTTCGACGTGTCCAACAGCATCAAGCTGAAGACCGACGCCATCCGCTGCCACTTCAAGAGCCTGGACTTCATCTCGCTGAAAGTGAAGGACGCGATCTGCGACCGCTTCCGCCAGGCGCAGCTGGGCCGTCCCAATGTCGACACCCGTCACCCGGACGTGCGCGTCCACGTATTCCTGACCGAAGACAGCGCCACCATCTACCTGGACACCAGCGGCGAGCCGCTGTTCAAGCGCGGCTGGCGCCAGGAAACCGGCGACGCGCCGCTGCGTGAAAACCTGGCCGCCGGCATCCTGATGCTGACCGGCTACAACGGCAGCCAGCCGCTGCTGGACCCGATGTGCGGCAGCGGCACCTTCCTGGTGGAAGCCGCCGACATCGCGCTCAACCGCGCGCCGGGCCGCCAACGCAAATTCGCCTTCCAGAAACTGCGCGGCTTCGATTCCGCCAGTTGGGAAAAACTGCTGCTGGACGCTCAACACGCCGAAAAGCCGCTGACCAAGCTGACGATCAACGGCTCCGACCGCGATCAGTCCATCATCAACGTCGCCAAGGACAACCTGGAGCGCGCCGGCCTCTCCGGCCTGGTGGAACTGAAGGCGATGGACGTGCTGGACGCCCGCCCCAACGGCGAAAACGGCATCCTGGTGGCCAACCCGCCCTACGGCGTGCGCATGGACGAACTGGACCAGCTGGCTGAATGGTACCCGCAACTGGGCGACTGGCTGAAGGCACACTTCGCCGGCTGGCACGCCAACCTGTTCAGCGGCGACCTGCGTCTGGCCAAGCTGATCCACCTGTCGCCCAAGCGCCGCACCCCGCTGTACAACGGCTCGCTGCAATGCCGGCTGTTCGTCATCAATATGGTGGAAGGCAGCGCCCGCAAGGAAAAACCGGGCGAGCAGGCCGAAACCATCGAGCAGGACGATCACACCGCGGAGTAACACAGCGCGCGGACAGCAAAACGGCGAGCCATGGCTCGCCGTTTTTCATGGTACACCCCTCCCCGCTTGACCCCACCAGCCCCTTCGGCAACAATCGCCGCGTGCCGCTTCACTTAGCGGCGCTGGGTGTGAGAGCCCATATAAAGGGAAAAAGGGGATGCCACTGCGTATGCAGTCGCATCCAGAACGCTATTGCTTCGCCATCCGGCGGGCCGTGGCGGGGAGGCCTTTACGGCCTACCGGCTTCCTTTTTCCCCGGTCTCTCAACCTCGTCACGCGCCTGTCAGCCCGTTTGAGAGCGAGCCCGCAGGCGAACCACGAAAAAGGAGCGTTCCCCATGTTGGTTCTACCCTTGTTCAGCTATCCCCCGCCCTGCAACACGCCAGCCCGCGCCCCGGCTCAGGAGGCGCAGCCATGAACCCCATCCCCAGCTTCATTGAACTAGACCGCCTGATCCAGCAACTGCGCGCGCAGTGCCTGCGCCAAGACGCGCCGCCCATTCTCGAATCCGAATGGAAACGGCTGACGCATTGCAGCCAATACCTCCACGACAGCTGTCACGCCACCTCGCTGGAGCTGGGCCAGATCAGCAGCGCGCTGGCCGGGCTGCTGACGCTGCTGGATCAGTCCGAGATCGAGCATCTGGACCGAGAGCAGGCGTATTGCCTGCTCGAACCCTTCACCCGCCGCTTGCAGCAAAGCTATCGGCAGTTGCAGGAACTGAGCTGAGCTCGTCCACGCCCGCCGGCCCGGTCTGGCGGGCAGGACTGAGAAGCAGGCCAAACGAATAAAACCGTCGCAATCCGGACTAACCCATTCGGCATCTCCATGAGATAATCCCGCCCGGACGCGCGCTTAAAAACCAGAGCCTTACCCACAAGGCCTGCGCGCCATCGTTACCCTACAACGCTGCAAGCACACACCATGCAAACCTCTTTCCTGTCCGCCACCGTCCTGCTGATCCTGATCACCGATCCGCTGGGCAATATCCCGCTGTTCATCGCCGCGCTCAAGCAGGTCAAGCCGGAGCGCCGCCGGCGCGTGGTCTACCGCGAATGCCTGATCGCCTTCCTGGTGCTATCCGCCTTCATGTTCTTTGGCCGCAACTTCCTGGACCTGATGCATCTGACCGACGATTCGATGCGGGTGGCCGGCGGCGTGATCCTGTTCCTGATCGCCATCAAGATGATCTTCCCCGGCGAGGGCAGCGTGTTTGGCGGCGACAAGATGCACGGCGAGCCCTTCATCGTGCCGATTGCCGTGCCCTTGATTGCCGGCCCGTCGGCGATGGCCACCGTGCTGCTGATGTCCACCCGCGAGCCGGAGCGGATGCTGGAATGGTTGGGCGCCTTGACCATCTGCATGCTGGTGACGCTGCTGGTGTTTCTGTTTTCCGGCAAGCTGCAGAAGCTGCTGGGCGAGCAGGCGATCACTGCGCTGGAGCGGCTGATGGGCCTGGTGCTGACCGCGATCTCGATCGAGATGCTGTTGGGCGGCGTGGCGTCCTACATCAAGCAATTCCATTGAGCGGCGCACTCGTCCGCATGGCCCCGGGCTAGCGGTAATGCTTGCGCAGCGCGTCCACCACGCCGTCGCGCTGCATATTGCTTAGCGTCTTGTTGAGTTTCTGCACGATGCGCTCATCCAGCCCCGGATTGCAGGCCAGATACATCTGCACCGTGTTGAAGCTGAACAGCAGGCGGATGGGCAGACGGTTGGCGGAGGCGATGTAAGCGCCGCTGAACTCGCCGCTGGCCCAGAAATCGATATGGCCGGCCACCAGCTTCTTGGCGTTCAAATCGTCCGCTCTCGCCAGGTCCAGTTTGAAGCCCAGATCGGCCAGATACTGCGACATGCCCGAGCCTTTGTAGCTGCCTATGGTGTAGCCGCGCGCGTCCTCCAGCATGGCCACGCCGGCCGGGCTGTGGGGGCCGGCGAACAGGCTCCAGGAATTGCTGACCAGGGGTCCCACCCATTTGAACTGACTTTCCCGGCTCTGCGTGCGCGAGGTCGAGTAAACGCAGCTATTGCTCTCCTGCTGCGCGATGGCGTAGGCGCGCAGCCAGGGCAGCAGTTCCATGCTGTACGGAATGCCGGCGCGCTGGAACAGTTCGCGCAGGATGTCGGTGGACAGGCCGCCGATCTTGCCCTCCTCCAGCGCGATGTTGAACGGCGGATAATCCTCGGTCAGCAAACGGAGGCGGGGCGATGTCGACTCCGCCCGGACACCGACGGAGAGCGCGCCCAACAGCAGGGCGACGTGAACAAATGCTGACTTCATGGCGGCAAGCCTCCCGCGCGATTCCGACGATGCGTCTTCCAAGCATAGAAGCTGACGGCTCGGATGGAGCCTTGCCTCCACCAAAACCGCCGCGCCGCAAGGACGACAGAAGCGATTTGGTTCGTGTTGGGGTTATCCCGCATAGGGATATCGGCAATTCGTCGCCACGCCTCCTCTTGCTAGCATCCCGCCTCATGGGCCAATAAGAGCCTGCCTTTCGATCGCATAAACGACTTCGGCCCGCCCGGCTTTCCGGGAGGCGCGGCTGGAGCGGACAACGCCACAGGGATCACGATGCAAACCAAAACCCCTCTTTACCAGCGCCTGTATTTCCAGGTGCTGCTGGCCATTTTCCTCGGCGTGATGCTCGGCGCCTTCGTTCCCGACCTGGGCGCGAAGATGAAGCCGCTGGGCGACGCCTTCATCAAACTGATCAAGATGATGATCGCCCCCATCATCTTCGCCACCGTGGTGGTGGGCATCGCCAAGATGGGCGATATGAAGGAAGTAGGCCGCGTGGGCGTGAAAGCGCTGTTCTACTTTGAAGCCGTCACCACGCTGGCGCTGGTGATCGGCCTGGTGGTGGTGAATGTGCTCAAGCCCGGCGCCGGCCTCAATGTGGACCCCAGCACGCTGGACGCGCACTCGGTGGCCAAGTACGCGGCCAACGCCAAGGAAATGAGCAGCATTGATTTCCTGATGCACATCATCCCGGACACGGTGGTGGGCGCGTTCGCCAACGGCGAAATCCTGCAGGTGCTGACCTTCTCGGTGCTGCTGGGCCTGGCGCTGACCAAGATGGGCGACAACGGCAAGACCATCGTCCACATCCTGGACGAGTTTTCCCATGCGCTGTTCGGCGTGATCAATATGCTGATGAAGCTGGCCCCCATCGGCGCCTTCGGCGCGATGGCCTTCACCATCGGCAAGTACGGCGTGGGTTCGCTCAAGCAGTTGGGCTTCCTGATGCTCTGTGTCTACCTCACCTGTTTCGCCTTCGTCTTCGTTGTGCTGGGCACCATCGCCAAACTCAACGGCTTCAGCCTGTGGCGCTTCCTGGTCTACATCAAGGAAGAACTGCTGCTGGTGCTGGGCACGTCTTCGTCGGAATCCGCGCTGCCGGGCATCATGAAGAAGCTGGAGAACCTGGGCTGCTCCAAACCGGTGGTGGGCATGGTGATTCCCACCGGCTACTCCTTCAATCTGGACGGCACCTCCATCTATCTGACCATGGCCGCCATCTTCATCGCCCAAGCCACCAATGTGGAGCTGACGCTGGCGGAGGAGCTGGGCCTGCTGGGCGTGCTGCTGCTCACGTCCAAGGGCGCGGCGGCGGTGACCGGCGGCGGCTTCATCACCCTGGCCGCCACGCTGGCCACGCTGGGCGGCAAGCTGCCGGTGTCCGGCCTGGCGCTGCTGATCGGCATCGATCGCTTCATGTCAGAAGCCCGCGCCATCACCAATTTGATAGGCAACGGCGTGGCCACCATCGTGGTGGCGCGCTGGGAGAAGGCGCTGGACGAAGAACGCATGCGCCGCGTGCTGGCCGGCGAGCCGGTTCTACCGGAGGATCCGGTCGCCGCGCCGCAGCCCGCTCAGCTGGCCGCCGCGAAAGCCGCCCAATCCTGAACTTTTGTTTTCCCAGCCCTTACAGCCTGCGTCCACGCGGGCTTTTTTTATGCTCATAGCAAAACGGCGGCTTGATTTTGCCGTCATGTGGTCCACGATAGAAGAATGGGCATAGGGAGACGAGAATGAGCGACTTCATGTTGCAATACGGCGATGAGTTGTTGCCGGTGGAGGGGGACTTCCCTGAAGTGGGCGCTTATCTACCCAGCTTCATGCTGGTGGGCGACGGCAAGCAGGACGTGTCGCTGGAAGGCTTGGGCGGCGTGCCCAAGCTGATTCTGACCTTGCTCTCGCTGGATGAATACGAGCATGGCGGCCAATATCTGCTGCAGGAGACGCGGCGCTTCCTGGAGCGCTGGCCGCAAATCAGCCTGGCGGTGATTACGGTGGATTCGCCGTCCTCTCTGGCCCGCGCCCGGCGCGAGCACGGCTTGCCCCACGTTACCCTGCTGTCCACGCTGCGCGGCCGCGATTTCCACAAACATTACGGGGTGTTGATCCGCGAATATCCGCTTAGCGGCTACACCGCGCCCGCTCTGCTACTGGCCGACGGCAGCAACATCATTCATTACGCCGAGCGGCTGCGCAACACCCAGGATCTGTTCGACTTCGAAAGGATCAACCACTTGCTGCGCGAAGCCGAGGAACAGGCGCTGGAGGCGCAACAAGAATTGGAGCACGAGGAGCAGTTGAAGGACGAAGGCCCGTCACAGTAAGCCCCCAATAAAGACACGGGCCCGGCCTGCTCATGCAGCGCCGGGCCCGTCGCATTGGCCAGGGGAAAGCGGCTTACGGCAAAACTTCCACCAGCTTGGCGTCCACCTTGGTCGAAGTCAGTTCCTTGTCCACTTCGCCGACGATGCGCAGCTTGCTGTTCTGGTCGAACTTTTTCGCCGGCAGGCGTTTCTGGCTGATCTTCACCGTCATCGAACCGGTGGCGTCGCGGAATTCATAACGCTTGTGGTCGATCTGGCGCACGATTTTGCCTTCCAGGGTGACCGGGGTGTCGTCGGCGGCTTTCTGCGCGGCGGCTACGGTAGTGACCGCGGCCGGCACGCCGGGGCCGGCGAATTCCGCCTGAGCGGCGAACGGCAGGGACAAGGCGGCGGCAGTGAGCAGAACGGTGATGGTTTTCATGTTGTGGCTCCTTAAGTGTTGGTTGACGGTGCCATTAAAACAGCGCCGGCTTAACGCAAACTTAAGCGTTCGCCCGGGCCCCCAACAAGCGGCGCGAAGAGTCCGGATCGGCCGCATAGCCATGCTGAGCATAGCGCGCCTGTTGACGGTAATGCGCTTGTTCGCTGGCGATTCGCTTGTCCACGCCCTTGAGCGCAAGCTGCAACTCCGCGTTCAATCTTAAGTCTTTATGCCCGAAGCTGGCCGGCAGCGGTTTGATCTCCGCGGCGATGGCATCGCGCAAAGCGCCCAAGTCCGCGTAGCTGCCGCGCTCCACGGCCTGATTGGAGCAAGCCTTTAATACTTTGGCCAGCGCGCTGGCCTCCTTCGCCTGGGGCGCGTTCAGATAGCGCGGGATCAAGACATCCAGTGTCTGATGGGAAACCGGGAGAAATGGGAGTCGCATGGGTGCATCCTGATAAAGGTGATGAGTCGAATCGTTGATGCCGCCCAGCATATGCATCCGTTCCCGCGCCAGCTTGCAAGAAACGCCGGACAAAACAAAACCGCCCGGCAAGCGGGCGGTTTGAAAGCGACGGAACTGCGAACTTAGCTGTTCAGTTCGCGCGCCAGATACAGCCAGGTTTCCACCACGGTGTCCGGGTTCAGGGACACGGTTTCGATGCCCTCTTCCACCAGCCACTTGGCGAAGTCCGGATGGTCAGACGGGCCCTGGCCGCAGATGCCGATGTACTTGCCCTGCTTGCGGCAAGCCTGGATCGCCATGTGCAGCATGGCTTTGACCGCTTCGTTGCGCTCGTCGAAGGTGGAGGCGATCGGGCCGCCGGAGTCGCGGTCCACGCCCAGCGTCAGCTGGGTCATGTCGTTGGAGCCGATGGAGAAGCCGTCGAAGTGCTGCAGGAACTTGTCCGCCAGCACGGCGTTGGTCGGCAGCTCGCACATCATGATCAGGCGCAGACCGTTTTCGCCGCGCTTGAGGCCGTTGGCGGCCAGGATCTCCACCACTTGCTCGGCTTCGGACAGGGTGCGCACAAAGGGAATCATCACTTCCACATTGGTCAGCCCCATCACGTCGCGCACTTTCTTGATGGCGCGGCATTCCAGTTCAAAGCAATCGCGGAAGGATTCGGCCACGTAGCGCGCGGCGCCGCGGAAACCGATCATCGGGTTTTCTTCGTGCGGCTCGTACAGTTGACCGCCGATCAGGTTGGCGTACTCGTTCGACTTGAAGTCGGACATGCGCACGATGACCTTTTTCGGATAGAAGGCGGCGGCCAGAGTGGACACGCCTTCGGCGATCTTGTCGACGTAGAAGTCCACCGGGCTGGCGTAGCCGGCGATGCGGTCGCTGATGGTGGCTTTCAGATCCGCCGGCAGCTTATCGAACTCCAACAGCGCTTTCGGGTGGATGCCGATCTGACGGTTGATCACGAACTCCATGCGCGCCAGGCCCACACCTTCGTTCGGCAGCTGCGCGAAGTCGAAAGCCAGTTCCGGGTTGCCGACGTTCATCATGATCTTGACCGGGGCCTTGGGCATCTTGTCCAGTTCCAGGTCGATCACTTCCACGTCCAGCAGGCCGTCATAGATGTTGCCGGTGTCGCCTTCGGCGCAGGAAACAGTGACCTGCATGCCTTCGGACAACACTTGGGTAGCGTCGCCGCAGCCCACCACGGCCGGGATGCCCAGCTCGCGCGCGATGATGGCAGCGTGGCAAGTACGGCCGCCGCGGTTGGTGACGATGGCGGCGGCGCGTTTCATCACCGGTTCCCAATCCGGGTCGGTCATGTCGGTGACCAGCACGTCGCCCGGCTTGACGCGGTCCATCTCGGACGCGTCCTTGATGGTGCGCACCACGCCCTGGCCGATCTTCTGGCCGATGGCGCGGCCTTCGCACAGCACTTGCGATTTGCTGTTCAGACGATAGCGGCGCAGCGTGTCCTTGCGGTCTTCCTGCGACTTCACCGTTTCCGGGCGGGCCTGCAGGATGTAGAGCTTGCCGTCGTGGCCGTCGCGGCCCCACTCGATGTCCATCGGACGACCGTAGTGCTTCTCGATGATCAACGCGTATTCGGCCAATTCGGCCACTTCGGCGTCGCTGATGGAGAATTGCTGACGCTCCAGCGGGGGCACGTCCACGGTCTTCACCGAGCGGCCGGCTTGCGAGGCGTCGGTGAACTCCATCTTGATTAGCTTGGAGCCCATGGTCTTGCGCAGCACCGCCGGACGGCCGGCTTTCAGCGTCGGCTTGTGCACGTAGAACTCGTCAGGGTTTACCGCCCCTTGCACCACGGTTTCGCCCAGGCCGTAAGACGCGGTGATGAACACGACGTCTTCAAAGCCGGATTCGGTGTCGATGGTGAACATCACGCCTGCCGCGCCGCAGTCGGAACGCACCATGCGCTGCACGCCGGCGGACAGAGCCACTACGTCGTGCTCAAAGCCTTTGTGCACGCGGTAAGAAATGGCGCGGTCGTTGTAGAGGGAGGCGAAAACGTGTTTCATCGCATCCTTGACGTTGTCAAGGCCGCGGATATTCAGGAAGGTTTCTTGCTGGCCTGCGAACGAGGCGTCGGGGAGGTCTTCGGCGGTGGCGGAGGAGCGAACTGCAACGGAGATATCGGCACCGCCGGCATCGGCCACCATCTGATCCCAGGCCTCTTTGATATCGGCGTCAAGCTTGGCGGGGAACGGGGTGTCGATGATCCATTGCCGGATTTCCTTGCCGATTCGGGCCAGTTCGCTGACATCGTCGATGTCCAGATTGGCCAGTGCGGCGCTGATCTTGTCGGCCAGACCGTTGTGCTGCAAAAAATCCCGGTAAGCCTGCGCCGTGGTGGCAAAGCCGCCTGGGACGCGAACCCCGGAGCCGGCCAATTGGCTGATCATTTCACCAAGGGAGGCGTTCTTGCCGCCTACCTGCTCCACATCGGTCATGCGCAGTTTCTCGAACCAGATGACGTAGTTCTCAGCCATCACTTCACTTCCTGTGTTGGATTGGGACGATAGGGCCGCATTCTAGCCGAATTACGTGCCAGATGCGTAGCGTCTTTTGCAGCGCAACACGGGTTTTCGGCCGAACAAGGACAAGCATTGCAACAGAATCAATAAGTTGACAGACATTCCTGATGAAAATGATTGTCAAAACCGTGTAATTTACGCACTACACGGCTAAGCGGCGCTCCTAGCGGGTTTCGTCGCGGCCTTTCAGAGTATAGAATCCTTTGAACCCCGGGCGCGCCGCAAAGCGCGGCAGGCGCGGTTCCGGCCTTGTTCACTCGCAATACAGGTGTTTGCATGCCCCACCATCTCCGCTCCGCCTTCTTCGTTTCCGATCGCACCGGCATCACCGCCGAATCGCTGGGCCACACGCTGCTGACCCAGTTCGACACTGTGGAATTCAAGCGCGAGACCATTCCCTTTGTCGATACCGTGGAAAAGGCCGAAGCGCTGGCGGAGGTCATCCGCCAAGTGTCGGAAACGGATCACCTGAAGCCGCTGGTGTTCACCAGCATCATCAACCCGGACGTGCGCAGCGCGCTGCAGGTTGAGAACGCGGTGATGATAGATTTCTTCGACACCTTCATTGGCCAGCTGGAACAGGAAATCGGCCAGCGAGCCTCGCTGAGCGTGGGCAAGGCCCACGGCATGGTCAACGAGGAGAAGTACGATCACCGCATCGAGGCGGTCAACTTCTCGCTGAACCACGACGACGGCGTCAAACTGAAGGACTTGCATGAAGCGGACGTGATCCTGGTGGGCGTATCCCGCTCCGGCAAGACCCCGACCTGCCTGTATCTGGCGCTGCAATACGGCATCCGCGCCGCCAACTACCCGCTGACGCCGGAAGACCTGGGAAGCCCGACGCTGCCCAAGTTGCTGCTGCCGTTCAAGGACAAGATCTTCGGCCTGACCATCGATCCGGCGCGGCTGCACCATATCCGCTCCGAGCGCCGGCCGGACTCCAAATACGCCAGCATGGACAACTGCCGACGCGAGGTGAACGAGGCCGAGTCCATGTTCCGCCATCACGGCGTCCCCTTCATCAGCACCACTCACAAGTCCATTGAGGAAATCGCCTCCACCATCATGCACAAGGCGGCGCTGGGCCGGCGTTTCTAAGAGCCTGTTCAAAATCATGCTGCGCTTCGGCGATACGGCGTTGAAAACATCCTAAAAATGCTCATGCACCACTTGACCATTCCGTTTTTTCGCTCGTTTTCGCCTTGTCTCGCCCTAGCCCGCGAGACTTTGAACAGGCTCTAAGACCCCCTAACAAAACCCCTGATCCTGCGTTGCCCTCCTTGTCGTACCACTTGTACTGCCCGCGTCGGCGCACCTTGGCTCAGGTTCTCTGCGAGGTTTTGTTAGCGGCTCTAAGCCTTGCCCGTATCCCATTGGAACCGGCCGGCGTCGCCCGGCCGTTTTCATGCCCACCACCGAAGAAGCTCAGTAACAATATCCATATAGCACTTTGTTTATTATCACTTTTTTACAATTTCGACCGGAACATATAGCAAGCAGGCGCTCTCAAATAGGCATCTTGATCCCTTGAACCGGGAACCCCGATGCATATCGTATCCATCGCCGCGCAGCTCAAGGCCGCCGCCTCGCCGTTGCGACAAGTGAGCGCGGTCGCCGCCAAGACCGACAGCCGCGCCGCCGCGAGCGATCCACGCAAGGAAATGGCTGAGTTCGTCGCCCCTCACCCGCAATCCTCCACAACCAACAGGGATGCCGCTTCCCACGGCGAGTCTTTCGAACGGCTGTTGCGCCAAGCTCAGAGCGCGGCCGGAAAAAAGAATGATTCGCCCTATTCCGAAGACCTCATGCCGCCGGCCGGCAGCCTGTTGCATGTCCTGGCCTGAAAAGACGCTTGACGCTGCTTTGCCCGCCGTGCTCTGATAAAGCCCATGAACTACGCAACCGCATTCGCATCCTTTTTTTGGTGGTGGCGCCTGAACTAAGGCGGCGCCGGCGTTTGCACACCCAAAACCCGGAAGCTGCCGATACGGCGGCATAGGGTTTCCAGCAGTACCTCTCCTCCCCCGGATCGGCAGTTTCCAACAAGCTCAAGCTTACTGGAGACCACTGTTATGAATCTGGACAGCATCACAGCCAAAGACATCATCCTGACCGGCGACCGCACCACCGGACAATTGCATCTGGGCCACTACGTCGGCTCGCTGCGCAACCGCGTGATCCTGCAAGACCGTTGCCGCCAGTTCCTGCTGCTCGCCGACGCCCAGGCGCTGACCGACAATATGGGCAACTATCTGAAGGTCCGCGACAATGTGCTGCAGGTGGCGCTGGATTACCTAGCGGTGGGCATAGACCCGGAAAAAAGCACCATCTTCATCCAGAGCCTGGTGCCGGAGCTGACCGAGTTGTCTTCCTACTATCTCAACCTAGTCACCGTGGCGCGGCTGGAGCGCAACCCCACCATCAAGGACGAGATCAAGCAGCGCGGCTACGAGCGCGACATCCCCGCTGGCTTCCTCACCTACCCCGCCGCCCAGGCCGCGGACATCACCGCCTTCAAGGCCAGCATCGTGCCGGTGGGTGAAGACCAGATTCCCATGATCGAGCAGACCAATGAGATCGTGCGCCGCTTCAACGCCAGCGTAGATCAAACGGTGTTGGTGGAAGCGCGCACGGTGGTGCCGGAACACGGCTCCCGCCTGCCCGGCATCGACGGCAAGGCCAAGATGTCCAAATCCCTGGGCAACACCATTACTTTGTCGGCCACGCCTGACGAGATCCGCCAGGCGGTGAAGATGATGTACACCGACCCCAATCACCTGCGCGTCGCCGACCCGGGTCAGGTGGAAGGCAATGTGGTGTTCACCTATCTGGACGTATTCCATTCCGACACGGCGCAAGTGGCGGAATGGAAGGATCATTACCGCCGCGGCGGCCTGGGCGACACCGTGATCAAGAAACAGCTGGAAGAATGCCTGCAGGCCTTGCTGGAACCAACCCGCACCCGCCGCGAACAGTACGCGCGCGATCCGGCCGCGGTGATGGAGATGCTGAAGACCGGCACCCAGCGCGCGCGCGCGGTGGCGGCCGCCACGCTGGCCGAGGTTAAGGCGGCAATGGGCTTGAACTACTACTGAGAACCTGTTCATCGTCTGCCGCGCTTCAGCGATACGGCGTTGGGAACGACTCCAGCATGCCCATGCGCCACACAGCAGCCTACGCCTTGTCTCGCCCTAGCTTGTTAGGCTATGAAACCGATTCTGAAAGGCTTTTTAATGGAACAGATCTACCAATGCCAAAACCTGGATGAGGTGCGGGGCCAGATCGACCGCATCGACCGCGCTCTGGTGTCGCTAATCGCCGAGCGCGGCCTTTATGTGCGTCAGGCGGCGGCGTTCAAGCACGGCCGGGACGAAGTGGAAGGCGGCAAACGCGCCGATCAGGTGATGCGCCGCGTCGAGCGTCTGGCCGGCGAACTGGGGGCCGACGCGGCGCTGACCGCGGCGGTCTACCGCACGATGATAGAGTACTTCGTCGCCGATGAAATGGCGGCTTTCCGCGCCAAAGCGGCTGGCGATTGAGGCGAAGGCCGGCTTTCCCTACAATCGCTTCCATCCGCTGACCGTCGGCCGCCCTTCCCGGCCGGCGTCTTTCCCGCGGCTGGAGAACACGAATGAACAAGATAGCCCTGTTGCTGCTCGCCTGCCTGGCCGCGCCCGTGATGGCCGAAGAGGTGGGCGAGGTGTCCACCACCTTCAAACTGCTCAGCCCCAACGACAAGGTAGTGGTGGAAGCTTTTGACGACCCGGCGGTGCAAGGCGTGGCCTGCTATATCTCCCGCGCCAAGACCGGCGGCTACAAGGGCGCGCTGGGGCTGGCCAAGGACCCGTCGCGCTTCTCCGTGGCCTGCCGCCAAGTGGGCGCGATCAAGTTTTCGCGGCCGCTGCCCAAGCAGGAACAGGTGTTCAAGGAAGGCGCGTCCTTCATCTTCAAGCATGTGCGCGTGGTGCGCATCGTCGACGCCAAGCGCAATACGCTGACCTACCTCAGCTACTCCGACAAGCTGATAGACGGCAGTCCGGACAACGCGCTGACCGCGGTGGCGGTGCTGGATCAGAAAATCCCGCTACAGCCCTGAAATAAAAGCGATTGATTATTAACGATTTCTTGACATGACGGGCATCAGCTAAACGACAGCTCGACGCGCAGGCCGTCATAGCCCACTTCCACGCCGGGCGGGCATTCGGCGCTGAGTGCGGCGAACTCCAGCCGGTGGGTCATGTGGATCAGCACCGTGCGCTCCGCGCCGATGCGTTTGGCCCAGGCGAAGGATTGGCTCACGCCCAGGTGGGACGGATAGGGGTCGTGGTTCAGGCAATCCAGGAACAAGACTTTCAGCCCTTGCAGCAAAGACAAGCTGCTGTCCGGGATGTCCGACACGTCGGTCAACCAGGCCATATCGCCAACGCGCCAGCCAAGGCAAGGCCAGGAGCCGTGTTGCAGCGGCACCGGCGTCAGCGTGACGCCGCCGCAGTCCACCGGCCCGTCCACTTGCTGTGGCAACAGCACCGGCTTGTCCCACATCTTGGACGGCGGCAGCAAGGCGTAGTCGAAACGACGCTTGATGTTGTCCAGGGTGAAGACGTTGCCGTAGAGCGTGATCGGCCCCTTTTTCACATAACAAAAAGCGCGCAGATCGTCGATGCCGTTCAGGTGGTCGGCGTGCGGATGGGTATACAACACCGCGTCCACCCGGCTCAGCCCCTCGCGCAGCGCCTGCTGCCGCAGGTCCGGCCCGGTGTCGATCAACAGCCCCTGGCCGGCCACCTTAATGTAGGCGCTGGCGCGGGTGCGGCGATTGCGCGGATCCGCCGAGCGGCAGGTAGCGCAATCGCAGCCTATGGCCGGCGTGCCGGAGCTGGAGCCGCAGCCCAGGATGGTGACTTCAAGCGAGCCCAATGACGTTTTCCAAGTAACAAGACATCAGCGGCAGCGCTCCGGGCGTTCCGCCTTCTCGCGCACCCAGCCGCCGTCGCAACGGACATTCCCGTCCGCGTCTTGCTGGCAGCTGCCGCGCGGCTGCTTGGCGCAATACGGATTGCCATCCCGCGACAACAGGCAGGCGCCGGGGCCGGCGTAGGTGACGCCATTGGCGCGCACCACCCCGCCGCCCGGATACGGCGAGCACAATACGTTGCCGAATTCATCAATCGCGCATTCGCCCTTGCCGCACATCGCCTGTCCGCGCTGCACCAGAGCGATGCCCCCGTCTTCGGAACAATAGCTGCGGCCGTTCAGATTGACGCAATTGGCCCAAGCCTGGGCCGACAACAGGACGGCCAGCAAGGCCAGCCCGGACAGCAAGATTCGCTTCATGCGCTTTCTCCGCTTCAACGACCGGCCTTGGAGAAGAGCCGGAAAAAATTATCGCTGGTGACGCGCGCCACCTCTTCCAGATCGATGCCGCGCAGTTCCGCGATATGCGCGGCCACATGGCGGACGTAGGCCGGTTCATTGATCTTGCCGCGATAGGGCACCGGCGCCAGATACGGCGAGTCGGTTTCGATCAACATCCGTTCCAGCGGTACTTTCTGAGCCACCTCCTTGACCTGTGCCGCATTCTTGAAAGTCACCACGCCAGAGAAGGAAATGTAGAAGCCCAGCTCCAGCGCCGCCTGCGCCACCTCCCAGGTTTCGGTAAAGCAATGCATCACGCCGCCGCACACTTCAGCGTTCTCTTCACGCATCAGGCGGATGGTGTCCTCGGCGGATTCGCGGGTATGAATCACCAGCGGCAGGCCCACGCGCTTGGCGGCTCGGATATGGGTGCGGAAGCGTTGATGCTGCCAGTCCAGATCGCCTTTGCACCAGTGGTAGTCAAGGCCGGTTTCGCCGATGCCCACCACTCGCGGATGCGCGGCCAGCGCCACCAGCTCGTCCTCGCTGTATTCTTCCGCCTCCGGATCGTCCGGATGCACGCCCACGGTGGCGTACAAATTGCCGTGGCTTTCCGCCAGCGCCAGCACTTGCGGATATTTGGGACGGCTGACGCCGATCACCAGCGCGTGGCTGACCTGGTTGGCCTGCATATTGGCCAGCACTTCCGGCATGCGCGCGGCGAGGTCGGGAAAATTGATGTGGCAATGGGAATCGATAAACATAGTTGCGTCAATCAGGCTGCGGCGCGCGGAAGCGCGTCGCGAAAACAATCACATGGTATGGGTGGGTCGGCTGGAGTTGAGCACGCCGCTGAGCAGGGCCTCGATCTTGTCCTTGGCCTGCTTGCCGGCGTCGCCGGCGACGAACTCGACGCCGACGCCCTGCACCCGGCTGTTATTGGCGCCGGCCGGCGTCAGCCACACCACCTTGGCCTGCACCGCGATGCGCTGCGGGTCGTCCATCAAGGTCAGCAGCAGGAACACTTCCTCGCCCAGCTTCATTTCCTTGTTGGTGGGAATGAAAATGCCGCCGTGGCGCACAAAGGGCATGTAGGCGGCGAACAGCGCGCTGCGCTCCTTGATGTGCAGGGACAGCACCCCGGGACGGTTGGGGTTGAGGTCCGGGCGAGTGGCGGAAGTGTCCATACTTGCTAACCCTCAGTGTCAGGCGGCCTTGCCGCTGGCGAATATCTTGAGATAGTCCATCAGCACCGCCTCCAATTGCAAGCGCGTGTTCAGCGTATGCTGGCCAAACGGCGCCAGTTGGTTGAGCGTTTGCTGGCACGCCATCAATTGCGCGATGTCGGCGCGCGCCGACAGCTGCTGCAAGGCGCGCTCCTGATCTGGATAATAGCGGAGCAAACCGGCCAGTCTCAAACTCGCTAGATCATGCAGCCATTTCATCAGCCAGCCGATGGGTAGCAGCAGCGGCAGTTTCTGTTTGTCCACCGCCTCCGCCAGCTGCAGCACATTGGCGAAGCTGGGCTGGGCCAATCCTTGAACAAACTGGCCACGCAGCTTGGCCAGCGCCGGATCGTGGTCGAACAGCGGCGCGCCGCCATTGTGGGCCAGCTCCAGTTCGGCGTCGGCCACGCCTTGCTCTCGCAACCAGGCCAGCGCTTGCGCCTGGTCCGGCCGCGTCAGCGGGAATTGGCGGCAGCGGCTGCGTATGGTGGGCAGCAGGCGTTGGGGCGCATGCGCCACCAGCAGAAACAAGACCTCCGCCGGCGGTTCTTCCAGGATTTTGAGCAAGGCGTTGGCGGCGGCCGGATTCAGGCTTTCCGCCGGCTCCACCAGCACGATGCGCCGGCCGGCGCGATGGGCGCTCAGATGAGCGAAGTCGATCACCTCGCGCACCGCCTCGATTTTGATCACCGGCAGCTTGCGGCTGACCTTCTTGCCCTCCGCGCCCTCCTTGCCTTCTTCGTCCTCATCGCCCAGCGGCGACAAGCGGCGGAAGTCCGGATGAGTGCCGTGCAGATACCAACGACAGGCTTCGCATTCGCCGCAAGGACGGTGACCGGCTTGGGGGCGTTCGCATAGCAAGGACTGGGCCAGATGTTCGGCGAACTCCAGTTTGCCGATGCCCGCCGCGCCGGTGAACAACCAGGCGTTGGGCAGGCGGTCGCGCTCGGTGTTCAGCCGCGCCCAGTCGCCTTGTTGCCAGGGCAGCAGCATCACGCGGCCTCCAGCAGTTTTTGCAAGCAGGCCGCGATATCCACCTGGATCTCGGCGATGGAACGGCTGGCGTCCAGCACCGCGAAACGCGGCTGTCCGGCGGCGCGCCTCAGATAGGCTTCGCGCACGCGCACGTGGAAATCGGCTTTTTCCTGCTCAAAGCGATCCAGCTGCCGGGTCTTGGACATGCGCTCGGCCGCCACCTCCAACGGCAGGTCGAACAGCAAGGTCAGATCCGGCTGCAAACCGTGTTGCACCCATTGCTCCAGTTCGGCGATGCGCTCGAAGGGCACGCCGCGGCCGCCGCCCTGGAAGGCGAAGGTGGAATCGGTGAAACGGTCGGACACCAGCCACTGGCCGGCGGCGAGCGCGGGCTCGATCACGCTGTGCAGCAATTGCTGGCGCGAGGCGAACACCAGCAGGGTTTCCGCGTCCAGCGAGGCCTCGGTGTCCACCGCCAACAGCAGTTCGCGGATTTTCTCTCCCAGCGGAGTGCCGCCCGGCTCGCGGGTGAATACGGCGTCGACGCCGTGTTGCGCCAGCCAATCGCGGATAAAGGTCAGATGGGTGCTCTTCCCGGCGCCGTCTATGCCCTCCAGGCTGATGAAGCGGCCGCGTTGCTGCTCTAGCGCCATTACTGTCCTTTCTTCAAGATGTATTTGCGCACCGCCTGATTGTGTTCGTCCAGCGTCGCGGAAAAGTGCGAGGTGCCGTCGCCTCGGGCGACGAAATACAGGGCGTTGGTTGCGGCCGGATTAGCCGCCGCGTCCAGCGCCGCCTTGCCCGGCAAGGCGATGGGCGTCGGCGTCAGCCCGGCGCGGGTATACGTATTGTAAGGCGTGTCGCGGCGCAGATCAGCCTTGCCTATCTTGCCCTGGTACAGGCTGCCCATGCCGTAGATCACCGATGGGTCGGTCTGCAGCCGCATGCCCTGCTTCAAACGGTTGACGAACACTCCGGCCACCATTGGGCGGTCGGCGTCTTCGCCGGTTTCCTTTTCGATCAGGCTGGCCATGATCAGCAGTTCGTAAGGCGTGCGGTAAGGCAGCTCCGGCTTGCGTGCCGCCCAGGCCGCCTCCAACCGTTGCTGCATGGCGCTGAAAGCCTGCCGGTACAGTTCAGCGTCTTCTATGCCCGGGCTGAACAAATAGGTGCTGGGAAAGAACAGGCCTTCCGGCTTGGCGTCGCCAAAGCCGAGCCGCCGCATGATCTCCTCGTCGCTCCAGTCCTTGGCGGTGTGCTGGATATCCGGGTTGCGGTCTATCGCCTGACGGAACTGGCGGAAGGTCCAGCCCTCGATCACCGTCAGGCTGGCCTCGTCAGGGTGGCCATCCGCCAAGCGGTTCAAGATGTCCAGCATCGATGCCTGGCCGTCGAAACGATACAGACCCGCCTTGATCTTGCGGTCCACGCCTTGCAGGCGGGCCAGGGCCACCATCACCTGACGGCTGCGAACCACTCCCTCCTGTTCCAGCCCGCGCGCCACCTGGCTCAGGGTGCGGTTGGGCCCCACGGTCAGCTTGTAACCGGCTTCCGGCAAACCAACCGGAATCAGAACCACCCAGGCCAGCCAGGCACAGCCCAGCGCCAGGCACAGCAACATCAGGCGAAACAGTGTTTTCATCATTTGACGGAAAGAATCAGGCAGCGCAGCGGAACGATCGCGCATGATACCAGACAAGCCGGCCTGACCGACATGTCAGGCCTTCCTCCCGCAATCAAGCAAAGTTTGCGCCAAATCAACTGTCCACCTTTCCATTTTGCATAGTTTTGCTCGCGTTCTATACCTGATTAAATGGACTGCTTAAATGATGCGAGTCTTTTCATGAAGCCATTCTTCAATCTGGGATGCGCATTGGTGGCCTGGACGGCGCTGGCCAGATTGGCGGCAGTCCGGCAGACCGACAGGGATTTATGGCGCCTGCCTATGGCGGCCTTCCGGCAAGGCCGGCATGCGCAGCAATTGACTTACCTGCAATCGCCCGCGGCGCTGAACGACTACCACGCGCTGATCGTGGAACCGCTGTTGCTGCTGAACCGGCAACAGGACGGCGGCTGGCAGTTACTGCAAGCCGCGGAACAAGAAATCGTCAACCAGATCCTGCGCCGCCAAGTGGCCGCGCTGTTGCAAGCCTGGCCAATCGCGCTGACCGACGTCGCCACCCCAGGCGTGCTGCGCTTGCGCATCGCGGTGGCGGCGCGCCAGTCTCGGATCGCCCAAGACAGCCAACCGTTGAGCAGCAGCCACGTGGCCCTGCAGCTGCCTTGCATGGCTTCCAATATAGAACCGTATCTGCAACTGGTGTCCTCGGTGTCTCAATTGGAAGACGCGATGGGACGAGGCGTGGTCGCCGGCGGCGTCACCATGCAGTCACAGGCCGAAGCCGAAGCCAGCGACGAGGACGACGGCTGGCGGCAATTGCTGATCCAGGATTGGTCCCCGTTGCTGCGCCAGCAATTGACGCCGACGGCGCGGCACGGCGCGGCCTCGCCTGCGCAATAAACCGCATGACGATAGTCCGCCTCGTCACAAAGTTGCAACAATATCGATGGAACGCCGCTGGGCGGCCGCAGTCCATCTCCCACGCAATCCCCATTGAGCCCGCACGATGAAACCCTTCTTTAAACTCGCCTGCGCGCTGATGGCTTCCGCCTTGCTGGCCAATATCGGTCACGCCGGGGACAAGCCGGAGAATCTGGTCCTGCTGCCCAGCGAAGCCTTCCACCCCAGCCCGGATCATGCCGGCCAGGTGTTGTACCTGCAGCCCGGCGTTGATCTGAAACGCTATCACGGCATCCTGATCGAACCGCTGATCTTTCTGGGCCGCCAAGCGGACGGCCAGTGGCAGGCCACGGCGGCGGATGAGCATAACCGGCTCGACGCCTGCTACCGCAACAGCCTGGCCCGGGCGCTATGCCTCGAGGGGCTGCCGGTGGCCGACGCGGCCGGACCGGGCATCGCCCGGCTGCGCGTGGCGGTGGGCGACATGCTGAGGGAACTGGCCGGACCGGATGCGCGGCGGCCATTGCAGGCCTCACTCAATCTGGCCCGCTTCGCAGACGACATCGACCCCTACCTCGCCCAAGTCTCCACCATAGGCCAGCTGGAGGACTCGGAGTCCGGATTGCTGCTGGCCGGCGGCGTCAACCTGCTGGGAAAAGAATTAAATCCGGACGACGCGCAACCCTCCAACGCGGAGTGGCTGCAACAGCGCGTCGACCTTTGGAGCCGCCATCACGCGCGGCAGATGGCCCAACACTTGGCGGCGGCTACACCGTTTGGGGAGTAGGCTAGCGCCCGGGCTGGCGGCATAATGGTCGCCTCATACCCTGTCAGGAAGCAGACCATGCCGCGCAAAGTCTTGAGCTTGTTGCTGTTGCTGTCCCCGCTGTTCGCCGCCGCCGACACCGTCACCGTGGCGGTCGCCAGCAATTTCCAGCAGACGCTGGACAAGGTCGCGGTGGAGTTCAAGGCAGCCAGCGGCCACGACATCAAGGCTAGCGGCGGCGCTTCCGGCAAGCTGGCCGCGCAGATCCGTCAGGGCGCGCCGTTTGACGTGTTCCTGTCCGCGGACGACGAACGCCCTGCCGAATTGCTGCGCGACAAGATAGGCAAACCCGACAGCCGCTTCACCTACGCCATCGGCAAACTCGCGTTGTGGAGCAAGCAGCGCGACGACGCGGGCGAAGCCGCGCTGCGCGGCGGCAACTTCAACAAACTGGCCATCGCCAACCCGGCGGCCGCGCCCTATGGCCGCGCCGCGGTGGAAACCCTGACAGCGCTGAAGCTCGCCGACGCGCTCAAACCCAAGTTCGTCACCGGCGACAATATCAGCCAGACCATGCAGTTCGCCCAAGTCGGCGGAGCCGACTTCGCCTTCGTCGCTTATGCGCAATTGTTGGAGCAAGGCATCTCCAAGCACTACTGGCTGGTGCCCGCCAAGCTGCATCAGCCCATCCGCCAGGACGCGCTGCTCGTGCGCGACACCCCGGCGGCCAGGGCCTTTCTCGCCTTCCTCAAGGGCGACAAGGCCCGCGCGCTGATCAAGAAAGCGGGCTACGACTTCTCGCAATGACGGCTTCCGAATGGGCGGCCATCGCCCTCACGCTGCGGCTGGCCGCCATCAGCACCCTGATCCTGCTCATGCTGTGCGTGCCGCTGGGCTGGTGGCTGTCGCGCACGCGTTCCCGCCTCAAACCGGTGATAGAGGCCGGCGCAACCTTGCCGCTGGTGCTGCCGCCCACGGTGTTGGGCTTCTATCTACTGGTGGCCTTCGGCCCGCATGGTCCCATCGGCCAGCTGACCGCCTGGCTGGGCTGGCCCGGCCTCGCCTTCACCTTTCAGGGGCTGATCATCGCCTCGGTGCTGTATTCCCTGCCCTTCGTGCTGCAGCCGCTCATTGTCAGCTTCAACGCGGTGCGGCGCGAGGAAATCGAAACCGCGATGATGCTGGGCGCCAACCGCTGGCAGCGGCTGACCCGCGTCATTCTGCCTAGCTGCCGTTCCGGCGTGCTCGCCGCAGCCAGCATGGGCTTCGCCCACACCGTGGGCGAGTTCGGGGTGGTGCTGATGATAGGCGGCAATATCGAAGGGGAAACCCGGGTCATTTCCATCGCACTGTACAACCATGTGGAGCAGGCGGACTACGCCAGCGCGCACCGTCTGGGGCTATTGCTGGTCTTGTTCGCCTTCTCCACCCTAGCCCTGGTTTATCGTCTCAACACGCGTCAGCGCCACTACGACTGAGAACCTGTTCGCGCTTTGACCCGTTGTCGATTTTGCTAACGATACTGATATCTATTGATGCAAGCCGTTACATGACGTCAACAAAATGCAGTGTTCATGCGCTATAACTTGGAGTATCGTTTTTCTCGCCCGTCATGGGACCGACAACCCGCCCTACTAAGGATGAATCATGCGCAAATACCTGATGATCGCTGTTTTGGCCCTGACTTCCGCCAACCTGGCGCTGGCTGACGCCGCCTGCGACGCCAAAGCCGCCGAGAAAAAACTGGCCGGCGCCGCCAAGAGCAGCTTCCTGAAGAAATGCGAGAAAGACGGCGCCGCCGCCAACGCCCAAAAAAGCTGTGACGCCAAAGCCGCCGAGAAGAAACTGGCCGGCGCGGCCAAAGCCAGCTTCGTGAAGAAATGCGTGAAGGACGCGGCCCCGGCCAAGTAAGTCTCCTTCCCGGCGGCCTGTCCGCCGGGACAGCCCGCTCGCCGGCAAATTCCTGATTCTTCGCCTACACTGAGAGGTGGCAACAGGGATTCTGCGGGTGAGCCATGGCAAACAATATCCTCGGAAATTACAATCCGCTGTTATCGCTTTTCGGCAATAACAATCAATTCTTGAGCGGTTTATTGGGCTCGTCGCCCATTGTGCCGCTGATCCGCAGCAGCAACAGCTCGCAAAGCGCCGGCACCGATCCCAATGTGGTGCTGATTTCCGGGCTGGGCCAGTTGCTGTCCAGCCTGAACGTCTTCCAGGACAGCCTGCAACAGATCTATTCCCCGTACGCGGTCAACAACTCCATCAGCGGCAGCAGCAGCAATCCGTCGGTGGCCAGCGTTTCCACCGCCGCCGGCGCGCAAAACGGCAATTACAGCGTATCGGTGTCGCAGCTGGCGCAGGCGCACAGCGCAGTCACCGCCTTTACCTTGCCGGACACCAGCAGCACCGCGGTGGGCAGCGGTACCCTGACCATCAAGACCGGCAGCTACGCCTACACCTCGCCCACCTCGGCCACCAGCTTCACTCCCAGCGGCAGTTCGGCCACGCTGTCCATCAACAACGGCACGCTGTCCAGCATCGCCACCGCCATCAACGGCTCCGGCGTCGGCATGGTGGCCAATATCGTGCAGAATGCCTCCGGCAATTATCAGTTGCAGATCAGCGCCGCCCAGACCGGCGCCAGCAACAACTTTCAGATCCTGGTCAGCGATAACGACGGCAACAATACAGACCAAAACGGCCTGTCCCGTCTCGCTTTCGACCAAACCCAGGCGGTGGGCAGCGGCCAGAACCTGACCCAGACCCAGGCCGCGCAAAACGCCAACTACCTGATCAACGGCGCCTCGGGCTCCAACGCCGGCAACAGCGGCATCTCGCTGGGCTCCTCGGTGTCCATGGACCTGCTGTCCACCGGCAGCACCAATATCTCGGTCAAGCTGGACCTGAACGGCCTCAACGGACAGGCGCAATCGCTGGCCGACGCCTTCAACACCCTGCAAGGCAGCCTGAACGCGCTGCTGGTCAGCGGCGGCTTGCTCAGCCGCGACCCCATCGCCAAGCAATTGGCCAGTAGCATGAACCAGCAGGCCGCCGCCAGTTACAGCAACGGCAGCTCGCTGCTGGTCAAGCTGAACCAGATCGGCCTTAACTTCCAGTATCCGCAACAGTTCGGCCAGATGGGCAGCCTTAGCCTGAGCAACAACAGCCTGCAAAGCGCTTACAGCGGCGACTCCCAAGGCGTGGCCAACCTGCTCTACACCGCTGCCCGAGCGTTGAACTGGCTGGCCAATAGCTACGCCTCCTACGGCAACGGCACCATCCCTCAAACCCTGACCGCCTTGCAAAAAATGCAGTTCAGCCTGCAACTGAGACAATCCGCCACCCCGGCGTCCAACACCATTCCCGCCAATCTCTCCTCCCTGACGGTCAATCAGTCCGGCTCCATCCAGCTGAGCGCGCAACAGATCAGCGCGCTGTCGCTGTACGCGATGGTCTACTCCCTAGGGGCACCCTATGCGGTCAGCTCCCAGATTCTGAACAACGGTCTGGGCCTGTCCGGCAACAGCGGCAACGGCATCTCCACTTATGCATGATTGATATTTGCTATTTGTTTTCCATTTAGCATTGTCGGCACTGTATTGTCCCGCTAAAATTCATCGGATGATTGGATGAATCAGGAGCAAGTCATGTCGGCGCTTCCCTATAAACGCTCGCTGGTCGACATCGCTGTGGAAAACATCGCCAAGCGGCTGGCGGACGGCGATTGGCCGCTGGGCGCTCGCATTCCCACCGAGCCGGAACTGGCGGAACAACTAGGCGTCAGTCGCAACACGGTGCGCGAGGCGGTGCGGGTGCTGCTGTACGCCGGCCTGCTGGAGGTGCGCCAGGGCGACGGCAGCTATGTGCGCGCCACGGTCAACCCCGGCGAGGCGATGCGCGCCATCAGCCGCGCCAGCCTGCGCGAGCACCTGGAAGTGCGCTGCATGCTGGAGGAAAACGCTGCGCGGCTGGCCGCCAGCCGCTGCCCGGAAGCGGATCTCAGCGCGATAGCGGACGCGCTCGCGCGGCGTGGAGAGCGGCTGCCGCAGGAGCCGCTGGAGGCCTTCATCGACCGGGATCTGGAGTTTCATCTCGCCGTCGCCAACGCCAGCGGCAACCAGGCCTTGGCCGAGCTCTACGCGTACTTCTCGCGCGCGGTGCGCCAGCATGTGCAGCAGTCCATCCTCGACGAGGCGCTGCCGGACCCGGACCTCGCCGCCCACCAGGCCATTTACGAAGCCATCCGGCTGCGCCGGCCGGACGAGGCGGCGCAAGCCGCCGCCGCCATCACCCGCCCCCTGCTGGAGGCGCTGGATCGTTTGCTCAATCGCTCCGCCGCGGCTTGAGCCAGACTCGAGTCGGCCCCCTGGCGCGGGGAGCCCGCTCCGACAACAACAAAAGCGCAGAAGGAAAACCCATGTCCACACCCAAATCCGTGCCGGATCATTTGCCGGTCGAAGACACGCTGATCGACGCCGAGATCGACGACGCCGGCGTGCAAAGCCAGCGCCCCGCGCTGCACCGTCCCTGGCTCTTGCTGCTGGGCCTGATCTTGGTAGGCGTCAATCTGCGGCCGGCGCTGTCCAGCCTGTCCCCCGTGCTGCATGACGTCGCCGCCAGCCGCGGGCTCAGCGGCCTGATGGCCGGCCTGCTCACCACGTTGCCGGTCGCCTGTCTCGGCCTGTTCGGCCCCTTGGCGCCGCGGTTGGCCCGCCTCTGGGGCAGCGAAAAAACCATCGCGCTCATCCTGGTGACGCTGGCGCTGGGCATTTTGCTGCGCACTCAGTTCGGTCAATTCGGACTGTTCGCGGGTTCGGCCTTGGCCGGCGCCAGCATCGGCGTCATCGGCGTGTTGCTGCCCGGCATCGTCAAACGCGACTTCCCCGCTCAGGTCAGCCTGATGACCGGGGTCTACACCATGGCGCTGTGCCTGGGCGCGGCGCTGGCCGCCGGTCTGACCGTACCAGCAATGCGCTGGATGGACGACAGCTGGCAAGGCGCGTTGGCGATCTGGGCAAGCCCGGCGCTGCTGGCCTTGCTGGTGTGGTGGCCGCAAACGCGGATCCGGCAGGCGTCCCATCACGGTCAATGGCTGGTGCGCGGCTTGCTGCGCGATCCCTTGGCCTGGCAAGTCACCTTGTTCATGGGTTTGCAGTCGTCGATGGCCTACATCGTGTTCGGCTGGCTGCCGTCCATCCTGATAGACCGCGGCGAGACCGCGCTGCACGCCGGCCTGCTGCTGTCCATTTCCATCATGGTGCAGGTGGTGTCCTCGCTGCTGGTGCCGGCGCTGGGACAGCGCTGTCGCGACCAGCGCCCGCCGATCGCCGTCACCGTGGCGCTGGTGATCAGCGGCCTGCTCGGCATGCTGTTCGCGCCGACAGACAGCCTGCTGTTCTGGGCGGTGCTGCTGGGTCTGGGCCAAGGCGGCCTGTTCAGCATGGCGTTGAGCCTGCTGGCGTTGCGCTCGCCGGATCCCCATGTGGCCGCTCATCTGTCCGGCATGGCCCAGGGCGTCGGCTATGCGCTGGCTTCTCTCGGTCCGCTCAGCGTAGGCCTGATCCGCGACCAGACCCACAGCTTGTGGCCGCTGGGTCTGTTATTCACACTCATCTCCGCCGCCACCTTCGCCATGGGCATGTTGGCTGGGCGCAAGCGTCTGGTGCAGGTGGAGTCGCGTCCGCTCTAAGAGCTTGTTCAAAGTCTGCTGCGCTTCGTGGAGCGTTGCACGGTGAGTACAAGCTCAAAATGCTCATGTACGCCATGTACATTCGGCGTTCTCAGCCGTTTTCGCCTTGTTTCGCCCTTGTTCGCGAGATCGTAAACAGGTTCTAAGCCATCCGCGGACCAAACAAAACCCCGGGCAAGCCCGGGGTTTTGTTTGACGGTGAAACGGCTCAGCCTTTGGGCCGTCCGACGATGCCGTAACGCAGCCACAAATCCGGCAGGCTCTCCTTCCCCAGCGGAATCGCCGCCTTGCCCAGCGCCAGCCTGTCCGGCAACGAGGCCATGTCGCCGTCCCAGCCCGGCGCCCCTTCTTCCAGCACCGCGGCCAGGTCGCGGTCATCCACCGCCGCCAGCTCGCCGCCGATCTCGATCAACAACATGCCTTCCGGCGTCAGCCAGGCGGAGCGCGCCGGCACGTCGTCGTCGTACGGCAGCGTGCTCCAACCCGACGGAGTGCGCCGCGCCACCAGCGGCGCGGCGTCCAGCGTCACATAGACTTTTTGCGGCCCGTTCTGCACATAACAGCGCCCCAGACCGTCGCGGCTGTAGTTGCGGCCAAAAAACTCGGTCATCGCCTCATGCTGCAAGCGCTCGTCCTTGATCCACCACTGGCCGCGCGCGTCCAGCCGCAACCAGCCAAACACGGCGGGCACGTTCGGCCACTTGGCCATTGCCGCCTGTACTATCGCATCCATCATGCGTCTCCTTGCGGGTTTCGCCCCGCTTGACTCTCAGCTTTGACCACCAAACTCAAATCGCTCTCAACACCGCCATCGGCGAAGTCCGGGTCACTCTCCCGACGAGCGGCCAACCGGCCACCACCACCACCAGCGCGCCACAGGCGATGCCGGCGGGCAACAGCCACGGATTGAACACCAAGGGCAGGTTGAACAATTTGACCGAAGCCAAAGCGCCGATGCCCATCGCGCCCAATGCCGCCAATAAACCGGAAAACGCGCCCAGCCAGGCCAGTTCCGCCAGCACCACGCTGCGCACCTGCCGCCGCGACGCCCCCAGCGCCCGCATCAGGCCGACATCGAACAGCCTCTCGTCGCGAGTGGCCGCCAGCGACGCCCACAACACCAGCACGCCGGCGGCCAAGGCCAGGCCGAACATGGCCTCGATGCCGCGCGACAGCTTGTCCATCATCGCCCTCACCTCGGTCAGGATCGCCCCGACGTCGATCACGGTCAGATTGGGAAACTCGCCCACCAGGCGATTGACGAAATCCTCGTCCGCCGCCTCCAGCCGGAAGCTGGTGATCCAACTGGCCGGCTGCTGACTGAACTGACCGGGCGTGCCGATCACGAAGAAATTGACGCGGAAGCTGTCCCACGGCACTTCGCGCAAACTGGTGACCTTGGCGCGGTAAGCGGTGCCGGCCAGATCGAAAACCAGCGTATCGCCCAGCTTGATGCCCAAAGTGCCGGCCAGTTCCCGTTCCACCGAGAACTGCGGCGGAATCCGTTTCTGAACTGGCCACCACTGGCCCGCCGTCAGCTTGTTGCCCGGCGGCAACTCATCGCGCCAAGAGAGGTTGAACTCCCGCTCGGCCAAGCGCCGCGCGCGTTCGTCCTCATACGCGGATGGCCGCACCGGGCGCTCGTTGATCGCGATCAGCCGCGCCCGCACCATGGGCGCCAATTCAGGCGCCGCGCGTCCCTCCGCGGCGAAGGCGTTGCGCACGCCGTCGAGCTGGTGGCGCTGAATATTGATGACGAATTTATTCGGCGCGTCCGCCGGCACGCTGCGTTGCCAGGCGCCGATCAGGTCGTCGCGCACAATGGTCAGCGTCAGCAAGGCCATCAGGCCCACCGACAAGGACACGATCTGGATCACCGCCAGCCAGTGACGGCGGGCGATATTGGCGATGCCGAAGCGCCAGCCCACCCGGCGTCCGCGCGGCAGCCGCCGCATCAGATAGACCACGCCCAGCGCCAGCGCGCCCACCGCGGCGAAGAAGCCCAGCATGCCGGCCAGCAGCCAGCCGGCCACCGCCAGGTCGCCCACCTGCCAGGCGGCCAGGCCCAGCAGCGCCACCAGGGCCAGCAAGGGCGCCAGCACGCCCTGGCGCGTCGGCGTCAATTCATCGCGCAGCACCGCCGCCGGCGGCACGTCGCGTATGCCCATCAAGGGCGGCAGCGCCAGACCGGCCAGCAGCACCAGCGAGGCCAGCGGGCCCACCAGCCAGGTCAGCCAGCCCGGATCGGGCAGGATTTCACCGACATAGCCGCTGGCCAGCCGCATCAAGGCCAGCTGCACGCCGAAGCCGCCGGCGGTGCCCAGCGCGCCGGCCAGCAGGCCCAGCAAGAGGAACAGGCTGACGAACAGCCCCCACACCTCGCCCGCGGTCAGGCCCAGGCAGCGCAGCACCGCCACCTGCTGCCAATGGCGCGCCAGATAACGCCGCACCACCAGCGCCACCGCCGACGCCGCCAGCGCCACGGTCAGCATCGCGGTCAGGCCCAGAAAACGCCGCGCGCGCTCCAGCGCGGTGCGCACTTCCGGCCTGGCCTCCTCCACGTTTTCCAGCCGCGCGTCCTTGGGCTTGGCCTTTTCCAGCCACTGGCGGAAATCGGCGACGCCGCGGTCGTCTCCGGCGAACATCAGCCGCCAGCGCGCGCGGCTGCCTTCCTGAATCAGGCCGGTGGCGGCCAGGTCGGCGCGGTTGAACATCAGCCGCGGCACGAAGTTGTACAAATCCATCGCGCCGTCCGGCTCGCGGACGATTTCGCCGGCCAGCCGCAGCTGCGCGCCGCCCACGCCCAGGGTGTCGCCCAGCTTCAGCTTCAGCCGCCGCATCAGTCTGGCGTCGGCCCAGGCGGTGCCCGCGGCCGGCCGCAGGCTGCCGGTTTCGATCCGGCCGTCGGCCAGCCGCACGCTGACTTCGCCGCGCAAGGGATAGTTGTCGCTGACCGATTTATACGTGGCCAAGGCCGCCTGGCCGCCGGAAAACACCATGGAGGGAAAGCTGATGTTGTCGGCCAGCCGCAGGCCGCGCTTTTCCGCCTCGCGGCGGATGGACTCCGGCGCCGGCTGATTGCCGTTGAGCACCAGATCGGCGGCCAGCAGCTGGGTGGCCTGGGTGGTCAGCGCGCGCTCCACGCGGTCTGAGAAAAAGGCCACGCTGCTCATCGCCATCACCGCCACCACCAGGGCCAGCGCCAGGATGGTCAGCTCGCCGGACACCAGTTCGCGGCGGATGAAGCGGAACACCAGGGTCAAGCGGCCGGCCAGCGTCATGAGCGCGCTCCGTTGAGCTTGCCTTCCACCAGCCGGTAGATGGCGTCGCAACGGCTGGCCAGTTCGGTGTCGTGGGTAACCAGCACCAGCGCGGTGCCCTGCTCGGCGTTGAGCTGGAACAGCAGGTCGATGATCTGCCGGCCGCTGTGCGGGTCCAGATTGCCGGTGGGCTCGTCGGCGAACAGCAGGCCGGGATGAATGACGAAGGCGCGCGCCAGGGCCACCCGTTGCTGCTCGCCGCCGGAAAGATGACGCGGGTAATGGCCCAGCCTGTGGCTGAGGCCGACGCGGTCCAACATCTGGCGCGCCGCTTCGCGCGCGTCGGCGCGGCCGGCCAGCTCCAGCGGCAGCATCACGTTTTCCAGCGCGGTCAGTTGCGGCATCAGCTGGAAATTCTGGAACACGAACCCCACCTTGTCTCTGCGCAGCAGCGCGCGCGCGTCTTCGCTCAAGCCGGACAAGGCTTGGCCGAACAAGGACACCTCGCCGCCGGACGGATGGTCCAGCCCCGCCAACAGGGACAACAGGGTAGACTTGCCGGAGCCGGAGGCGCCGACGATGGCCACGCTCTCGCCCGGATACAGGGTCAGCGTGGCGCTGCGCAGGATGTTCAGCGGCTCGCCGTGGAAATGCACCTGCTTGGCCAGCTCGCTGGCCGCCAACACCGCCTGGGTTTCAATTGGATTCATTTATGCGCTCGATACTAAGCAAAGTTCTACTTTCCGCCGGCCTGTGCCTGCTGATGCTGCCGGCGTCCGCCGCGACGATACTGGTGTTCGGCGACAGTCTGTCCGCCGGCTACGGCCTGTCTCCCGGCCAGGGCTGGGTCAGCCTGCTCGCCAAGGAGATGGGGGCGAAGCACCGCATCGTCAATGCCAGCGTCTCCGGCGAAACCACCGCCGGCGGCCTGGCCAGGCTGCCGGACGCGCTGGCGCGCCATCGCCCGGACATCGTGGTGCTGGAACTGGGCGCCAACGACGGCCTGCGCGGCCTGCCGTTGGCGCAGATGCGCGGCAACCTGTCCAAGATGATCGCCTTGGCCAAACAAAGCAAGGCCAAAGTGGTGCTGGTGGGCATGGCCCTGCCTCCGAACTATGGCCCGCAATACGGCGCCGAGTTCCGCAAAGCCTACGCCGACCTGGCCAAGCGCGAACGCCTGCCCTTCGTGCCGCTGCTGGTGGCCGGCTTCGAGGCCGATCTGTCCCAATTCCAGCCGGACGGGCTGCACCCGGTGGCCGCCGCCCAGCCCGCGATGATGCGCACGGTCAAGGCCAAGCTGCCGCTGCGCTGAAAACCCGCGCGCGCGCCGCGCGGCGGCTTCAGACTCGCCCAGGATATTCACGGAGTTGACTTTCTTCGCTGCAACGCAGCAAGATAAGTCAAAAGCATAATCATATCCTGGATTCTTATGAGCCGCCCGCCCCCCGCCCCCTGGCTGAAACGCCTGCTGTCCCCCTATCGCGGCCTGCCCGCCACGGTCTACATCCAGGTGTTGTGCAGCCTGATCAACAATATCGGCGGCATCTCTAAGCTCTTCCTGCCGCTTTATCTGCGCGAGAACTACCAGCTGGGCTATGCGCAGATCGGCCTGATGATGGCGGCCTACGGCGCCGGCGCGCTGCTGGGCTCCCTCAACGGCGGCGCGCTGTCCGACCGCTTCGACGGCCGCAAGCTGGCCACGCTGTTCCTGACCGCCTCCGGCCTGTGCCTGCTGTTGCTGGCGCTGGCGATCCCGCTCTGGCTGTTCGTGCCGGTGCTGCTGGTCTCCGGCTTCGCCGACGGCGCTTTCCGTCCGGTCAATCTGCGGCTGGCGCTGGAGCCCTGTCTGCCTCGGCAGCGCGCGGTGGCCCAGGGCATGCTGCGGGTGGCCTTCAATCTGGGCGTCGCCGGCGCCGGCCTGCTCAGCGGCTCATTGGCCGCCATCGGCTACGACTGGGTTTACGCTGCCAACGCCGCCGCCACGCTGAGCGCGGCGCTGTGGCTGGCCTGGGCCTACCGCCGCAACGACTCGGCGCCCGTCCCTCCGGCTGCGCTCGAAACCGCCGAAACCGGCGCCGAAGCGCTGGTCGGTCCCTCGCGCGACCTTCCCTTTCTGCGCATGTTGCTGGCCCTGACGCTGATGACCGCGGTATTCGACCAGATCTATGTGACGCTGGGACTGTTCCTGCGCGAGCATTATCAACTGGGCCCGCAATGGATGGGCTATCTGTTCACGCTGAACGGGCTGATGGTGGTGGCGCTGCAGATTCCGATCAGCCGCCGCATCCTGGACTGGGGCTTGCTGGCCAGCACCCAGGCCGGCGTGCTGCTGACCGGCGTCTCCTTCCTGTGGCTGACGCTGGGCCAGGGTCCGCTGTGGGCGCTGCTGATGATGACGACGCTGACGCTGGGCGAGCTGTTGGTGTCGCCCTGTTACACCATGCTGGTGATGCACCGCTCGGAAGGCCGGCTGCGCGGCCGCTATCTGGGGCTGTACAACGCGGTGTGGCAGGGCCGCACCCTGTTCGCTCCGGCCTTGGGCACCTGGCTCTACGGCGCGGTGGGCGGCGTCGCGTTGTGGTGGATGTGCGCCGCCGCCGTCTGCCTGTCGGCGCTGATCCAGCAGCCGGCGCTGCGCCTCATGCTCGCCCGCCAATCCGAGCCGGCGCCGCAAAGCCGGTTCAAAGCCGCGCCGGCCAAGGCGAGCCAGGGCGAAAACGGCTGAGGAAGCCGAATGCGCGCGTCGTGGACCGTTCGGACCGCGCTCGCCGCGCCGCCTCTCGGCAAGCGCGGCAGCCTTTGGGCAGGCTGGCCTAGTCCCGCTCCGGCTCCGCGTCCCACACGCACACCCGGTTGCGGCCGGACGCCTTGGCCCGGTACAAGGCGGCGTCCGCCTGCAGCAAGGCTTGCTGGCTGCCGTTCAGCGGCGGCTGGCCCGCCACGCCGATGGACACCGTCTGCGCGTAGCCGTCCGGCAAACCGTCCAGCTGAGCCTGCGCCAGGCGCAGCCTGACCGCCTCCATCTTCTCCGCCAGCCTCTCAGGCGCCAAGCCAGGGGCCAGCACCACGAACTCCTCTCCGCCATAGCGCGCCAGCGTCATCCACCCCTCCAGACAGGAGGCAATGAGCTGCGCCGCCTGCTGCAACACCTGGTCGCCCACCAAATGGCCAAAGCGGTCGTTCACCTGCTTGAACTCGTCCAGATCCAACATCGCCAGGCTCCAGACCGCCTCGTCGGACTGATCCAGTTCCGCCATCCGGCAACGCAAGGCCCGCTGATTCAAGCAGCCGGTCAACACGTCGGAGTCCGCCAGCAGATTCATCTGCTCAGCCGCCTGCTGCAACATCTGCCTGCGCTGTTCCAGCAGTTCCCGCTTGGCCGCGCTTTCCGCGTACAGCGCTTGCAGGCAGCGCAGCACCACCGCATTGCGCTCGCGCAGCCTCACGGTGTCGCGCAGCAGGGGATTGAAGCTGGACAGGAATTCCCACTGCACCAGGATGAAGATCACCGCGCCCACCAGCAAAGCGCTGTACAGCAAAGTGCCCTCGCAGTGGAAACGATACAGCGGGTATATCCAGTAACCGACGAAAAACGTCAGGTGCAGATCGCGGCACGGGGCCAGCAGCAGGCAGACCGCGGCGAAGCCGCCGGCCAGCCACAGCACCACCACGATGCGGTAAGGCCCCTCCGTCTGGGGAAACATGAACCACATCATCATGCTCCACACCAGCGCGCTGAACAGCATCAACTGCCGCAGCGCCTGATAATGCCGGAACACTTGGTCCTGGCTATGCGCGTCACGGCGAAAACGATAAACCAGGCGCGCGAACAGCAATTGCATCAACAGGAACATCCCCACCCAGCTCAAGATGCGCCAGCCGGGCGCATGCCCGAACATCAGCAGACCAAACAGCGGGATGGCGATGAAAGATTGCAGAATCGAGAGCTGGAGCATGGAAACGAACTGACGCACCAATTCCGCCTCCAACTGCGGATGAGGCGCTTGCCAGGGAAACGGCATCAGAATGCCCAGTCTCCGCCTCACGCCTCGGCCTCTCTCGCCAGGCAGACGCGGTCGCGCCCCTGCGCCTTGGCTTGATACAGCGCCTTGTCCGCCTGTTGCAGCAGACTCAGCGGGTCCACGCCCCGCCGCCAGGCGGCCACGCCGCAGGACAAGGTCACGGGCAAGTCGCCGGTCAGACGCCTCCAGTCCCAGCCGCCCACCTTGCCGCGCAGCGCTTCCATGCGCCGGTTCAACTCGGAGCCGCTGCAGGCAGGCGCCAGCAGCAGGAACTCCTCCCCGCCGTAACGGCCGAACAGCTCGCCGTCCGCCAGCGCCTGCTGCGCCAGCGCGCACAGCTGTTGCAACACCTCGTCGCCGCGCGCATGGCCGCAACTGTCGTTGATGCGCTTGAAATGGTCCAGATCGATGATGGCGATGGCGAAAGGCGCGCCCTGGGTTTCCGAATGCTCCAGCAAGCGCTCCATTTCCCGCATCAAGGAACGCATGTTCAACACGCCGGTCAAGGGATCGCGCGAGGCCAGCTCGCTGATGCGTTCCACCGCCCCGTCCAGTTCTATGTTTTTCTGCTCCAGCATCGCGTTGTAACTATCCAACTGCGCCTGCTCCAACGTCAACTCTCGCATCAGGCTGGCGTTTTCTGCGCGCTGTCCCATGGATTCCAGCGCAAAGCGATGCAACAAAGAAGTGAACAGCGTCAGCGACAGACAATAGACGAGGCCGGAAGCGCCCACCCAGCGCAACACCGGTTCCGGAGAGAGAAACAAACGCAGCAGCAGCAAGCCCCAGAGCGGACCGACGAAGCCGTAAAACAGCTCGCGGCGCGCCGACAGCATCGCGCCTTGCACCGCGCTGACCGCAATGCCCCACAGCACCACGATCAGGCTGTATGTCAGGTCGTCGCCGGGCATCAGAATCCAGGCCGCGACGCCCCAGCCCGAGCCCGCGGCGACGATCTGCGCTGAAAAACGCCGGTACAAGGCGGCGATCTGCCAATCGTCGTGTTCGGGGCAACGGCTGGCGCGCCAAGTGGTGCCCCACAGGCTCAGCAGCAGCAGGCTAAAAAGCAACAGCCACAGCAAGGCGGCCGCGAGCGGCGCCCTTCCCCATTCCAGACCGGTCAGCAAAGCCGCGCCCAACAAGGCGTGCGGCACAGACAGGTGGGTGGAGCGCATCACATGCAGCATGGTGTAGCTGTCCAGCTGGCTGATCGGCAAAGACATGGCTCGGGCCTGTCGTTATCTTGGTAACTTATTGTTAGTTATAGCGAGCAATGCGCCAAGTCGGCCAAGGCCGCGCAAGAAAAAGCCCCGCGGGCCAAGGCGCGCGGGGCAGGGTCGGACGCAATCCGTTTACGACGAATTACAGGTCCTTGGCGTTTTCAGCCAGGTAGGAAGCCACGCCCTCGGCGCTCGGCTTCATGCCTTTCTTACCCTTGTTCCAACCCGCCGGGCACACTTCGCCGTGCTCTTCGGTGAATTGCAGCGCGTCAACCATGCGCAGCATTTCGTCGACGTTGCGGCCCAGCGGCAGGTTGTTCACCACTTGGTGCTGCACCACGCCGGAGCGGTCGATCAGGAAAGAACCGCGGAAAGCGACGCCGCCATCGGCTTCAACGTCGAAGGCCTTGCACAGTTCGTGCTGAATATCGGCCACCAGGGTGTAACCAACCTGGCCAATGCCGCCTTTTTCCACCGGGGTGTTGCGCCATGCGGCGTGGGTGAACTGGCTGTCGATGGACACGCCGATTACTTCCACGTTCTTGGCTTTGAAGTCGGCCAGACGGTGGTCGAAAGCGATCAGTTCGGACGGGCACACGAAGGTGAAGTCCAGCGGGTAGAAGAATACTACCGCGTACTTGCCGGCGGTAGCTTGCTTGAAGGAGTAGTTGTCAACGATCTGACCATCGCCCAGCACGGCGGAGAAGGTTTTCGCGCCATCGAAGAAGGGGGCTTGTTTGCCAACGAGTACGGCCATTGCGGATCTCCTTAAAGGTCTTGGTATGACTGCGCTTCCCTGATCGGGCGTCGGGAAACGCGGCGGAATGCGAGGCTTTATAAATCAGGCCCGCCGATATCGGCAAATTGTAAATCCATATCGTTGCGATAAAGTTTTGCAATGCCGGCCCGGCAGGCGCTCGCGTCAAGTATGAGGCTGCTGTTAGATTGGGCCAAAAGCGCAAGGTTCAAGCCAAGGCCGTCAAGAGCCTCAGAATGAAAAACGGCCGCTGCTTGCGCAACGGCCGTTATCGTCGGATCAAACCAGCATCAAGCGGACGGCTCGGCCTTCTGGCGCAGACGCAGGTTCAGTTCGCGCAGTTGCTTGTCGTCCACCGCGTTGGGCGCGTTGGTCAGCAGGCACTGAGCGCGCTGGGTTTTCGGGAAGGCGATCACGTCGCGGATGGACTCCGCGCCGCACATCAGCGTCACCAGGCGGTCCAGACCGAAAGCCAGGCCGCCATGCGGCGGCGCGCCGAACTTCAGGTTGTCCAACAGGAAGCCGAACTTGTTCTGCTGCTCTTCCGGGCTGATTTTCAGCGCGCCGAACACTTTTTCCTGGATGTCGGCGCGATGGATACGGATGGAGCCGCCGCCGATTTCCCAGCCGTTCAGCACCATGTCGTAGGCGCGCGCCAGGCAGGCGCCCGGATCGGTGGCCATCAGGTCCTCGTGGCCCGGCTTCGGGCTGGTGAACGGATGGTGGCAAGCGGTCCAGCGATCGTCGTCCTCGTCGTGCTCGAACATCGGGAAGTCCACCACCCACAGCGGACGCCATTCCTTGACGAAGTAGCCGTTGGCCAGGCCGTGTTCGTGGCCGATCTTGATGCGCAGCGCGCCGATGGCCTCGTTCACCACCTTGGCCTTGTCCGCGCCGAAGAAGATGATGTCGCCGTTTTGCGCGCCGGTGCGCTCGATGATGGCTTTCAGGCCGCCCTCGGACAGGAACTTGACGATGGGCGACTGCAGGCCTTCTTCCGTCGGCTTGCTGGCGTCGTTGACCTTGATGTAAGCCAGGCCCTTGGCGCCGTAGATGCCGACGAACTGGGTGTAGTCGTCGATTTCCTTACGGCTGAGGCCGGAACCGCCCGGCACGCGCAGGGCCACCACGCGACCATTGGCCATGTCGGCGGCGCCGCGGAACACCTTGAACTCTTCCGACTTCATCACATCGGTCAGTTCGGTGAATTTCAGGTCCACGCGCATGTCCGGCTTGTCGGAGCCGTAGTAGAACATCGCGTCGGCGTAAGTCATGCGCGGGAACTGCGGCAGCTCCACGCCCAGCACGTCGCGGAAGATCTCCTTGGTCATGCCCTCGGTGATGTCCATGATCTGGTCCTCGTTCAGGAACGAGGTCTCGATATCGATCTGGGTGAATTCCGGCTGACGGTCGGCGCGCAGGTCTTCGTCTCGGAAGCACTTGGTGATCTGGTAGTAGCGGTCAAAGCCGGCCACCATCAGCAATTGCTTGAACAGCTGCGGCGATTGCGGCAACGCGAAGAATTCGCCCGGATGCACGCGGGACGGCACCAGGTAATCGCGCGCGCCTTCCGGCGTGGAGCGGGTCAGCATCGGGGTTTCGATATCGATGAAGCCCTGCTTGTCCAGATGGTTGCGCACGCCCATCGCCACCTTGTAGCGCAAGCGCAGGTTTTTCTGCATCGCCGGGCGGCGCAGATCAATCACGCGGTTGGTCAGGCGCACGTTCTCGGACAGGTTTTCGTCGTCGATCTGGAACGGCGGCGTGGCGGCGGCGTTGAGGATTTCGATTTCCTTGGCCAGGATTTCGATCTCGCCGGAAATCATCTTGCTGTTGGCGGTGCCGGCCGGGCGCTCACGCACAATGCCGGTGATGGACAGCACGTATTCGCCGCGGCTGCTGTCGGCCAGCTGGAACGCTTCCGGGGTGTCCGGATCAATCACCACCTGCACCAGGCCTTCGCGGTCGCGCAGGTCGATGAAGATCACGCCGCCATGGTCGCGGCGGCGGTGAGCCCAGCCCTTCACGGTGACGGTCTGGCCGAGGTATTTCTTGTCAATAAGTCCGCAATAGTCGGTACGCATTTGGGTAAACCCTTTTATTCAAATTCGTTGAGGCTTCCCCGCCCGGGGGAAAGAAAGGCGTTAAGGGCTAGACAGGGTGTCGGTCTAGCCCTGCCGATTATGTTCGTCGTTCAGGCGCGGACGCTGGGCGGCCGGCGGCGGATTCGGCGCCACCATGCCCATGGAGATCGCGTATTTCAACGCTTCGTCCACGCTCATGTTCAAGTTGCGGGTGTCCTTCTTGGCCACCATCACGAAATAACCCGAGGTCGGGTTGGGGATGGTGGGCACATAGACCCCGATGAACTCGTCGTCGGACAAGGATTCGGACACGACATCAGGCAGCGGGCCGGTTTGAAACGCCACCGTCCACATGCCGGAATGAGGAAACTGGACCAGCAGCGCTTTTTTGAAGGCCTGGCCGGAATCGGACAGCAAGGTGTCGCTGACTTGCTTGACGCTGTTGTAAATGCTCTTCACCACCGGAATGCGGGACAGCAGCGCGTCCCACATATCCAGCACGCGCTGGCCCAGCACATTGGCGGCCAACATGCCGGTGCCCAAAAGAATCATCACAGACAGCACCACGCCCAGGCCCGGCAGATGGAAGCCGAGCAAGGCCTCCGGCTGCCATTCCTGCGGCAGCAGGTTCAGCGTCTGGTCCAGCGAAGTGACGATCAGGTTCAACACCCACAGCGTCACGGCCAGGGGCAACCACACCAGCAAGCCGGTGACCAGATAGCCCTTTAGCGTCATTTTGATTTGCGGCGTCATTGGGGTTTACGCGCACCCACAGCCAGTGCCGCAACTATGCCCACCGCCGCTGTCCGAAGACGCGCTGTCGGAGGATGCGGAGGATGAGCCGCCGGATGCGCCGCCCTTGAAGTCCGTGGCGTACCAGCCGGAACCTTTCAACTGGAAGCCGGCCGCGGACAGCTGCTTGCGATACTCGGCGCTGCCGCAGGCAGGGCATTGAGCGATCGGCTCGTCGCTGAGTTTTTGCAGGTGCTCTTTGGCGACGCCGCAGGCGCCGCAACGGTATTCGTAGATTGGCATAGCTTTGCTTCCCCACCAGTAATCATGATGGCATAATAAACCGAACTCATGCTGCACTGCACTATCCGAGCGAGAACTTCCGCTCGGCATGCCTAGTCGGACAGATGCGGACGAAGCGCCTCGAGATCAAGCCTTCGTTCCCGCCAAATCGTCGATTATATCCGACTGAATCGTCAATACAAAAATCCCTTTGCTTCATTAGCCCGCAATACTGCCCTGCAACCCTACAAATCCCGGAGGTCACATGGTTTACCAAGAGGGTCAGATGGAAAGCATTCGCAACATTCTTGCCGGCAAGAAAGGCCTGATCGTCGGCATCGCCAATGAGAACAGCATCGCCTACGGCTGCGCCAGCGTATTACGCGACCTTGGCGCGGAGTTCGCCGTTACCTACCTGAACCAGAAAGCGGAAAAATATGTGCGTCCGCTGGCCGACCAACTGGGCTCGCCGCTGGTGCTGCCGCTGGACGTGGAGCAGCCCGGGCAGATGGAAGCGGTGTTCGAGGCGATCCGCCAGCAATGGGGCAAACTGGATTTTGTCATTCACTCCATCGCCTTCTGCCCCATGGACGACCTTCACGGCCGCGTCACCGACTGCTCGCTCGCCGGTTTCCAGCAGGCGATGCGCGTGTCCTGCTATTCCTTCATCGAAATGGCCCGCTTGGCCGAACCCTTGATGATTCAGGGCGGCAGCCTGATCACCATGAGCTATTACGGCGCGGACAAGGTGGTGGAGAACTACAACATCATGGGCCCGGTCAAGGCGGCGCTGGAAAGTGTATCGCGCTACCTGGCCAGCGAACTGGGCGCCAAGAACATCCGCGTGCACGCGGTGTCTCCCGGCCCGCTGCGCACTCGCGCCGCCTCCGGCATCGCCCATTTCGATCAATTGATCGAGGACGCCATCGCGCGAGCGCCGCAAAACCGCCTGGTGGAAATCGAGGATGTGGGCACCACCTGCGCCTTCCTCATCTCCGAAGCCGCCCGCGGCCTGACCGGTCAGACCATCTATGTTGATGGCGGCCATCACATCAAGGCCTGAGGGAGCACGCCATGACTCGCGACGAACATGCTTTTTCCGACATCCTCCAACAGGCCGTCGGCCTGGGCCCGCTGCCGATGGCCGTGGCCCACCCCTGCAGCCGCGAAGCGCTGCTGGGCGCGGTGGAGGCAGCCGACCACGGCATCGCCACTCCCATTCTGGTCGCCCCCGCCGCCAGGCTGGCCAAGTTGGCCGACGAACTGGAAGTGGACCTGAAGCGCTTTGAGCTGGTCGACGTGCCGCACAGCCATGCCGCCGCCGAACAGGCGGTGACCCTGGTGCGCGAAGGCTACGCCGACATTCTGATGAAGGGCAGCCTGCACACCGACGAATTCATGGGCGAAGCGCTGGCGCGCGGCACCGGCATCCGTACCGACCGCCGCATCAGCCACGTTTGGATCATGAAGGTGGAAACCTATCCGCGCTATCTGTTCATCACCGACGCCGCGATCAATATCGAGCCCGACCTGCTGACCAAGCGCGACATCTGTCAGAACGCCATCGACCTGACCCAGGCGCTGGGCATTTCCCAGCCCAAGGTGGCCATCCTGGCGGCGGTGGAAACCATCAATCCGGCGATGCGCTCCACACTGGACGCCGCCGCGCTGTGCAAGATGGCGGATCGCGGCCAGATCACCGGCGCCATCCTCGACGGCCCGCTGGCCTTCGACAACGCCATCTCGCGCGAAGCCGCCGACAGCAAAGGCATCGTCTCGCCAGTGGCCGGCGACCCGGACATCCTGCTGGTGCCGGACCTGGAAGCCGGCAATATGCTGGGCAAGCAGCTGACCTATCTCGCCGCCGCTGCTTCCGCCGGCATCGTGATGGGCGCGCGCGCGCCCATCGTGCTGACCAGCCGCGCCGACGACGCCACCGGCCGCCTCGCCTCCGCCGCGGTGGCCAACCTGCTGGCGCACAAACGCCGGCAAAGCGGGCCCCGCTCATGAGCCGGGTACTGCTCGCCGTTAACGCCGGTTCCTCCACGCTTAAATTCCGCGCCTTCACCCCGGATGGACGCCAATTGCTGGCGCGCGGCATGGTGGACCGCTTTGGCCAGACCAAGCCGGAACTGCAATTGCTGGACGGCAAGGGCCAGACGCTGAGCCGCCACGCGCTGGACGACGGCAGCCGCGGCAGCGCCATCGCCGCGGTGATCAACAGCCTGGCCGATCAGCAGCTGGAGCCGCTGGCCGTGGTGCACCGGGTGGTGCACGGCGGCGGCCGCTTCACCGCCGCGCTGCGGCTGGACGCCGACATTCGCGCTCAGTTGGAGGACTATGTGGCGCTGGCGCCGCTGCATCAGCCGGTCAGCCTGTCCGTGATCGCCGCCTTCGAGGAGTACGACGCCCGTTTGCCGCAGTTCGCCTGCTTCGACACCGCCTTCCACGCTCAGCAGCCGGAAGTGGCCACCCGCTTCGGCATCGCCCGCCACTGGCACGACGACGGCGTTCGCCGCTACGGCTTCCACGGCCTGTCCTACGCCGCCATCGCGCGGCGGCTACCGGAACTGGGCCTGGACCGCGCCAAGGTGGTGGTCTGCCACCTGGGCAGCGGCGCCAGCGCCTGCGCGCTGGACGCCGGCCGCAGCATGGCCTCCAGCATGGGCTTCTCCGCGGTGGACGGGCTGATGATGGGCAGCCGTCCCGGCTATATCGACCCTGAAGTCATTCTCTACTGGCAGGAACAGGCCGGCATGAGCGTGGCCGATGTGCGGCGCGAGCTGTACAAGAACTCCGGCCTGCTAGGGGTCTCCGGTCTCTCGTCCGATATGCGCGAACTGCTGGCCAGCGATTTGCCGGCGGCGCGCGAAGCCATCGAGCTGTTCTGCTATCGGGTGGCGCGCGAGGTGGCCAGCCTGGCAGCGGCGATGAAGGGCCTGGATGCGCTGGTATTCACCGCCGGCGTGGGCGAGCACTCGCCGGAGGTGCGCGGCCGAGTGCTGCAACAGCTGGCCTGGCTGGGCTTTGAAGCCGACCAGGCGGCCAACCTGGCCCAGGCCAGGCGGCTGACCACCGCCACCAGCGCGCGCGCCGCCTATGTGCTGCCCACCGACGAGGAGGGCGAGATGGCGCGCCAAGCGGCCGCGCTGCTGCAATAAGCGCAGGGCCCGCCCATGGGCGGGCCCGCTGCCAGCCTGCTCACATTCTTTCCAGCAGCCGCGCAGCGGACTCCAGCCCCGGACAGCTCGCGAGGCTCACTCCAGCCAATCGCTCATCGTCAGGCCAATGCCCAGCGCGCGAGTGCGCACGTTGTAGTCGATCAGGCTTTCGCCGTAACCGTCGAAAGCCTGCACATACCCCCTCAACTTGCCCTTCACCGGGAAACTCCAGTCCAATTGCAGGCCGTGCTTGCCGCTGTCGAAATTAGGCCGCCACAAGGCGCTGAAAGTCTGGCCGCGATATTGGTAGATCGCCTGCAGATCGCCGTGCCCCATGTATTTCACGATATCCGGGTTGTCGTCCTTGTCGCCGGACTCCGGCAGCCGCGCCCACCAACGCCCCTGCAGGGTAAACGGGCCGTTGTCCAACGCCGCCATCGCATACACCCGGTTCCAGCTGCGCGACAAGGGATTGGCGCGGCCATTGGACTGGTGCAACAAACCCAGGCCGCCCATGCGCAGCCGGGTGTCACCCCAGGCCCAATTGGACGGCAACGGGAAAGTCAGAATCAGCTCCGGCTCGTAGTCGGTCTCGCGGAACGGCGCGGAATGCGCCTGGTTGTAGATTTGCCAATGCGATTGCTGGGTGTAGGCGAACCACAGGTTCAGCGGGATATCGAAAATGTCTTCCCACACCTTGGTCTTGAACGACAGCTGGAACTTGGCCTCGGTCTTGTCCAGATCCCCGCCCGGCGTCTGACTGGGCGCACGGGTTGGCGATTGCGGCTCGTTGTTGGGCTTGGCCATCTGCCAGACCGGCAGATAGTAATTGGGGCGGTACAAGCGGAAACCGAAAGTGTCGCCGCGGGAGCGGCCGTCCAAGTCCCATGCTTCTGTCAACCGGCTGGGAGCCGGTACAGCGTCCGGCGGAACGCCGCCGGCCGAAACCTGCCGCTCCTGGGACGGAACGGCGGGGGAAGGCAAGGCCGCCGCGGGCTGGCCGGCGGCTAGTCCGTCATAGCAGGCCAAACGCAGCTTGGCGTCCGCCAGGCGGCCGCACTCGGCCAGTTGCTGCGGCAGCTCCGCCGCCAGGGTCTGCGCCGCGCACAAAGCCAGCGCACAAGCCGTCCATCCAGACATAGCCATGCCTCCCCCAGGGAAATCAATGCGCCAGACACACAAAAGGCCCCGCGATGCGGAGCCTTTGCGTATTCTTCAGCGCTGGGCTGTGATCAGGCCATGGCCTTGATCTGAGCCGACAGACGGCTCTTGTGACGAGCGGCCTTGTTCTTGTGGAACACGCCCTTGTCAGCAATGCGGTCAATCACTTTTTCGGAAGTGTGGAACACTACCTTGGCAGCGGCTTTATCGCCGGCTTCAACTGCCTTGAGCACTTTCTTAACTGCAGTACGGAATGCAGTACGCAGGCTGGCGTTGTGCGCGCGCTGCTTAAGGGCTGTGCGTGCACGCTTGCGAGCTTGTGCGCTGTTAGCCATGAATCTTTCTCCTGATGAGCGGAATCTGAAACCCGCGATTCTAAGCCCTAAACTCAGGTTTTGCAACAATAAACCTGGCGGCGTACACTAGCGGGCCTGCTCAACGCTAGATAAACCACCCGCAACATGAATCTGCTCAAGGCTCTGGCTGCTGTCAGCAGCATGACCATGGTGTCCCGCATCCTGGGCCTGGTCCGCGACACCATCATCGCTCGCGTTTTCGGGGCCGGCATGGCCGCCGACGCCTTCAACGCCGCCTTCAAGATTCCCAACATGCTGCGCCGCCTGTTCGCCGAAGGCGCGTTTTCGCAAGCTTTCGTGCCCATTCTGGGCGAATACAAGAACCAGCGCAGCGAAGAGGAAACCCGCGAATTCGTCGCCAAAATCACCGGCGTGCTGGGTTCGGTGCTGCTGCTGGTCACCGCCGTCGGCATGCTGGCCGCGCCTCTGATCATGTGGATATCCGCGCCCGGCTTTTACCGCGAACCGGCCAAAGCGGCTCTGTTCGCCGATATCCTGCGCGTGTCCTTCCCTTATATTTTCTTCATTTCGCTGTCGTCCATGACTGGCAGCGTGCTCAACAGCTGGGGCAAGTTCTCGATTCCGGCCTTCACGCCCACCTTTCTCAACCTCAGCTTCATCGTGTTCGCGCTGTTCTTCAGCAGCCACTTTGATCCGCCCATCATGGCGCTGGCCTGGGCGGTGTTTGTCGGCGGCCTGGTGCAACTGGTGTGGCAGTTGCCCTTCCTGAAACAGATAGGCATGCTGGCGCGCCCGGTGTTCGCCTTCCGCGACCCGGCGGTCTGGCGCGTGATCAAACAGATGGGGCCGGCCATTTTCGGCGTGTCGGTGGCGCAGATCTCGCTGCTGATCAACTCGACCTTCGCCTCCTTTCTGCCCACCGGCAGCGTGTCCTGGATGTATTACGCGGACCGGCTGATGGAGTTCCCCTCCGGCGTGCTGGGCGTGGCGCTGGGCACCATCCTGCTGCCCTCTCTATCCAAACACGCGGCCACCCGCTCCGACGGCGAGTTCAGCGTGCTCTTGGACTGGGGCATCCGCCTGTCCTTGCTGCTGGCGGTGCCGGCCACGGTGGGCCTGGGCCTGCTGTCCGGCCCGCTGCTGGCCACGCTGTTCACCTACGGCAAATTCACCGCCCACGACGCGCTGATGTCGCAGCAGGCAGTGATCGCCTACTCCTTCGGCCTGCTCGGCCTGATTCTGGTCAAAGTGCTGGCGCCCGGCTTCTACGCGCGCCAGGACATCAAAACCCCGGTCCGCATCGCCCTGATCACCCTGTGCCTGACCCAAGTGATGAACCTGGCCTTCGTGTTCCCGCTCAAGCACGCCGGCCTGGCGCTGTCCATCGGCCTCGCCTCCTGCCTCAACGCCGGCCTGCTGCTGCGCGCGCTGCTCAGACGCGGCATCTACCAGCCCTCCGCCGGCTGGGGCGGCTTCCTCGGCAAAATGGCCGTGGCCATCGCCGCCATGGCCGCCGCCTTGCTGGCGCTGCAATGGCTGCTGCCCATCCACTGGCACGGCCCAGCCTGGCTGCGCGTGGCCTGGCTCAGCCTGCTGGTGACGGCCGGCGCGGTCGTCTATTTCGCCGCGCTGTTCGCGCTCGGCTTCCGCCCGCGCGACTTCATGCGCCGCGAACGCTAAACATGAGCAGCCTGCCGCGCACGCCCTTCCTGACGCCCGCCGACCGCCAGGCCGCGGGCGTGCTGCTGGTGAGCTGTCTATGCCTGACCCTGCTCTACTACCCCGCCAACCGCTACTGGATGCTGGACTGGCTGCAACAATCGTGGCCGGCGCTGGGCCTGTCCTTCCGCCAGCAGGTGGTGCACAACCCGGACACCGATCTCTACCGCGCCGCCTATTGGGCGCTGGCCAGCATCGCCAGCTACTGCCTGCTGCCGCTGCTGGCCATCCGCCTGCTGGACCGCCGCCCGCTGGCCGACTTCGGCCTGGCCTGGCCGGACCGCGCCGCCTTGAAAACCGACCTGAAGCTGTTTCCGCTGTTCTACGCGGTGATGCTGCCCCTGGTATGGTGGGCGTCGGGACAGCCGGGCTTTTTGAAGATCTACCCTTTTTTCCGACTTAGCGCCGGCGAAAGCCTGTGGCCGCACTGGCTGCTGTGGGAGCTGTTGTACTTCGCCCAATTCGCCGCGCTGGAATTCTTCTTTCGCGGCTATATGGTGCATGGGCTCAAGCCCAGGCTGGGCGTCAGCGCCGTCTTCGTGATGGTACTGCCCTACTGCATGATCCATTTTGAAAAACCGCTGCTGGAAAGCCTGGCCGCCATTGTCGCCGGCGTCGCGCTGGGCGCGCTCAGCTATCGCTACCGCTCCATCTGGCTGGGCATCGCCTTGCACTGCAGCGTGGCGCTGACCATGGATGTGATGGCGCTGTGGCGCAAGGGCCTGCTTTAAAAAGCGGCTCACGACCTGCGGCCTCTTTGAAAATCGATATAATTCAAGCCATGAACACTCAATCCATGTCTCCGGAGCAATCGCCTCTGGGCAAAACCGTCAGCTACCAGGACCATTACGCCCCCGGCCTGCTGTTTCCGATCCCACGCCAAGTCAAGCGCGATGAAATCGGCGTGGACGCCGCCGCGCTGCCGTTTGCCGGCGTGGACATCTGGACCGGTTTCGAGCTGTCCTGGCTCAATGCACGCGGCAAGCCGCAAGTGGGGATCGCCACCTTCCGCATTCCGGCCGACAGCCCGAAGCTGATCGAATCTAAATCGTTCAAGCTCTATCTGAACAGCTACAACCAGACCCGGATGGCCGGCCTGGACGCGCTGCGCCGCCAGCTGGCCGACGACCTATCCGCCGCCGCCGGCAAGGCGATAGGCGTCGACATCATGCTGCCGCAAGAGTTTGGCGGCGAAACCATCGCCGAACTGGCCGGCGACTGCATCGACGATCTGGACATCGAGGTGGATAACTACGCGCCCTGCCCGCAGATCCTGCGCGCCGACGCCGACGATGTCGTCAGCGAAACCCTGTGCAGCCATCTGCTGAAATCCAACTGCCTGGTCACCGGCCAACCGGACTGGGGCAGTGTGCAGATCCGCTACACCGGCCCACGGCTGGACCGCGAGGCGCTGCTGCGCTACCTGATAGGCTTCCGCCAGCACAATGAATTCCACGAGCAATGCGTGGAGCGCATCTTCACCGATCTGCTGCGCGCCTGCGCGCCCAGCCGGCTAACCGTCTACGCGCGCTACACCCGCCGCGGCGGGCTGGACATCAACCCCTTCCGCAGCAATTGCGGCGAGATGCCGGTGGGCAACACCCGCACCGCGCGGCAATAAGCTTGTTCTGAGCGGGAAAAGCAAACAGGCCGGCAAATGCCGGCCTGTTTGTCGTTCTGGAAACGATGATCAATGGATCTTAGAGCCTGTTTACGATCTCGCGAGCTAGGGCGAGACAAGGCAAAAACGGTTGAAGAAGCGGAATGTACAGGTGGTACATGAGCATTCTGAAAGCGTTTTTAACGCCGTATCGCCGACGCGTAGCAGATCGTAAACAGGCTCTTAAGGATAGAACCAATAAAGGCTATACCCCATCGCATGCACCTTGCCCGCGTCCAGCCGCATAGTCACCTTGACCTCGCTGTTGGAGTTGAAGTGGCCGAGCTTGAAATCGTCGGCCTTCAAATACTCCTTGGGCGCGAACACCTTGCGAATCAGCACCTGATCGTCCGAATCCTTCAGCGTCACTTCCAGCATCGGATAGGCCTGGGAGTAAGTGGCGTGGTTCTTCAGCGTGGCGGACAACTGGATCAGATTGGGGAAATCCGGGACGAAGGCCAATTCCGACCACTCGGTGCGCACGCGGGCGATGTCGGTGGGCCAAGGCACCGCGCAGCCTACGGCGCCGCACAGGCTTTCCAGCGTCGGACGCAGCTCCGGCACTTCCGCCGCGATCCGGGTGCGGTTGAAATACACCAATTGGCCGGCCAACACCAGCACGCCTATCACCGAGGCGAGGACAGCCAGGAAGGTTAGCGCCGGATGGCGTCGCCGCGGCGACTCGTCCGGCACGTCCTCACGGTGGCTAGACAGCGGCTCGACGCGCGCTTCCTGCATCGGTCTGGCGGGGGGCTCTTCAAACTTGGGCTCAGCAATCGCTGCCGGCGCGGCTTCCGCTTCCGGTTCCGGCGCGGGGCGACGACGGTTGCCGAACACCTCCGGCGCGGGCTCCGCGGCGGCAGGCGGCTCGGCGTCAAACGGGTTGCCCAGCGGCGCGCTGACATGGCGATTCTGCATCGCCTCCGCCAAAGCGCGCTGGAACTCCTCGACGTCGGCGCGGGCGGCCGGGGCCTCCTCCGCCATCGGCGGCGGCATCAGCAATTCGTCCGGCGGCGCTTCCGCCACGCTGGCGCCCGGATCGAAATCCGGCACTTCCAGCTCGAAATCGTCCAGCGCCTCGCGAGGCTGGGCAGCCGGCTGCGGAACGGCCGGCTGCGGCGCCACGGCGCGCGGAGGCTCCGCCGGCGGCGCTTCCGCCGCGACGAAGTGCTCGGTGGCGTTGAACACATGCGAACAGCGCCCGCAGCGCACCAAGCCATTGGCGGCCGCTAATTGGGCATCATTGACCTTGAAGCGTGTCTGGCAATTGGGGCACTGTGTCGTATATGTCATACCGTGGGACGTCGGGTTCCTGTCAGTCTGGTCCATCCTTCGTCGAACACCGGAGCGTCCATCTGGAACCATTGTTCGTAGATGGCCGACAATTCTTCGGCTTGTTCGGCGAGAATGCCTGAAAGCACGATTCTACCACCGGTTTTGACGTGGCTCGCCAGCAACTGGCCCAACATGCGCAGCGGATTGGCCAGAATATTGGCCAGTACCACGTCGTAGACCGCTTCCGGGTTCTGGTCCGGCAGGCGGAAATCCGCCTTGACCTGGTTCTGCTCGGCGTTGTCCTGGCTGGCCCGCACCGCCTGCGGGTCGATATCCACGCCCAAGGCCGAAACCGCGCCCAACTTCAGCGCGGCGATGGCGAGGATGCCCGAGCCGCAACCGTAGTCCAGCACGCTTTCTCCGCCTTGCAGATGCGCGTCCAGCCACTGCAGACACAAGCGCGTGGTGGGATGGCTGCCGGTGCCGAAAGCCAGGCCCGGGTCCAGTTGCAGGTTGACGGCGTTCGGCGCCGGCGGTTCGTGCCAGGTCGGCGTGATCCACAGCCGGTCCGAAATCCGGATCGGATCAAACTGCGACTGGGTCAGACGCACCCAATCCTGCTCTTCCACCCGCTCCACGTTGTAGCTGGGCAGGCTCAGGCCGCAGGCGTTGGCGGCGGCGGCGATCAGCAGGGCCACGTCGGCCGCTTCATCAAACAGGGTGATGATGCGGCTGCGGCTCCACAGCTTGTCCACCGGCTCGCCGGGCTCGCCGAAAATGGGTTCTTCGCGCTCGGTGCCGGCAAAAGCGTCCTCGATCGCGGTGGACAGCGCGCCGGCGTCCATCAACGCGTCGGCCAGACGCTCGGCAACGGTTGACTCGGCGTCAATGGTGGCTTGCAGCCAGGCCATCACGCGCCCCCTTTTTTCTGCTGCGACAAACGCTGCTCCAGATAGTGAATGCACGTGCCGCCGCGTTGGAAGGCCGCGTCCATGAACAGTTCCTGATGCAGCGGAATGTTGGTCTTGATGCCGGAAATGGAGATTTCCGACAGCGCCACCCGCATCCGCGCCATCGCCTGCTCGCGGGTATCGCCGAAGGCGATCAGCTTGCCCACCATGGAATCGTAATGCGAAGGCACGGTGTAGCCCTGGTAAATATGCGAATCGATGCGAATGCCCGGGCCGCCGGCCGGATGGTAGCTTTCGATCTTGCCCGGGGACGGCACGAAGGTGAACGGGTCCTCGGCGTTGATCCGGCACTCCATCGCATGGCCGCGCAACACCACGTCTTTTTGTTTGTAGCGCAGTTTCTCGCCGGCGGCGATGCGGATCTGCTCTTGCACGATGTCGATGCCGGTAATCATCTCGGTCACCGGGTGCTCAACCTGCACGCGGGTATTCATCTCGATGAAGTAGAACTCGCCTTTCTCGAACAGGAATTCGAAAGTGCCGGCGCCGCGGTAGCCGATGCGTCGGCAAGCTTCGGCGCAGGCTTCGCCTATCTTCTGGCGCTGCTTGTCGGTGATGCCCGGCGCCGGCGCTTCCTCAATGATCTTCTGGTGGCGGCGCTGCATCGAGCAGTCGCGCTCGCCCAGATAGATGGCGTTGCCGTATTCGTCCGCCAGAATCTGGATTTCGATGTGGCGCGGCTCTTCCAGGAATTTTTCCATGTAGACGGTGGGGTTGCCAAAAGCCGCGCCGGCTTCAGTGCGGGTCATCTGCACCGAATTGATCAGCGCGCCTTCGGTATGCACCACGCGCATGCCGCGACCGCCGCCGCCGCCGGCGGCCTTGATGATCACCGGGAAACCGATCTTCTTGGCGATCTTGACGATTTCGGCCGGATCTTCCGGCAAGGCGCCGTCGGAGCCCGGCACGCAGGGCACGCCGGCCTCTATCATCGCGTTCTTGGCGGACACCTTGTCGCCCATCTGGCGGATGGTGTCCGGACGCGGGCCGATGAACACGAAGCCGGACTGCTCGACGCGCTCGGCGAAGTCGGCGTTTTCCGACAGAAAACCGTAACCCGGATGGATGGCCTGGGAGTCGGTCACTTCGGCGGCGGCGATCAGGGCCGGCACGTTCAGGTAACTCTTGCCGCTAGGCGCCGGGCCGATGCAAACCGACTCGTCGGCCAGCTTCACGTACTTGGCTTCGCGGTCGGCCTCGGAATGCACCACCACGGTCTTGATGCCCATTTCGCGGCAGGCGCGCTGGATACGCAGGGCAATCTCGCCCCGGTTGGCAATCAGAATTTTTTCAAACATGGAATTCTCCGCTGGCGGCCCCGCCGGCGTCGTCGCCGGCGGGGCCGCCAATGCTGTCGTGGCAAACGACAAGGGCACAGACGCTGCGCCGTGCCCCCTTGCCGTCAGCCTGTCGTCTGGCTTACTCGATGATGAACAACGGCTCGCCGAATTCCACCGGCTGGCCGTCTTCAACCAGAATGGCCTTGACCACGCCGGAACGGTCGGCTTCGATCTCGTTCATCAGCTTCATCGCTTCGATGATGCACAGGGTATCGCCGGCGTTGACGTTCTGCCCCACCTCGATGAAGCTCTTGGCGCCCGGACTGGGCGAACGATAGAACGTACCCACCATAGGCGATTTCATTGCGTTCTTGTCGTTGCTGGCCGGCGCGGCGGCCTCGGCAACCGGAGCGGCAACGGCTGCGCTTTGCGCGTTGGGCACTTGCAGTGCGGTCATCGGCTGAGCGTAAGCCATCTGCGGCGCGGCGGATACGCGGGTGATGCGGACTTTTTCTTCCCCCTCGGTCACTTCGAGTTCGGCGATGCCGGATTCCTCGACGAGATCGATCAGCTTCTTGAGTTTACGGAGATCCATTGATAATCCTTCGAGTGGGATATTCGGTAGAGTGAGTCAGGCTTGCGCGGCAAGGTGCCGGATGGCGTGCGCAAGCGCCAGTTCATAGCCGTGGGCGCCGAGTCCGCAGATCACGCCGACCGCGAGGTCGGAGAAATACGAATGTTGGCGGAACGGTTCGCGGGCATGAACGTTGGAAAGGTGGACTTCGATAAACGGCACTCGCACCGCCGCCAGCGCATCGCGCAAGGCGACGCTGGTATGGGTGAAAGCGGCCGGATTGACCAGAATGAAGGCAGTACCGTCATGCAGGCACTGCTGCACGCGATCAATCAACACATGTTCCGCATTGCTCTGCAATGCCGACAATTCAAACCCTGCGGCGCTAGCCTGCTGTTCCAGCCGCTGGTTGATATCGTCAAGCGTTTCCCGGCCGTAGTGCTGCGGCTCCCGCTGTCCCAGCAGATTGAGGTTGGGGCCATGCAACACGAGGATTTTTCCGGTCAAAGCCTGCTCCTGTTTATCATCTTGGGCGCGAGTTTGCCGCAATTCGCTGCAAGATGTCTAGCTTTTGCATCATTTAAAACAGTTGTTTGGACACCAGACACGGTCATTCTTCGAGTCAAAGCACTAGTATCCACGGGCGTTTTTCCACGTGGCAAGTTTTTACCGCCTTGCCGAAAATCGATGTTGATTCAGCGCAAATCCCGCCACTTCGCTCACTAAGCTGATGCCGGAGGGCGGCGGCACGGGTATAATTTGCCGATTCTGAATCTTTTACGTCTTATGCAGCTTTCCGACTTCGACTACCACCTGCCCGAGCGCTTGATCGCCCAGCACCCTCCGGCGGAGCGCGGCGCCAGCCGCTTGCTGCGCGTGGCCGGCCATGACCGCGCCAATCTGCGCTTCACCGATTTCATTGATCAGGTCAGCCCCGGCGACGTGATGGTGTTCAACGACACCCGCGTGATCAAGGCGCGGCTGTTCGGCGAAAAAGCCAGCGGCGGCAAGATCGAGGCGCTGATTGAACGCGTGCTGGACGCGCACACCGCGCTGGCCCACGTCCGCGCCTCCAAATCGCCCAAGCCCGGCACCCGGCTGATCTTCGCCGATCGCTGGGAGGCGGAGATGGTAGAGCGCCACGGCGAACTGTTCAAGCTGCGCTTCCTGGCCGAGGACAATCTGTTCGACATCCTGGAAGCCTCCGGCAAGCTGCCGCTGCCGCCTTATATAGAACGCGGCGCCGGCCACGAGGATGACGAGCGCTACCAAACCGTCTACGCCCGCGAACGCGGCGCGGTGGCGGCGCCCACCGCCGGCCTGCATTTCACCGAGGACATGCTGGAGCGGCTGCGCGCCAAAGGCGTGCGGCTGGCCTACGTCACCCTGCACGTCGGCGCCGGCACCTTCCAGCCGGTGCGGGTGGACAATATCGCCGAACATAAGATGCACAGCGAGATCTACGAAGTGCCGGAAACCACTCGCGCGCTGATAGCGGAAGCCCACGCCGCAGGCCGCAAAGTGCTGTCGGTGGGCACCACCAGCATGCGCGCGTTGGAATCCGCGGCCCGCGGCGGCGAACTGACCGCAGGCCATGGCGAAACCGACATCTTCATCACTCCGGGCTATCGCTTCCGGGTGGTGGACCGCCTGCTGACCAATTTCCACCTGCCCAAGTCCACGCTGCTGATGTTGGTCTCGGCCTTCGCCGGCTACGAGGAGATCCGCGCCGCCTACCAGCACGCGGTGGAGCAGGAATACCGTTTCTTCAGCTATGGCGACGCCATGCTGCTGGAACGAAAAGACTGATGCGCGGCTTAATCGGCCGCCTTTAGAGGATCAGACCATGTCCGGACTCTCCCCCGACGCGCCCGCGCCGCAGGACATCCAGCTACACGCGGTATCGCGCGTGCTGGAAATCAGCTTCGACGACGGCGCTCGCTTCGAACTGCCTTGCGAATACCTGCGCGTCTACTCGCCATCGGCGGAAGTGCGCGGCCACGGCGCCGGCCAGGAAGTGTTGCAAACCGGCAAGCGCCATGTCGCCGTCACCGCGCTGGAGCCGGTGGGCCATTACGCGCTGAAGATCACCTTCGACGACGGCCACGACAGCGGGCTGTACAGCTGGAGCTATCTATACGAGCTGGGCGCCAAGCGCGACCAGTACTGGCAGGATTATCTCAATCGCCTCGCCGCCGCAGGCGCGAGCAGGGAGTGACCATGGACAAGACGACCCACTTCGGCTTCAAGACCGTAGCCGAAAGCGAAAAAGCCGCCAAGGTGGCCGATGTGTTCCACTCGGTGGCCAAGAAATACGATGTGATGAACGACCTGATGTCTGGCGGGCTGCACCGGGTGTGGAAACACTTCACCCTGACCACTTCCGGCGTCAAGGCCGGCGACAAGGTGCTGGACATCGCCGGCGGCACCGGCGACCTGTCCCGAGGCTGGGCCAAGCGCGTGGGCAAGAGCGGCGAAGTGTGGCTGACCGACATCAACAGCTCCATGCTGACCGTGGGCCGCGACCGGCTGCTGGACGAAGGTCTGATACTGCCGGTGTCGCTGGCCGACGCGGAGAAACTGCCCTTCCCCGAGAATTACTTCGACGCGGTGTCGGTGGCTTTCGGCCTGCGCAATATGACGCATAAGGATGCGGCGCTGAAGGAAATGTGCCGGGTGCTGAAGCCGGGCGGCAAACTGATGGTGCTGGAGTTCTCCAAAGTGTGGAAACCGCTGTCGCCGTTCTACGACTTCTACTCCTTCAAGGCGCTGCCGGTCATGGGCAAGCTGGTGGCGAACGATCCCGACAGCTATCAGTACCTGGCGGAATCCATCCGCATGCATCCGGATCAGGAGACGCTGAAGCAGATGATGCTGGACGCCGGCTTCGGCAAGGTGGACTACCACAATATGAGCGGCGGCGTGGTAGCCCTGCACAAGGGCTACAAGTTCTAAGAAGCTGTTCATAGTCTGCTGCGCTTCTGCGATACGGCATTAAAAACAAGCTCAAAATGCTCATGTACCCCTTGTACATTCCGCTTTTTCGCTAGTTTTTCGCCTTGTCTCGCTCTTGCTCGCGAGATCGTAAACAGACTCTTATAAAGAACCGGTTTATCATCGGCGGCGCTCCGGCAATGCGGCCTTGAGACTAGACCCCTTCACCTTCCAATCACGGCGGAGACAACGCATGGGCATCCAGATTGCGGCATTCAACCACTTGTTGAACCAGCACCCGGCGGTGCGAGCGGAACTGGCCGCGCACGCCGGCCGACGCGTCGCCGTGGCGCTGCCGCCCTTTCATGTGGCCGGCGTGATCACCGACGACGGCTGGCTGGCCGCCTGCGAGGGCGAGCCGGAAGCCACGGTGCGGCTCAAGCACGCCGTCGCGCTGGCGGCGGTGGCCGGACGGGACCCGGCGCTGAACGACATCCAGCTGGAAGGCGACGCCGAACTGGCCGCCGCCGTCGGCCGCTTGCTGGGCCGCCTGCAGTGGAGCGCCGCCGAGGACCTGTCCCGGCTGGTGGGCGACGCCGCCGCCCAACGCGCGGAAACGCTGGCGCGCGCCCTGCTCGGCTTCAAGGGCCAGGTGGCCTGGCGTTTGGCCGCCAACTGGGTGGAGCATCTGCGCGAGGAAGCGCCGGTCCTGGCCGGCCGCCGGCAAGTGCAAGGCTTCGTCGCCGCGGTGGACACCTTGCGCGACGACGCCGGCCGCCTGGAAAAACGCCTGGCGCGGCTGCAGGCCGCGCTGCAACAAGAACAGACAAAGGCCTGACGGCACATGCGGATTTCGCGCTTCATCAAAATTGTTGGCACTTGCTATCGCTTTGGCCTGGACGACTTTCTGGAAGGTCATTCCAAACTCGGCTTCGTCCACAAGCTGTTCGCCCTGTTGCCGAGGCGCCGCGACGCCAGCGCGCCGCTGCCGCAGCGGGTGAGGCTGGCGCTGGAAAGCCTGGGGCCCATCTTCGTCAAATTCGGCCAAGTGCTGTCCACCCGCCGTGATTTGCTGCCCCCGGATTACGCCGACGAACTGGCGCGGCTGCAAGACCAGGTGCCGCCTTACGACGGCTTGCAAGCGCGCGAGATGATAGAACGCAGCCTGGGCCGCAAAGTGGACGAACTCTACGTCGACTTCGACAACACCCCGGTGGCCAGCGCCTCGGTGGCCCAGGTGCACAAGGCCTGGTTGCGCCAACCCGACGGCGGCCGCGGCCGCGAAGTGGCGGTCAAGGTGCTGCGCCCCGGCATCCAGCCTGTGATAGAGCAAGACCTGGCGCTGATGGCCACGCTGGCCGCCTGGGTGGAGAAGCTGTTCACCGACGGCAAGCGCTTGAAGCCGCGCGAAGTGGTGGCCGAGTTCGACAAATACCTGCACGACGAACTGGATATGATGCACGAGGCCGCCAACGCCTCGCAGCTGCGCCGCAACTTCAAGAACTCGGACATGCTGATCGTGCCCGAGGTGTTCTACGACTACACCAGCCGCGACGTGCTGACTCTGGAATGGATGCACGGCATCCCGGTGGGCCAGGTGGACCGGCTGCGCGAAGCCGGCGTGGACCTGTCCAAGCTCAGCCGCTTCGGCGTGGAAATCTTTTTCACCCAGGTGTTCCGCCACGGCTTTTTCCACGCGGACATGCACCCGGGCAATATCTTCGTCGCCGCCGACGGCCGCTACATCGCACTGGACTTCGGCATCGTCGGCACCTTGACCGACACCGACAAGCACTACCTGGCGGTCAACTTCCTCGCCTTCTTCAACCGCGACTACCACCGCGTCGCCACCGCTCACATCGAATCCGGCTGGGTGCCGAAAGACACCCGCGCCGAAGAACTGGAAGCGGCGGTGCGCACCGTGTGCGAACCCATCTTCGAAAAACCGCTGTCGGAAATCTCCTTCGGCATGGTGCTGCTGCGTCTGTTCGAAACCAGCCGCCGCTTCAATGTGGAGATCCAGCCCCAACTGGTGCTGCTGCAAAAAACCCTGCTCAATATCGAAGGCCTGGGCCGCCAGTTGGACCCCAATCTGGATCTGTGGGACACCGCCAAGCCCTTCCTGACCAAGTGGATGAACGAGCAGATAGGCTGGCGCGGCCTGCTGCGCACGCTGAAGCACGAAGCGCCTCAATGGGCCACCACTCTGCCCACGCTGCCGCGCAAGCTGAATGACGCGCTGTCCTCCGCCAACAGCGAGCTGCTGATCAGCGGCTATATCCAGCTGATGCGGGAACAAAAGCGCCAGAACTGGCTGCTGGCGCTGATCGCCGTCCTGCTGGGGGCGCTGCTGCTGAAGAACTGGCTTTAAACCTGTTCACAGCTCGCGCAGCGCCGTCCCCTCCACTGGCTTGCGCAGCCAGCCCTCCAGCAGCTTGTAGCTGTCCAGATCGAAAGACGGCGCGCCCTCCAGCGGGCCGCCCTCGCCCTGACGCGACCCCAGATAGCACCAGCGGTCGAACACATGCTCGGCATGCTCGCCGGTCACTTCGTCGGTTTCCACCACCGCGATGGCGCCGGCGAACGGCCAGGCCTTCACTTTCAGCTTGGCCAAGGCGCCCAGCAACCGGATATCGTGCACCTCCGCCGGCTCGCGGCCGACACAGGCGCCGCGGCAACGGCCCAGCTTCAAGGCCGCGCACGGCGCGCCTTTGCGGCTGGTCACCGCCTCCACTCCCAGCACCGACTGGCACAGCGCATTGCCCAGCGCGATTTCCGCCAGGATCTTGCGCGCCTCGCGCGCATGGCGGAACAAGCCGTACAAATCCGCGGTGCGGCTGAAATCCAGTTCGCGCGCGTACACCACCTTGGGACGAATGAAGCCGTCCTCCGTCACCAGTTGGATGGAACACAGCTCAGGACTGAGCTTGCCGCGATGGTTATGCCTCGGCACCAAAGCGTGTATGCGCTGCAACTCCAGCAAATGCGCGCCGAAATCGCCCAAGGTCTCCTGCCATTCCACCCTGCCTATCGGCTCGCCGATATGCACCTCGCGGCTCTTGCCTCCGCCTTTGACCGCAACGAAATGCGCCAACACCCGGTTGCGCAGATTGTTTCCCCGGCCCACGTACAAGGGCTTGCCGTCCTCGCCGTACAGCGTGTACACCCCCGGCACGTCCGGCAGCAGTTCCAATTGATCCTGCAAGGCCGCCGGCAAGCCGGCCAGCTCCGGCGGCGCGGCCAACACCGCCGCCATCGCCGCGCCCATCGTCTCCGCGCCCAGTTCAAGATGGGCGATGTCCAGAAAACGGCGCACCGCCTCCGCGTCCGCCAGCGCCCGGTGGCGCTCCGGCAGGCGAATGTCGTGGCGCTCTATCAGGCTGTCCAGGCTATGCTTGAAAAACTGCGGGTACAGGCGGCGCGACAGCTTCACCGTGCACAGCGACTGGCTCTGGAAGCGCAGCCCGACACGGCGAAACTCGTTTTTCAAAAAGCTGTAATCGAAACGCGCGTTATGCGCCAGAAACAGACGGCCGGACAGCATCGACAGCAAACGCTCGGCCAAGTCGGAGAAATTCGGCGCCTCCGCCACCATGGCGTTGGAAATGCCGGTCATGTTCTCGATAAAGGGAGGGATGGGCTGGCCGGGGTTGATCAGAGAGCTGAAGCGCTCCACCCGGTCTCCATCGATCAGGATGACGCCCACCTCGGTAATGCGGTCGCGGCTGATGTGGCCGCCAGTGGTTTCCAAGTCGACAATGGCGCAAGGCTGGGCAAACAGAGGGTTCAATGTCTCGCTTTCAAGTGCGGCGCGCGGCGGCTTGATTGCACTATAGCCACCGCCCTGGCCCCGCGAAGTTGCAAATCAAGAGCGGCATTTTACTCCAAGAGCCGGGGCGCAATCCGCTTTCCGCCGCCGCTATTTCGCCTTCGCCACCGGAATATCTTCCCAGCGCGTGGTATAGGCCGGCGACAACATGTCCTGCTTCATCTTCCAAGGCTGTTCCAAGCCTTCCGCCAACAACTTGACCGTCCCACGGCCCATGCGCTGGTTGATCGCGTCCAGCGCCGCCATCAAGCGTTTCCCTTTCTCGGGATCCGGCCCGCTGGCGAACAGGTCCGGCTGCGCCCGCTCCGCGTCCACCAATTGCCAGGCCATCACCCCGCACTTCTGGTAGCTGGCTCCGGGCCGCCACAAGCGTTCAAGCGCTCGGCTGGCCGCGGCCACCAACACCCGGCTGTCGGCGCTGGCCGGCAGCAAGGGCACCACCTCGCTGTCCCGCTGCACCGTGCCCTGCTGGTACACGCCGCGTTGCAGGCTCACTTGCAGGAAGGAGGCCAGAGAGCCTTGTCGCCGCAAACGCTCCGCCACTTGCGCCGCGTGCATCGCCACCGCCTCGCGCGCCTCCTCCAGCCGCGTCACCTTGTGGCCGAAGGAGCGCGTGGACATCAAGGACTGCCTCGGCGGCAGCGCCTCCTCCAGGCTCAGGCAGGACAGGCCGTCCAGTTCGTCGGCGATGCGCGCCACGGTGACGCCGAAACGGCGGATCAGCCAATCCCGGTCCGCAGCCGCCAGCGCCGCGGCGTGGTTTATGCGCTCCAGCCGCAGCTTGACCGAAAGCTTGCGTCCCACGCCCCAGATATCCTCCACCGGCACGGCGGCCAGCAAGCTCCGCAGCTCCGCAGCGGCCAGCGCTTGCAGATTCATCACCCCGTCGCAGGCCGGGTTTTGCTTGGCCAGGTGGTTGGCCAGCTTGGCCAAGGTCTTGCTGGGGCCGATGCCGACGCACACAGGCAGGCCCAGGCCGCGCAGCATGGCATAGCGCATCTCTTGCGCCAGCCGTTCCGGCTCCGGCTCGCCGCCGATGTCCAGAAAGCATTCATCTATCGAATACACCTCCTGCGCGCGCGCGAAGCCGGCCAGCAGCCGCATCGCGCGGCCGGACAAATCGCCGTACAAGGCGTAGTTGGAGGAAAACACCGCCACGCCCAACTGCTCCAGCCGCGCCTTGTGCAGGAAGTAAGGCGCGCCCATGGGCACGCCCAAAGCCTTGGCCTCGGCCGAGCGCGACACGATGCAACCGTCGTTGTTGGACAACACGACAATGGGCAAGCCGGCCAGACCAGGGTTGAACACCCGCTCGCAGGAAGCGTAAAAGGAATTGCAGTCGACTTGGGCGTAACAGGATGGCATGGCTGGGCGGAATGGCGCGAATCCGGCGCGGTGGGAACTGCTTATAGTGTAGCCTTCCCCGCCCGGCGTAAGCGAGCGCGCAAAGAAAACGGCGCGCCTTCAAATGGAGGCGCGCTGTCTTTACCCCCTCAAACATCAGAGCGCGAGGCTGTCCAGCAAGGGCGAGGAGAACAGACGGTACGGGTCATAGGCCGCCAGCGCCGCCTTGGCCGCGTCCCAGTTGGCCGCCGCCGGCTGCCCGGCGCGGAAGGCGTTGGGGATGGTCGTCTGCAGCATGGCGGAATCCGCCCACGCCGCCTGATCGGTATAGCCCCAGCCCTTGGACCACTCAGGACGCACCGCCGCGTAAGAACCGTTGAAATTGGCCTCTATCCACTGCTCTATCTCGCGATAGAACTGGTTGGCGTACGGCGTGCCCGGCAGCGTCAGAATGTCCAGCCACACGGCGACATTCCATTCAGGATGATCCGGGCGCGGGCGAATGGCGGACAGCGCCGGCGCCACGCCGCCGCTCAGCGCCGCCTCGCTCGGATCGTCCAGCCCGGTCACGCGGATTTCGACCGGCCCGTTCATAGGATAGCGGCCCTGCTGCTGATACGCCTGCACCCGCGCCTGATAGAAGGTGACGAATTCATTGAGCACGCGCTGCACGTTCTCGCGACGGGTCAATACCGCGTAACCGTTGGCGGTGACGCGCAAGGTGGTGGGCTTGACGTAGAGCAGCAGGTTTTTGGACCAGCCCCACAAGTCCCAGCTGGCCGTGGCCACCAGGCCGGCGCTGGCAGCGGCGAACTGCGCCTTGCCGAAGGCCGGCGTCAGCTTGCCGTCTCCCAGCGACAGAATCTTGTTGGCCAGATCGGTCACTTCGTCGGGCAGGTTGTCGGAGAAGGGATAGTTGAACGGCTTGTCGGTCTGGCGGGAGAACAGCGGCTTGTTCGGCGTCACCGTCCACACCTTGAGCCAGGGATTGCTAGTGAACGGGAACCAGATCGCCTCCACCCGGCCCGCGCTGTCCAGATAGCTGGCGAAGGTGCGTCCGCCGCTGCCCGCCGCGGCGAACATTTCGCCATAGGGGATGTTGAACCAGCTTTGACAACGCAAACGCTGGTTGGGCGCCGCCTGCAAAGTGGCTTCCACGATCAGCGAGCGGCCCACATGCGCCAGCAGCGGCGCGATTTGCGGATCGTTGCGGGCAAACTTGCGCAGCGCGTAAGCGCCGCTGGCCTTGTCGTAAACCACGGCGGTGAGGCTGAGCACCAGATTGCTGATCGAGCCGTAACTGGCGCCGGCCAGACGGCGTTCGCCCTTGGCCGGAATCGCGGTGCCGTGGCCGTTGATGGCCAGCACGCCGCCCAGGGTCAGGTCCCCCGGCGCCGGCGCGGCGGTCACGCCCAGGCCGGCCTTTTCCAGGCCGGTAAGCAAGGCTTCCATAGTGATGCCGGCCTGGGCCGTGACCTTGGCCACCGGACCTGAAGCGTCGATGGACATCGCGGTCAAGTATCGCGTGGTGTCCAACAACACCACAGCCGGGCAGCTGACGCCGGCGGCCAGCGTCAACGGCGACCAGTTATGCATCATGCCGCGCGCCCGCACCTTATAACCGTTGTCCTTGGCCCAGTTGGCCACCTTCACCACCTCGTCCGCGGAACGCGGCGCGCAGGTCCAGACATCATCCACCTTGATATCGCCGGCCCAGTTTTTGAAGCTTTGCTTATATAAGGGGATTTCCGCAGGGAAATTATTGGGTTGGCTGCAAGTCAGCCTCCCCGCCATGATCCGTTCGGCCGGCAACCATCCCGCCAGCGCGCCCGCGGAAGCCAGTTTCAAGCTTCCGGTCAAAAAGTCCCGACGGCTGGAGGCCAAAGGTTTTTCCGCATCATTCGAACTCATTCCAAAACTCCTCGCAAATGCAAAAGTAAAAATAAAAACAATACGGATTAAACATGAATTATTTAAACCGTATTTAGCAGGAATATTTGAAAATTTATAATGCGGATCGCTGATTTAGCTATCCCATTATCTTAATAGAATGACGCTATCATGTAATACAACCATTAAAAACCTGACTTATTTACCAGTTAAATTGCTTCACTAATTTAATTCACATCAGTGTAGATTTACGCGACACACACATGGCAGTACAGAAGCATATTTCGGCATAATACTTTCTAAATAAGATTGGAATAACTCAAATGAAAACCTTCCCGCTTACACGCCGGCAGCTGGAAATTTATTTTCATCAATCGTTATTCTCCGCGCCCGAACTATTCAATATCGGCGGTTTCATCAAAATACAGGGCGCACTCGATATCGAAACCCTGCAAGCCGCGCTCGCCGCCCTGATGGAGCACACGCCGGCGCTACGCATCGCCATTGACGATGCCGACGGCCAGCCACGCCAAGTGCTGTGCCCGCGTCATCCCCGCCCGTTGACGGTAATCGACACCCGCGGCGAGCCGGAGCCGGAACGCGCTGCCCGGGAATGGACCGAGCGCGACTTCGCCCAAGCTTTCGCGTTCGACGGCCAAACCCCGTTGGCCGCCTACACCTTGCTGCGTCACGGGGAAGAGGATTTCATCCTGTACGGCCGCTTCCACCACATCGCCTTCGACGGCTGGGCCATTGCCCAGCTCTACAGCGAGAAGTGCCGTTACTACAATCACCTGCGCCAGGGCTTGCTGCCCGCGCCGACGCCGATGATGACGCCGGCCGAATTGGTGGAGGAGGAAGACGGCTATTACGAATCGCGCCATTACGCGAAGGACCGGCAATACTGGCAAGACAAACTCGCTGGCTACCAAACCCGGCTGTTCGCCGACGCCGGCGGACAACTCGCCTGCGGGCAGCGCAGCTTCCAACTTTCGGCGGAAACCTACAAGCGCATCGGCGAACTGGCCGCCGCGCACCAGGCCACCGTCTTCCACTTTTTCATCGGCCTGATCTACACCCATGCGCTGCGCGAGTTCGGCGCCGACGATCTGCTGCTGGCCCTGCCCATCCTCAACCGCCGCAATGCCTTGGCCAAGAACACCCCGGGACTGTTCGCCAGCCTGTGCCCGCTGCGCTTGAAACTCCAACCGCACTGGAGCTTCGCGGAACTGCTCAGCCTGATCCAGCGCGAACTAAGAGCCGATTTCCGCCATCACCGCTATCCGATAGGCGAAACCGAAGGCCTCGGCCGGGACAGGCTGCCCTACGAAATCAGCCTGTCGTACGAGAAGCACGATTACGACGCCATGTTCGACGGCACCGTCAGCAATATGACCGCGATGCGCGCCTTGTCGCAGCACTATCCGCTGAAGGTCTTCGTGCGCGAGGCGGACTCGCGCCAGCCGGTGAAAGTGGACCTCGACTACAACCTGACCAGCTTCGCCGAACTGGACGCCGCCGCCTTCATCGACGGCGTGGAACCCTTGCTGCACAGCCTGCTGCGCGATCCGGAGCAAACGCTGGCCAAGGCCCCGCGCCTCGCTGAGCCGCTCGCCCCCATCGCCCCGCCTCAC